>JBAYUZ010000001.1:0-103506 GCA_041674885.1 Dehalococcoidia bacterium
CGCCACCCCGATGTTCGTGTACCAGGTGCTCGTGCTGCGCACCTGCGCCAGCAACGCGTCGCACGCCTCGCTCGGACCCAGTTCCTCGTCCGGCATCGCGGCGAACACTGCCGCAAGAGGCACGAGGAGCTGCTTCGTGCCCTGGATCGCCTGGTCGTACTGCACCGCGGCAATGCGCGCGTCGGCGACGGCGCCTCGTCCCACTTCATCGCGGGCGTCCCGCAGTCGGTCGACGTGCGAGTAGACGGTCAGCGCGATGACCGGGAGAAATAGCATGACGGTTAGCGCCATGAGACGACTACGGATGCCCGTGGGCTGCCACCAGTCTCCCACGCGCGTGTTTCGCGACTGCGTCACAGGGTGCCTCCGCCTACGGCGAGCCCGACGTCACAGGGCAGGTTATCAAGGGGCAGAGCGCGCTGATAGGGGACGACGTTGAGCGAGGTGCGATCCTCGCTCGGCGAGGGTGAGGTGGGCGTGCATCGGGCCGATCCCGGATATAACCGCGCCGAGCAGACACCAGTACCATTCGATGACTTCGGTTGCCCCTCGCTTGGAGCTGGCGCAACGGCTCATTCATCAAGGCGTCCCCCGGCCTCGTAGGTATGCTCAGTGGCGTCATGTGGCGCCCGACGGCCGAAGCCACGGGCCCGCGGCCGCCTGACGGTCGAGTCATTCGTCACGTCGCATTGCGGCGCGGCAAAGTCGCCGTATTCATCGTCCAACCCTGCTTCGCTGATGTCCCCGACCACTCCCCGAGCGGTCGCGCGCATCCACTGGAGGCGTGCCTGGGTATCGTCGACCGCCCACGAACGTCAGCCGGCGAACGCCGGCAGCGTGCCTTCACCGCGCTGGCGTACAGCGCCCAGGCGACGGGCATCGGCGCCTACTGAGTCCGGACTGTGCCAGAAGCAGAACGGTGCATCCCGTATCGGCAGCGCTCTCCGCCCCCGAGGATCGCCTGACAGGGACGCTTCGGGGCAGCGCCGCCGCAACTTCCGAGTGTCTCGGCGCCACCACGTGTAGCACGTTCGCGACCGGGCGACGAACCAGCGCGCAATGAACGACGAGTTTGAAAGCATTTCGGCCGTCGTTGGCAGAGCACCTGCTTAGGAGGCAGATGCTGTGGAGGCGTCCGACCGCGAGTGGGTGCAGGTCTCTAGGTGTCGGCGTATTGACGTTCCACACCGTAGAGATCGATCGCCTGCTGGTTCCGAATCGTTACGACCAAACGCGTAGCGAACGTCTTACGCGCGAGGTAAGCAGCACCGATGAGACGCCAGTTATCCGTCACCACGGCAGCGGCAGACACACGCCGAAGCGTCGGTTGAGGACAGTAAGTGCGATCACAGCCAACAACACCCCCGCACCGACCGCGGCGTGCTGAAAGGCCCGGATCGCACACGACATGTCATCGAGACGTCGGTTCGTCACCCAGGACGCACGTCGCAGATTCGAGCGGTGCGTGCTGAGGATCGCCGTCCGAAAGGCATCCGTTGTTTCGTCCGCCTCGGGATCAAAGACCACCGGGTCGATTTCGACATACTCGCGCGGCAGCAGACCGCGCGAGGTGTGGTACATCGCAGCGACGAATTGCAGCCCCATGTAGCCGAGGACGATCAACAGTGCGGCAAGCTGCACCGGCGTCACGTCGAGCCGCGTCGCCGACAGCCCGAAGCCCACCAGCGCGGTCGTCAGGGCGCCGGAGGTCGACGCGAGCCCCAGCAGCGCGGTGACCCGTGCCTGGGCACTGCGATCACGATCCGCTTCGCGGTCTTGCTGGCGATGGAGTTCGGTGGCGATGAAGTCGAGGTGCGCTCCACTCGTCGCGTGCGCGATCGGCTCGAGATCGGCGGGCCGCGGCTCGCTCCCGTCGGGATGTGGCCATAGCCACTGTGGCAGCCAATTCACCCGAGCAACTCCTCGGCGATCCGCTCCGCGATTGGCCAACCGAGCGCGTCCTGCAGCCACAGCCATTCCCCGTTCGGATTGATCTCGAGGAACACGTACCGATCGTCCTCGGTGCGCACAAGATCGATGGCGCCGTAGCGGAGTCCCAGTGCCTGCACGAGGATCCGACATCGCGAGGCGATCGCCGCCGGCAAGTCATGCTCACGGTGGATAAGTCGCCGCGGATCGTCCGCCGCTCGCCAATCGACGCGGCTTTCTTGCAACGCCTGCGACTCGATCTCCGCCGCGAACACGTGCTCGCCGACCACGGTGACGCGGACGTCGGATCGCTTCGCAACCTGCTCCTGGAACGTCACCGGCGCGAGGGCGAGCGAAGCGAGGTCGTCCAGATCATCGGTGCTCACCGCGGAGGTGAAGATCGTCTCGAACGATCCGTCGCGCGTGATGTATCCGGAGCTCACCGCTTTCGCGACCACGGGGACGGTTGCCGCGAACACGCGTACGGCGGCGGCATCATTCGTGATCCGCGTGCGCGGCAGTTCGAACCCCACGGCGGCGGCCACGCGCAGCTGCGCCGGCTTCTTCTCCGCGCGCCAGACGCTCGTCGGATCGCTGACCCACCGCACGCCGTCGAGATCCAGCAGCGCGCCCGTGATGAACGCGCGGGCCTCCCGCTCCGCGAACTCGGCGTGCGCGGGATCCAACGTCGTCGGAAGTGCGGGCGCCGCATGCTTGCGGTACCAGACGGCATCCACCGCATCCGAACACAGCTCGTCGGTCGTCGTCCGCAGGACCCACCGTCCGGTCTCGTCGATGCAGGCGCTGATCTCCGCCGGGAAGTGGTCGGTATCGAAGCGCACCGCGTACGCACCGCGGCGGGCGAGGGACGCGGCGACCAGCTCTGCCGACAGGTCATAGGACGTGGTTACGAGCAGCACTGCTGCCGGCTGGCCGGCGGCACTCATTGCTCGTCCGACGTTTCCACCGCCTTGGTGACGGTGGTCTCGCCGCGTGGCGTCGGGCCGGCCCGTCGTGCGACCGCGTACCGGACGAGGAACGGTAGTGTGCTATCCGATCCCGGCAAGGGCATCGACACGGGACGCGCCGTCGATGGTGGACTACTCATCCGTGGTCTCAATCGCCCTTGTGCTCGTGGTCTCTCCGCGTGGCGTTGGCGCCCCGGAGCGCGAGACCGCGAAGCGCGCGAGGAACGGCGTGGGGACGGTCGCGACCGATGGAGCCGTGACAGCGGTCGGCGCATCGGCCGCGTTTGCTGCACTATTCATCGGTCGTCTCCACGGTGAGCGTCAGCGTCGTCTCACCCCGCGGCGTCCATGCGCCCGCGCGCGTCGTGGCGAATCGAACCAGGAACGGTATGGGCGCTGCACGATCCACTGACCGCATCGGCTGCACCACCGTGACTGTGCTCGTCGTCATTCGCACCTCCTCCTGATCGATGACGTGCGGTTGCTAGCCTTCGTAGGCGGGGAGGGTCAGAGCCTCGCCCTGCACGCGTCCGGCGATCGCTCGCACGGCCGCCGCGCGCAGGAGCACGACTCGATCGCGATTATCGCCCAGCACCGCCTCGATCGCACCGTCCTCGCCCGCCTGCACCGCCTCGGGTGATCCGAGGCCCGCTCGGCCGAGCGCCAGCAGCTCGGGCCGCGCGAACGCGCCCCGCGTCTCGGTGGAAAGATCAACGAGCACGGCCGGAACGCCCAGTTCGAGTCGGACGACCAGGCGCGTCACGCGCGATCCGAGATCGAGCTCCGGATACACCAGTTCCGCGATCCTCGCGACCACGGGCAGTAGATCGACTGTGCGCTGCGCCACGCCGCGGATCTCACCCGAAGCGCCGCCCGGCGCGCCCCCGAACTGGGTCATCGTCCGTTCGATCCGCTCGAGCGGGGTGTCCGTGATCCAGAACAGGCACGCGACCGCCTTCTTCATGCGCGCTGTCGGGGCGTGCTGATCGGGCGCCGCTTGCTGCAGCGCTCGGAGGATCGCGTCGGGCACCCCCTGTCGCCGCAGCTCCTGGAACCAAGTCTGCGGCTCCTTCTGCGTGCTCCTCCGATTGAGGGGGAAGCGCACCTCGTCGAGCTCCACGGTCGCCTGCGTGATCGCGATCAAGGCAGGATCGGAAATCGCCTCTGGCCGACAGGCCGTCAGGCCCGCGACCGCGCGGAGGACGGAATCCACGTGTACGCCGGCTTCGCCGGCGAGGCGCCCGAGCGGCGTGAGCACGTAGCGTCCCTCCGGATCGCGTTCTACCAGCCGCCCACGTTCCAATTCGGCCAGGGCGCGCTCGACGTCGCGCGTGGCGATCGGCTCTCTGCCCAGCTGCCGCGCCCGGAACGCGCCAAAGCTCTCCTCGATGAACCCCGCCACGTCCTCGCCGCTCATGCCCTGATGGGCAGCAGCCGCCGACGCCGCGAGGATGCGCACGATCAGAGAGCGGACGTCGGTCTGACCGTCGAGGAATCGCGAGGTGAGATCCTCAGGCGTCCCGCGCACGTAGGTATCCCAGTAGCGCTGCGCGTCCTGCCCGTCAGGGGCGACGAGATAGGAGAAGCCCGCGTCGGCGAAGCCCAACCGTCCCGCGCGCCCGACCATGTTCTTGTATTCGGCGACGCTGTACGCCCCGTCCTCGCCGGGATGCTCGAGGCCCACGATCACCACCGACTCCGCGGGCGTGTTGATACCCATCGCGAGCGTCGTCGTCGCGACCACGACACGCACCGTCGCATCCCGCCGCCGGAACTCCGTCTCCACCACCTGGCGCTCCGTTCGGTCAAGGTCGGACACGTGGAAGGCCACCCCTCCCTGCAGCGCCGTGCGCAATTCGGCAGAAGCCACGGACGGATCCCCCGTCGGTCGCGCCGCAAGTGCGTCGGCGGCCGGTGGCAGCTGAAGCGCCTCAGTTAGGTAGCCGGCGACGCGACGAGCCTCGCCGCGCGTTTCCCGAAACACGATGACCTGCTGACCCAGTCCCACAAGCCGTCGCACCAGCGGCACCACCAGTCCACGATGCGGCGACCGTGCCGCCTCTGGCTGGATCAGCCCGTGCTCCTCAGCGGGCGTGCCGTCCGGGGCGAGGAAGCGGTAACTGCCGTCGCCGCGCACGATCCCTTCGTTCAGCGGGATCGGACGTGTCGTGCTGCGCAGCAGCCGGGCGTCGAGCCAGCGCTCCAGCCCATTGGTCTCCCCGATCACGCCCGACAGGGCGATCACCTGCGGGTCGATGCCCTGCCGTCGCCGGATCCGGAGCAGCGTCATGAGGAACTCGAGGTTCGCGCCGCGACCGGGGTCCGCGATCATTTGGAGCTCGTCCACGACCACGGCGCCGACCTGCTGCAGGATGTGCGGACTCCCGACCGCGAGCGCCGCGAACTTCTCGTAGGTCATGAGGCAGAGGTCGTACTGACCACGCATGAGTGCCGGGATGTCGTCCGCGATCTCGCCGGTCGCCCGGATTACCGTCAGTCCGTAGGCCGCGTAGCGCGCGGTGAACTCAGCGTACTTGTCGCTTACGAGTGCGCGCAGTGGCAGGAGGAAGAACGCCCGGCGCCGATCCAACGCGGCCCGTAACGCGACGAGCTCGCCGATCATCGTCTTACCGGACGACGTGGGTGCCACTACCACCAGGTGCTGCCCATCGAGCACGCCACCATCGTTCACGGCCTCAACCTGGAGGGCGTTCAACGCACCGATCGAGTCCTGCCACGCCTGGATGACGCCACCAGGGAACCCGAATGGCGCGAGCGTCGCGAGGTCAGCCGTCACGGGCTGCCGCACACGCTCCGGGAAGTGCTGTGTGAACAGCGCGCCCGGCACGAACACCGGCCAACCGAACTCGCCATCGATCTGACCCCGCAACGTCGGTTGCTGCACATGTCCGAGCAGCGCCGAACCATCCGCGACGCGGCGGCTCACGTATTCGAGCAGCCGGTAGACCGAGACCCGTCCATCCGTCTGGACCTCAGGTGCGCCCTGCAGGGCTTCGAGCAGGTAATAGGTCAGCAGCCCATGACCGAGCCGCGGGTTCTCCCACGCCTCTTCGGTCGCGCGGGAAGCCGTGATGATGACACGCCCGGCACCCGAAAGTCGGCCGAGCGCTTCCTCGGCCGAAGCGACCGCCCGGGCATGGGGAGCGTCGTGGAGCACCTTTGCACCCACGCCGCCGGAGAAGCAGCAGTCGAGCACGCAGATGAGTCGGCGCGCCGGGATCCGCGCGAACCACTCAGTCAGTGTGTCGAGGGGAACGCAGGTGCCCGCGAGGTCCCCTAGGTCCGCGTCGTACGTCACGAGCTCGTGCGTGGGCGTGCCATGTCCCGAGAAGGCCACGACCACGACGTCATCGGCGTCGCATAACGCAAGCTCCGCGAACGCCGCAGCAATCGCCGCGCGTGTCGCATGCTCGTCAACGAGGAGCGCCGCGGCCTCGCTCCCGAAGGCGTCGCCAAACAGCGCGTAGAGCGCGGTGGCGTCGCGCGCGGCCGACGTGAGCCAGCCGACATCGGCTGACGCATAGCGGTCCAAACCAACGAAGAGACCGCGAAAGGCCACGGCAACATTCTCGGGGGAGATTCCCAGTATAGCACGGACGTTCTGCGTCGAGCGGCCGAGGAACGGGCACGAAGAACTCGCCACCAGGTGGGCTTTCACAGCTCCATTCCATGAAGCGGAGATGGATTCGAACCCAGGACACGAGTGGGGTTCTGGGACAGCGGGATCTCTTCGGAGTCAGCTCGCCGGAACGCCTGGTGCGAGGATGGTCTGAAACGTGGCGTCACCCACAGTCAAATAGATCTCGCCCCCCGAACGCGTCAACGAGAACCGCATGCGCCGCTCTAATCGCGCGACGAGCTGCGCGAGCCACGCGCGGTCGAGAGCGAAGACCTCGAGCTGTTCAGCGCGATAGATCTTCGCGGCGGCTAGCTTGACCACCCATTGCCCAGGATCCCTGTGCGTGTATACGGCAACGCGTGGAGCGATCTTGCTCGCACGATGCAATCGCTCGGGCTCGGGCAATCCGATGTCGATCCACACCTGTAGCGCGCCAGTGAGATCGCGGACGGCGATCGCGGGATCGCCGGGATCCGACAGGCCTTTGGAGAAGGCAATGCCCCTCGGCGTATTCTAGGCAGTACGCGATCACACGAGCGACCAAGTAGTCCGCCGTCTCGCTCGGATGCTGCGCGACGCGCAAGTTCAGCGTCTCGTACACAGCGCGATCGGCATCGGACAACTCGATGTCAAAGTTGTAGATCGTCGCGCCGAGCGCCATAGAGCTGCCGAATCTCGTGACCGTGGAATGGCGGAGGTTAGGCCCCACACCGCGTCCGGGAACGCTATGACGCTGCATTCGGTGGTTGCCACGACACGATACCGATGCCAGCCGGCGGCACAGGCACGTGGATTCCGTGCTCCCTTGCCCACCACGCTCCCACCAGTTCCTGCATCCGCTCGTCCTTCTCCGATCCCGACGCCAGCCACAGCAACCGCCGTACCTCTATGAAGGGATCCTGGGTTGCTGCGGCCCTCGGTGACGAAGCGGCGGGTGACATGCGAACTTCGTACGTTCTCCCTCGCGCGCCCAGCACGGACACGAACTCACGCAGTGCCGGCAGTGTGCACATCGGCTCCCCATGCACCGCTTCGAACAGGTCTGCGAGGTGCGCCCCACGCGCCCAGGGACGGAGCACGACCACACAGAGTCGTGACGCGTGCCGCTCCATTGCGTCCAGGAATGGCCCCACATCCTCGATGTCGTACAGGGAATGCGCTGATAACGCGACGCTCACCGGGGTGTCCCATGAGGGATCGGGCCAGCGCGTTGACCGAACTTCGATGTTCTCCACACGCGCATCGCGCGCAGATGCGGACAGCTGCTCCCGCATCGCTGGCGACGGCTCAACTGCGATCACGCGCTGCACGGCGTTCGCGAGAGGGATCGCGATCCGGCCGCCACCGGCACCGATGTCGAGCCACACATCATCCGGGTGCGCCAGTGCGACCAGCGATTCGAGCTCGGGAACCGCGCGGACCCCGGCACGGAATCGCGCGGCGGTCTCCGCGTAATGGTCTGTCGGCGGTTCCGGCTCCCGGATGCGCGACACTTGCTCCCGATCGGCGAGCACCAGCGCGCGCCACGCATCAAGTGCGTCGCCTTCGGATGGCCGGAGTGCGTTCGACATGCGTCAGATCCTCCAGATGGCGCGCTACGTGAGAGAAAGGTCGAAGAAGACCGTGCCTTCGATCGTCTCAATCTCACTGCACAACTGGTGCAGAAGACCGAATGCCAGCGTCCGTTACGGACGCGAACGCGCGGCGGTAGCCGCGAGCATCTCTTGCATCAGGACGTGCTCCACCCAGTAGTGGTGCGTCTTGGCGACCACCGTGATCACACTCTTCACCTGATCCTTCAGCGCGAAGGAAGACGCAGCCGGCACCAGCAATCGGTCACCATCGAATTGGGAACCATTCTAGCGTGTGCGCTGTGCTTCAGAAGCGGGAGCGGCACCGGAACTCGTTCAGTTATCGGGTGTCCGCGTCATCGGTTGAGGGATGCTAATCTCCGCGCAAAGGGGCGTCGCCATGCCGGACGATAGCATCCCGTTTGCCGAGGCTTGTGTCCTCATCGACCGCTTCTTCGAGCGCGCTCGATGGGTCTATCTCGCCAGCCATGTGCGGGAGGAACTCGCCGACATACCGGAGCCGCTGCTCCGCGCCGTCGGGACAGCTTTGGGATACATGCTGCGGGAAGGTACCGACCGCGCCCAGTACCCCGGATATGGCCCATTCATTCCTATTTTCCAGTTCGGCGAAAGGGTTTCAGCGCCGCCTTTTGATGCGGTTCCGCCAGAGATTGGTGAGGCGTGGGAGCAGCTTGGGCTAGCCTGCACAGTACCGGCCGCACGTGCTCTCTTCCTCGACCTGTCGTGGTGTGCACGAGTTGGCGACAAGCCCGGCCGACTCGGGGCCCTGGCGATTGACGCATATCTCGAACTCGGAACCAAGGGTGCCAGTGTCGATGAGGACGTGGAAGACAAGGGTTGTAGCCCGTATTCCCGGGCGGAATGTCTCCGTCGTGCCTTATCCCTCGTTCGTGAGCTGAACCAGCGCGACCGTCTACCCGAGGTCTGCGCCGCGCTCGAAGCTGCTGCCAGGGCGGCCGTCGAACATGACTCCGTTGGCACAGCGATGTTGCTGCTACGCGTTCTCGTGCACCTCCCCGCCGACCTCCGGCCCACGTCCCTACTCGGGCTTCTGGACGACGCTTCCACGCGGTTCTCGGATTCCGTCTGGGATTTCACTGAAGTTGGCGACCTCCGGGCAGTGCTCGCAGGTGGCGGTGACGAGACACGCGTAATTCGGAATGAACAACTCGATCACTTGCTTGCCGAGGCTGACGCGCACACGGGCCTCATTCGCGTCGCAGCCCTGCAGAAGTGCTTGGAGTTCGCAAGGGAGCACGGTCTGGCGGATCGACTCCCAGAACTCAGACGCGCATTGGATGCCATTACCCCGGAGAGCCTTGACCTGAAGGAGATCTCCGTCGAGGTCAACATTCCTCGCGAGAAGTTCGACCAGTTCATACAGTCGTTCGCAGCGCCCGATACGGTCTCGGGGGCACTAGAGCGTTTCGCCATTGCGGGTGGCTCAGCACCGTCGGGCGACCACCAGAAGAATTTGGAGCAAGTTGAGGCGAGCCGACGGGATGCTCCGATCCATTTCCTCGCCACACAAATCATCGTGGACGAGGCTGGACGGCCAATCACGACTGCAGCGGGCGGTGAGGCAGCTGACCGTTTGGAGTTGCTGCGGCAGGAGGTTTCCGGAATTTCGTTCTGGGGAGTAATTGGCGCGATGGCATTCGACGCAATCGTGGCCAAACATGGGCAGCCCAATGATCTCCAACTTGTGCAGTTCCTCACGCGCCATCTAATGACACAGCGGTCCGCAGCCGCCGTCGCGCGGGCGTTCGCGCACTACCTCCGAGGGGACTACGAGGCCGCTATTCATGTCGCTCTCCCACAGGTTGAAGCAACTGTTCGAGACCTCTGCAGGCAGGCCGGCATCCCTGTCTCCCGCGAAGCAGTTGGTGACAACGGTGGTGTAGCGCCTCTGGGGACGCTTCTTCACGCCCTGGACGCAAGCAACCTTCTCGATAAGTCATGGGTTCGCTACCTGATTACCGCGTTGACAGAGCCAGCAGGCCTCAATCTCCGGAACCGAATCGCGCACGGACTGATAGAGGAAGTCACACGTGAGCACGCGTTGGTCGTCCTGCACATCGCTTGTTTTCTGTCGATTCTTCAGCCCGTGACTGACCGAGGTAGCGAACAGGCGGCGGGCTCATGAGTTGTGCACGAGGTAGGGCCGCGCCGAACCAACAGACCCAACTCCGTCTCTTTGCGATGTCCGCTGGCTACTGTCAGAATCCCGGCTGTCTGACTCCGCTGTTCGAAGATGCCGGGGATAAGAACGTCCACATCGCTGAGATGGCACATATCGTCGCGGCAAGTGATACAGGACCGCGTGCAGACGTTCAGTTGTCGGCGCAAGAGCGAGGGGCCTACGAGAACCTTGTCCTCCTGTGCGCGTCCTGCCACACGCGCATCGACAAGGCGCCGGAGCACTACACCGACAGCATGGTGGTTGGATGGAAGCAGAGCCACGTGGCACGCATCGCGGCAACCTTCGGGGCGGTCGAGTATGGCACCCGGCAGGAAGCCTGCCAGGCTATCGCGCCCGCTCTGGCTGAGAATCTCGCAATCTTCAACGAGTACGGCCCGGACAACGACTATCGGGTTGACTCCGAGAGCCCTACAGCGGCGGTGTGGCGGCGCAAGGTTCTTTCAAGAATCCTTCCCAACAATCGGAAGATCCTCGCTGTCCTCGACGCCAATCGCCGTCATCTGAAGGACAACGAGCTCGCGACACTCGAACAATTCCGGCAGCACATCGATGATCTCGAAGCGAGGCATCTCGGCGACAGCCACACCGTGGGAGCCCGCTTCCCGGCCGATATGAGCACGATCCTATGCGAGGGTGCGAATGCCTGAAGAAAGTGCAGAGTGGACCGGAAAGTGGGCCGCGCAACGGCTCAAGGAACACTCAGAAGTTCGGGCGGTCGAGGTCTTGGCTCCCCAAGTACTGCGTATCACGCGCACACAGCTACGTCCTGTTGTTGTCAGCACCATCGCTTCTGCTCGGGTAGAGGCATCGACTGTTAATGCGTTGCTGGGCACCCGGCAAGACATCGAGTTCATCGCAAACATCCCTCGCGAGTCCTTATGGACTGGGGATGCCATTCAGGCCGCCATCCGACATCGTGCCGCCTGGGGCTCATTCCGTGACTTGTTCTCGGCCACCGCGGATGAGAATCCTAACAAATGGGAGAACAGGGAATTCGCGTTCTTTGAACGCGTTCTACGCCAGCATGACAGGGTGACCAACGTTGAACGCGAATTCGATCGCAAGTACGTCGTGCGGAGGGAAGCGCTTCCGTCGGTCAGCGTGGTTCTGCTGAACGAGTATGACCTGACCGCCGACCACGTTCGCACTGCGAGAGACCGCTATGGCCGATTCGACATCGTGTTTCACAGCAATCCGAATGGCGGCATCACGTCCGACGCCACCGACGCAGCGGAATCGCTGGGCGCGCACGTCTACATGCTGAGTGACCTGCTACGACAGCTAAATCGTCCATGACGTTGGATGAGATCACCCGCGCGCTGCTCCTGGATGCTTCGCGTATCGCGACGCAAGTTACTGATGCGGAATGGTACCTATTCGGCTCGGTTCTGCGATCCGCGGACTTAGCAGCCGACATAGATGTGCTCGTTCTGTGTAACTCGCATGAAGACGTAACCCACGTCCGCGCGTCCCTGACGGATAGGTGTGTGAGCCTCCCGCTGCACCTGTTTTTGGTCACGCGACAGGAAGAACGCGAACTGGGTTTCATCGCGGGTCAAGGATGCATGCGCATCTACCCGCTCGACTTCCCACCCGTCTCCGACTACTACTCGGGATGATGACCTCCGACGTTCGCTCTCAATGCATGCGACAAGGAGCGGCGAGCGCCGACTGTCGCCGGGTCAGAAGGTCGAGAAACGGCCTGATATCGAGGATTTCCACCCGTTCCGGTGACCAGAGGGGGTGGGGGGATATGGAGCGGGAGACCGGATTCGAACCGGCGACACCCTGCTTGGGAAGCAGGTGCTCTGCCAACTGAGCTACTCCCGCATCGCCCTGAAACCAGCCACATGATAGCCGCGGATGGCACGGATTGGCGACCGTCTGCTTTGCGAGCAGGAGGTTGGCGACCTCGAATCCGATCGGGGTCGCCAAAACCCGCTAAACGAGACTCGGTCTCGACACGCCGCCTGCGAGGGCAGCGTTTTGGTTCACCCTTGACCTGCTGCGTTGTCGACGGCGGAGGTCACGCTCCGATAGGATCGCCAGCGCGGGGGCCGCGAGAAACCGCAGGCCCTGCGCGACCACGCCTGCCGCGACGAGCGACAAGATGCTCAAGTCAGCAGAGGCAACGATCGCCGCGCCCCCTCCGATCACGGCGGTCACACCCAACCCGAGCTCCATCCACACGCCAGTGAGCATGCGCACACCCGCCGGCAACGTCGGAAACTTGTTCGTGCGACGCCACATGGTCGGACGGTTCAGCACGCCCGCGATGCTTGCCGTGGCGATCGTGTAGCTGAGCGCGCTCCTCGCGACAAGCGCCCCCAGCATGTCTCTGACGCTGCAGCCCAAGACCACGCGGTGGGTCAGCCACGCCATCCCCACCGCGATCAGCAGCCGTCCCCAGACGATCCCCCAGAGCGTCACCGGCACCGCGACGACCTCCTGCCGGATCAGCAGCGATGCGATGATCGCCGCACTCAGACCAGTCGCACCAAGGCTCAGGCCGGTATTCAGCAACCCCAGTCCGTGGCTGAGCTCGTGCAACCGCTGCGTCGCAGTGAGAGCAGATACTCCGCGACCACCAAGCCATCCCGGCGCAAGCAATCGCGCGTGATAACGCAGTTGCTGCACCGGTCCGCACGCCCAGCGAAAGCGCTGGTTCTTGTACTCGATGAACGTCTCCGGGATCAGGCCGCGACCGAAGGTGGTCGGCAGGTAGATTCCGGTATAGCCGTGCGCGTGCAGCCGAATCGCCAATTCAGAGTCCTCGGTGAGGCACCACTCCGCCCATCCGCCCACCGCCTCCAGCGCGGCGCGACGAATCAGGCACATCGTGCCGATCGTGTATGCGGAGGCGTGCTCGTTCAGCGTGGGGAGCAGATTCTTCACGCCATACGCGTACTCCCAGTAGCAGAGCCGCTGGTACAGGCTGTCCTGCCAGTCGCGGTAGTCGTGCGGCGTCTGCACGAAGCCGATACGCGCATCATCGAAGAATCCAACCAGGCGCTCCAGGAAATCGGGCTCCGCGCGATAGTCACTGTCCAGCACGCCGATGATCTCCGCCGCCGGCGCGGAACATGCCAGGGCGAAGTTCACCGCCCCAGCCTTAGCACCGGCAAGCACCGGCACGTGAAAGAAGCGAAATCGGGCGCCCAGGCGCCGACAGTGGGCCTCGATCGGGCGCCACAGTCGAGGGTCATCGGTGTTGTTGTCGATCACCAGCACTTCGAAGTCGGGGTAGTCCAACGTCGCAAGCGCATCCAGCGACGCGATCACGAGTTCCGGCGGCTCCGCGTACACGGGCACGTGCAGCGACACCATCGGGCGTCGGTCACCTGAAGCAGCCATCAGCGGCTGGCGAGGCCGCCGCCAGATGCGCCGCCCCAGCCCCTCCCACTCCCCGAACTGGCCAACGAGCGCAGCTGGCACGCTGAGTAGCAGCAGTCCGTACGCCGCCAATAGCAGCAGCCGCGTGCCCTCACTGATCTCCACCCGCACCAGGAACACGCCCAGCCATCCGGCGGCGAACAACGTGAAGAGCGGATACGCGACGAGCATCAGCCGTGCCCCGGCCGAGAAGTCGCCGAGTCGGCGCGACGCGATCAGCGACACCCCCAGTCCGATCGTTGCTGCGGGGATCCACCACAACTCCAGACCAGCCAGCGAGCAGGCGATCGCGGCGCACCCGTACGCGCTCAGCCAGCACACCGTATCGAGAGCCGCGCGTGGCGCACGCCACAGGAATCCCGCCGCCACCAGCAGCAATGCGCATGCGACCACCGCCAGCATGAAGGCGACTCCCGCCGTCAGGACTTGGACGATTTGTACCACCACGCCATACCTCGCAATCCACTCACCGCGGTATCGTCGGGGCGAAGGCGTTATTCACGCGTCACACCGGAGACACAGATACACCGTTCGTCACGTGGGCGTGCCGCGCCCATGCATGTGCGTAACGCCCTCGTGACGAGACACGCGCAACCATCCGTGCGACAGCTACGACGGAGGCTCCCGATGAACCAACAACGACCGCAGCACTACCGCACACCGAAGCCCTTCGATGATGTCTCCTACGGCATGTACATCGAGTCATTGCTCGCCGGTGAGCGCCGAACAGGAGATGAGCGCCGTTCCGGGAGTGAAGGCCGCAACAGCGCGGTCACTCTGCCTCCCACCGGCGCCGGCACGCGCGGAGAGGGTGGAGGGGACCTGGCCGCACTGCGCCGGAATGCTCGCACCACCGACCGCGAGGCTCTCACCGCCCTCGCTGAGGCGCACGGGTGGACGCGCACGAATGCCACCAGCTACGACAAAGACGGATGGCCTCAGCTGGATATCCCTGAGGTGATCGGAGATGGGGACGCGCTGACGGTGATCAACGGCATGCGGGCAGAGAGCGCGGCTGGCGGGGAGTAGCCACCACCACTCGCTGCGGCCGCAGCCAGTGACGGTCCATTGAAGGCGTATGGTGATCGCGTCGCGCTGACGGCTCGGGATTCTCGTTCTTGACGCGCAGGCCGACGGGTGCGCGCTGTTGTCTGGGAACTCTGGCGCTCGTCCCCCGAGGATCCTCTGTGCAACTGTCCGTTCTTGGTGGCTTCGAACTGTCGAATGACGGCATCAACACCGACCTCCCGGACGGCGCGAGCCGCGTGTTGGCAATCCTGGCGATCGCAGATCGCGCGATCGCCAGGGCAACAATCGCCGGCACGCTCTGGCCGGACGCCACCGAGGCGCACGCGCAGGCGAGCCTGCGGAGCGCCCTCACCCGCCTCTCTGCAGTGCACCGCTCCGCGCTCATTGTGAATAGCCGCGACCTCGCGCTCGCACACAACATGTCGGTCGACCTGCGGGATGGTCGCGCGCTGGCCCACCGCCTCGTACTGCTCGACACCGAGATCGCGGCAGCAGACATGTCGCAGGTGGCCACGCTTCTGCTCTCGGACGACCTGCTGCCTGACTGGTACGACGACTGGCTCAGCGCCGACGCGCAGCAGTGGCGGGAGCTCCGGTTCCACGCGCTGCAGGCGCTCGCGCTCCGCCTCGCCATCGAACAGCGGTACAGCGAGGCAGCTGACGCCGCATGCGCTGCGATCGCCGCTGAGCCGCTGCGAGAGACGGGCCACGCTGCCCTAATCCGTGTGCACCTGGCGGAGGGCAACCGCTCCGCAGCCAACGACGCGGCGGATGCGTACCGGCTCCGCCTGCAGGAGGAGATGGGAGCGCAGCCCTCCGCCCAGTTCGACGCGCTCCTACACGTGCCGTTGGCCCGCCTCGCGGGTCCTGAGTCGATCGTCTTCACCGCGCAGACGGCGGTCGCCGGCGAAGCCGTTGGCGCGTTCGAGGTCGTCGCGACCGGCATCAGCATGGAACCGACGATCCGGCATGGTGACACCCTCCTCGTCAGTCACGAGGTGACGCCCAGCCCGGGCCGCATCATCGTCGCCATCCACGCCGGAACCTGGATCGTGAAGCGACTCGCGGAGCGCGACGGCATCGCCGTGCTCCGCAGCGACAACGTAAACGAAGAAGTGCCGCTGGCCGACGTCGAGATCCGTGGCGTCGTCGTCGAGCTTCGCCGCGCTCTCTGAATCTCCTGGGCGCCGTCACGCCACCGTAACGGTGTGAGGCGGAGCATGAACTCTGGCCACGAAGATCCTCGACTGATTCGGAGCACGACGTGGCCGAGGGAGACGCACCATGGGTGACAAGAGTCCGAAGAACCTCAAGAAGCGCGCGCAACGTGTCGCGCAGAAGGTGAAGCCTGCAACTGCCCCCGCCACGGCGGCAGGGACCAGCGTCATCGATGCAGTTGCGAAGCCCGCTCGATAGCCCCGCAGCGGATGGCCGACGGGCGAAACGGGGGGGCCGCATGAATAAACGTCCTGATCCCACGGTCGCCGAGTTCCGGGCTTGGATGACGCGTACACCACGGGAACACGATCGCTGCACCTGCGGTGCTCGATTCGAGGCTGGCGAATGGCGGGGAGTCGGCCCACAGGCCGGGCACTTCCGCTGCTACGCACGCTTCCGCGACGAGGATGTCGCAGCCGCTCTCGTGCCCGTCGCCTAGCCACACCACGAACAATTGGCACATTGAGGAGCACGACCATGCCCCAAGAGACGAACGTCGAACAGTCCGCGTACATCGAGCTGACGAATCTGACGCGGGACGTTACGGAGCACGAGCTGCACGCCATGCTCCTTCCCTTTGGCCCGGTGCTGTCCTACGTACGCCCCACCAGCGGGTTCACCGGGCGCCCTGGCACCACTGCATACGCCGAGATGGCCCCGAGTGACGCTCGTGCCGCCGTTGAGGCGCTACACGGGCGCGAGCAGAAGGGGCGTGTCATCACGCTCGCCGTCGTCGCCGAACCCGCCCGCGATATGGAACCATCCGATCGAGGTGCGCACAGTTCGACGCCACGTCGCACCGTGCTCGCACCGTCGACGCCGACGCCTCGCGTCTCTGTCATTGTGCACGACGATGTTCAGTCGGCACCGGCAGAAGCCACGACCGACCACCGCAGCGGTGACGTTTCAGCCAAGCAGTGAACCGCGTGGGGCATCTGCTCAGAGGCCTGTAGGGCGCGCGCGGAAGTGGCCGGAAGACGAGTCGGGCTCCGACGAGCGATCAGCATCTGACCGCGCTCGCGCCCGCGCTTACTGGGACGCACAGCGCGCTGCAGATCAGGCGCGGCGAAGTGTGCCGAGCAAGCGCCCCACCCGCCAGCGTTCGCCCTGGATGCCGATCGGGGTCGCCAAAGCCAGCTGAGCGAGACAAAGTCTCGACGCGCCGCCCGCGCCTCGCCTTGAATGCGAGAAGTTATGTCTTATGTAGCACCGGCGCGCATACGGGCCGGCCGAGACGGCTCAGGCGGGCTGGCTGCCCTTGAGGCACGGGAACCTACGCCTTTGGCTTCCCGTGCCGGCGTTCGAGGTCCCCGTGTACGCGCCACAGCTCATCAGCTGGCAAACGGATCGTGACGCAATACGACTCACCCGTGTTCCGGCTATCTCGGTGTGATCTCGACGAGCCGTGTCAATGCCGATTCGATCTGCAATCAGAACGGGGTCTATGGCAGCGTGTATGGTCCGCTGAGCGTGCGGAACCGAAGCGGCGAGTTCGGACACATTCCGTCTGAGACGAGCGCGTACGACCCAACGGCACCGCTCCCACCACGCGTCATCTTGAAGAACGCTCGGATTGGCTACCTCAGTAAAAACACGACGCTGGGCCGAGGCGTTCTCGATCCCGACCTTGTCTTCGGTGCCCTAGGCTGCTCGTAAACCCAGGCTCCACCCGTCAGCCTGCCAGCTATGCGAGTCTGTAGACCTTGTTGGCAGCACACTTCGACGCCGATCGGGGTCGCCAAAGCCAGCTAACCGAGACTCCGTCTCGAAGACGCCGCCTGTGAGGGCGGCGTTTCCGTCGGGAGCGCGACGAGGTGGACGGCGCGTCAGCGACCGAACACCGATACGGCAGTTCGGATCCCTGGCGACGCCGGCCCCCCGTATGCATCATGCTGTCAGACGGGAGGTGGAAGCACCGTGGAGCGGATGCTCGTCACCGGCGCACTCGGACAGATCGGCTCGGAGCTGGTCCCCGCCCTGCGAGTGCTGCACGGCGCGGAGAGCGTCGTCGCGTCCGATGTGCGCGTGCCGGCTGACGCCGCCCCCGCCCAGCCCTTCGCATACGTCGACTGCACGCACATCCGCGAAATCGATGCGGTGGTCCGCCAGTTCGGCGTCACCACGATCTACCACCTAGCCGCCATCCTCTCGGCCGCCGGCGAGCGTGCCCCTCGCGTCGCCTGGGACGTGAACATGGGCGGCCTCTTCCGGGTACTCGAGGTCGCCCGCCACCACGGCTGCCGCGTGTTCTTCCCCAGCTCGATCGGAGCCTTCGGCCCGGAGACCCCTCCCGAGGACACCCCGCAGGACACCGTCCAGCGACCGCGCACCATCTACGGGATCACAAAGGTTGCGGGCGAGCTCCTCGCCGACTACTACTCCGCGCGCTTTGGCGTGGACGCGCGCGGGCTGCGCTTCCCTGGACTGGTCTCATATGTCGCCCCGCCTGGCGGCGGTACCACCGACTACGCGGTGGACATGTTTCGCCAGGCCCTGCGCTACGGGAAATACGTCTGCTTCCTCCGCCCGGACACCCGCCTGCCCATGATGTATATGCCGGACGCCATCCGAGCCGTCACCATGCTGATGGCCGCCGACGCCGGTGCGCTCCGCCACCGCAACGCCTTCAACGTGGCCGCAATGTCCTTCACCCCCGCCGAGCTGGCGCACGCCGTCGCCGCGCACATACCCGGCTTCACCGTCGAGTACGACATCGACCCCGTACGACAGGCCATTGCCGATTCCTGGCCGCGCTCCATCGATGACAGCGCCGCCCGGCACGAGTGGGGATGGGCGCCGCAGTGGGACCTGCAGGCTATGACCGACGACATGCTCCTCCACCTCCACGAGGGATCCACCGAGGCCTGACTTGCGCCGTGAGGGAGGCATCGTGAGTACCGACCGTCTCGATCACGCCCTGCATACCGCCCTCGATCAACTGGCCGCCGGCGGCCGCGCGAAAGGCGACGAGCACGTCATCGAGGCTGTCCTCCCCGCAGCCGGCGGACGGGGCCCGCGCTACACGCTTGCCGGCGAGGACCGGCCGTTCCTGCGCATGAACTCCAACGGCTACCTCGGCCTCGCGTTGCATCCTGAGGTGATCCACGCCGACGCGCTCGCCACCGAGCGCCTGGGTGCCGGACCGCAGGCCGTCCGGTTCATCAGCGGGACCTACTCGACGCACGTCGCGCTGGAGCAACGCCTCGCCGCCTTTCACGGCCGCGAGGTTGCGATGACGTTCAGCTCCGCCTATGCCGCGGTCGTCGGCGTCCTCGCGCCGCTCATCACCGAAGAGACGGTCGTCGTCGCCGACGAGCTCAACCACAACAGCATCTACAACGCGATCCGCCTCGCGCGTCCGGCGCTGCGCGTGCTCTACCGCCACGGCCGACTCGAGCGTGCGCGCAGCGGGCTGAGGCGCGCCGCCGGACAGGCCGCCCGTGCCGTAATCATCACGGACGGCGTCTTCTCCATGCGCGGCGACCACGCACCACTCGAGGAGCTCCGTGCACTCGCGGATGAGTTCGCGGACGCGTACCCCGAAGGGGTGCTGCTGGTCGTCGACGACTCGCATGGCGTGGCCGCCCTCGGCGAGAGCGGCCGCGGCACGGAGGAGGCGTGCGACGCGCGGGCCGACCTCCTCATCGCGACGCTCGGAAAGGCGTTCGGGGTCAACGGCGGCTACGTCGCCGGGAGCGCCACCGTCATCCGCTATCTGCGCGAGACGGCCCCTCTCTACGTCTATTCCAACCCCATCACACCGGGCGAGGCCGCGGCCGCCACTCGGGCCGTCGAGATCGTGGACAGCGCCGAGGGGCATGCGCTGCTCGCACGGCTGCGCGCGCTGACGCTGCGGTTCCGCGACGGCATCACGCGTCTCGGCTACGAGACAATCCCCGGTGAGCACCCCATCGTCCCGCTGATGGTGCGCGATAGCGCCCGCACCGCCGACCTCGTCTCCCATCTCTGGCGGCACGGCATCCTCGCGACCGGCCTGAACTCCCCCGTCGTCCCTCGGGGCGACGAGGAAATCCGCTTCCAGGTCAGCGCCGGCCACACTGAGGCCGACATCGACGAGGTGCTCGATGTCCTCGGCGCCTACCCGGGCCGCACCGCGCGGTGACGCGCACCGCGCGGCGCCGTCGCCGTTGCGATCCCCCGCGACGGAGACGCCGTTCACATGTCCAGCGTCAGGAGCCGTACCAGCCGATCGAGCGCCGCAGATCCTAGGCCTGCGGCGGCGTGAACTCGTACGCGAGCAACACAGTGTGGTCGTGCCAGTCGGGCGGCTCAGAGCAGAACGCCAACATGCGCTGGTACCAGCGATCCTGCTCTGGATCGAGTGCATTCGCCTCGTAGTGTTCTCGAGTGTCGAACATCGCGATGTTGAGCAGCAGGGAGGGATCGTTCTCGCTGCGGGCGACGTACACGCGTACCGGTCCTGCGATGCGGGAGCCGCGCTCTCGCCCCCACTCCTCGAGTGCCCCGAGCAGTTGTTCTTCCATCCCCGGCTTCGCGCGCATCGATGCGATCGTCCCGAACATCACTAGCCCCTTCCCGTGGTTCGCCTCGCGCCGTGTGAACCGGAGATCGACACCGGTCCACACGGCGCGAGATGCGTGCGGCGGTCAGCGCGCTACCGCTGGGCGTAGTTGCTGGCGCCGAACCAGTCGACGACAACCACCGGTTCGTCCCCGACCACCCAGGCGTCGTGGCCCGACGGCAACGCTGTCACGTCCCCCGGCTTCGCATCGAACTCGGTGCCATCAGCCATCTGGACGTGCAGCGTTCCCGCGAGGTGGTACTGGAAATGCGGCGCTTCGCACCATTCGGTGTTCGCGACCGGCTTCACGTGCTCCGACCAGCGCCAACCGGGCTGAAGCGTGAGCCGTCCGACGTTGCCGCCTCCGATGTTGAGGAGGTCCAGTCGACCCCGCTCGAAGCTGCGCGATTCGTCGGGCGCCTCGAACTTCTTCTGCTCAGAACCTGCCATCGTCGTGCGTCCTTCCCCGCCGGTTCCTCCGGCGTTCCGAGAATGGACGCTACGGTTCGGCCTCCGAGGAGACATCGTAGGAATGTCTCATTTCCCCTCGGCACGGCTCCGGCTGACGAGTAGTACCGTCGCCCTAGACCAGCCCCTGACGAGCGGCCCACGCGGTGGCCTCAGCGCGGTTCGCGACCGCGAGCTTGTTGAAGATGTGACTGACGTGGTTCACCGCGGTTCGCTCGCTGATCACCAGCAATTGCGCGATCTCCCGGTTCGTGCGCCCCTGGGTGACCAGGCGGAGCACCTCGATCTCGCGAGGCGACAGCCCTCCGGGGCCAGGGCCCGAGGAAAGCGAGGCGACAAGGTCCTGCGCGAGGGCGAGATCGGCCTGCATCCCCAACTCGGCGAGCGCGTTGGCGGCGTCGGTGGCCGCAGCGAGAGCCGGACGGCGCTCGAGTAGGCGCGCGCGCTGCAGTTGGATCAGCGCGATGTCAGGGCGACGCCCCTGCTCGCGAGCCTGGAGATCAGCCATCTCGAGTTCCGCGAGCGCGGTCTGCACATCGCCCCGTGCCGCGGCAACGGTGGCGAGTGACAGCCGCCCCGGCGACCAGTGGTAGTCGCCGGGGTACGGCTGCAGTCGGTCAGCGCAGGCCGCCGCAGCTTCCAGGTCGCCGAGCACCGTGAGCGCCAGCGTGAGGGCGCAACGAGCGGAGCGCGCCGGAAGCGCCGCGTCAGGCAACGACTGCAGTCTCGTTTCCTGCGCGCTGACCTCGGCGCGAGCGTCGTCTACTCGTCCTGCCCGCGCGTAGACGAGGGCAAGCAGGCTTCCGTACCAGACAACGGTCGCGTCGTCGATCGCGGAGAACGTCGCGACCGCCTGTGCGAGCAGCTCGCAGGCTCGGGGCAGGTCACCTCGGCGGAAGTGCATGAAGCCGTCGACGACCTGCAGGAACGCGAGCGGCTCCGGGCTGGCGAGGCGCGCCAGGTCGTGCTCGGAGCGACGGAGCAGTTCCTCCGCGTGGTTCCATTCGCCACGCGTGACCTCGAGCAGCGCGAGCCACGAGTGGGCATGACGGAGCGCGAAGATATCGCCAGCACGCTCGGCCAGCTCGCGCCGCAGCTCGGCATAGCGAATCGACTCTCGCAGCTCGCCTGACCAGTAGTAGGAGTTGGTGAGCGTGGCGCATGTCTCAACCGCCATCGCGATATCGCCGACCGCGAGTGAGTCCTCGAGCGCAGCGCGCAACAGCGCTCGCCCGCCCAACGGGTCCTCGGTGCGTACCTCGACGTTCGCAAGCGCGAGCGCGGCGCGCGCAGCCAGCTCCCGATCACCTACCTCCCGCGCGATTGCCAGGGCGCGTGTCGCGTTTGCGCGCGCCTCGTCGTATCGCCCCCGCGTCAGCCCATCAAGGTCCGCGAGCGCGACCAGCGCCCGGCCGAGCTCGATGGCATGGCCGACACCTTGCAGGCAGTCCACCGCCCGGCTGAGCGCACCGGCTGCTTCGATCGCGCGCTCGCGACGTCGCTCGGCTGTCCCCAGCCAGAACCAAGCGAGGCCCTGTTGCAGGGGATCGTCCCCAGCAACCTCGAGTGCGACGTGCAGCGCATCCGTTCCCTCCTCGTAGACCGCGTGGGCAATGGCCGCAGTGCCGTGGGCGAGTCGGGCGTCAAACAGCAAGTTCGAGGTCGACTCGCTCAAGTCAGCGCGCTCACACGCGTCTGTGGCGATGCGAGCCCACTCCAGCGCCTCTGCGGTGGCATGCACCTGACCGGCTGCGCGGACGGCGGCAAGCGCTGCGGGGGCGCCACGGCCGTAGTCACCTGCCGCGATCCAGTGATGGGCGAGTGCCGCCAGTTCCTGGAAGCCGGGCGCGTGCCCAAGTTCCCTCGACAGCGCCGCTGCGGCAGTCGCATGCAGCGACACTGCTTGGGCCAGGTGACGGGCGACGACCGCCTCTCGGATCGTGTCGTGCCGGAAGCGCCAGCCTCGAGGCGTGGGGTCGAGCATAGCACCGCGCACGGCCGGCTCCAGGTCCCGACCGACGGCTTCAGGGCTGATGTCGAGCATGGTGGCAACGGTGTGCGCCGGGAACTCGCGCCCGAGGGTGGCTGCCGCCGCCATCGCTGCATCGGTCGCAGCGGGCAGGCCGTTGATCCGTACGTCGATCGCGAGCCGCAGCTGTTGGGGGACGGCTCGATCGTCGGCCCCGCTGCCGGCCCAGTCCCACGCGTCCGCGCGTTCGACGAGCAGGTCGTGTTCACGCCAGCCCTGCACGAGTTCCTCGGCGAAGAATGGGTTCCCCTCGCTCCGTTCGACGAGGCGGTCGACGAGGTGGGACGACAGCGGCTTGCCCAGACGAGCAGCCGCCAGCGCCACGATCCCGGCGGGCTCCAGCGCCCCCAGCGGAAGGTGGTGCAACAAACGCAGGCGGAGCAGCTCGGCGATCGCTGAGGCGCCGTGGCTCGTCGGACCGTCGAGGATCTCGTCGCGTGCAGCGAGGACGAAGAACACGGGGGCGTTCGAGAGCGCTCGGGTGGCGTACAGCAGCGCGTCCCACGTGAACGTGGAGGCCCACTGGAGGTCATCGAGCAGGATGACGACCGGATTGTCGGCGGCCACGTGGCGCAGCAGCACGGTCAGCGCCTCGAAGCCCCGAAGTTGGTCCTGCACGTTGCCGAGGTCAGCCGACACCGGGGTCTCTAGGAGAGGCGGGCCGATGCCGACGGCAGCGAGGGCCGCTCGCGCCGACTGGAGCTGCGTGTCCTGGCGCTCGCTCAGCCCTGTGACCGCTGCCCCCAGCGCCGTGGCGAGGGGGAATGCAGGAGGCAGCCCCGGCAGGTCGAGCGCGTACCCCTCGAGGATGCGCACGGCGCGCTCGGCCGTGAGCAGGCGTCGTGCCTCGGCGAGCAGCCAGCTCTTACCGATGCCAGGCTCACCGGTGACGACGACGCACCGAGCGCCGAACTGCGCGGCCTCATCGAACGACGCGAGCAGTTGTGACAGCTCGCGGAGTCGACCTTCGCTCCGGCCGTTCACAGAGGGGAGCATGGCACCTCGGCCATCGACTGCGAGCAAGACCCCGGGCTGATCCGATGATAACAACACCGCCGGGAAATCTGAGTTGCGCAGGCTGTCCGATCAACGCCACTCCTACCGCGGGAGTGGCGTGCCGGAAGGCGAGATGGGGCTTCCGATCCAGTAGGCTGAAGGGCTTTGACGCGCCACCGGGGCCGCAGTTGCCTGGAGCTATCGGTTCCTAGCGGGCAATGACGCCGTCGACTCCAACCGGAGTCGCCAACTCAAGCCCTGTCAGCTCGCAGGCAGGGTGTGCGGTGCATCGGTCGAAGGATGGTGCTTGGGAAGCAGGTGCTCTGCCAACTGAGCTACTCCCGCATCGCGCGAAACCAGCCACATGATAGCCGTCGATGGCACGGATTGGCGACCGCCTGCTTCGCGCGCAGGAGGTTGGCGACCTTCCCGGTATCACCGTCGCGCCACCCGTCGTCGGGATTTCCAGCGTCATCCACGGGGTAGGCGTAGGTGAAAACTGGCCACGCTTCAGCGAGAGGGCGCTTCTGGACTCGCGGGCGCTCGGTCTAGCGGGAGAACGGGAGCAAGGCATTCTTCCCATAGCAGTTCCGCGCTTGAGTGAGTCCAGACGCATACTCGGTGCGTGGAAACGAACCGTTTCGTCGACGCGATCCGAAGCCCCCTGCGCGGCTTCGCTCTTCTGGGCGTGGCACTTGCCCTGCTGACAGCCGTACTCGCGCCACTGTTCGGGCCGGAAGACGTCTCCGGCACGATTGCCTTGGTGTACCTGCTCGTCACGCTGCTCGCAGCAGCGATCTGGGGCCACCTCATCGGCTCCCTCGCCGCCGTCGCGTCTGACCTCATCGTCAACTTCTTCTTCGTCGCACCGAGGCACACCTTCACTGTCCAGGAACCGGCGCAGGCAGCTCAGCTTGCGGTGTTCCTCGCGGTGGCATTCATCGGCGCATCAATGCTCGGCCTGCTCCGACGCCAGGCGACCCTGGCCCGGTCGCGCGAGGCTGAGGCGAACACCGTACTCGGCCTCACCCACGCGGTGGTGCATTCCGCCACACCACTCGAGGCGCTGGAGGGACTCTGCGAGTACGTCGCGGAGTCGCTGCACGCCGACGGGTGCGCGATCTTTGGGGGGACCGATGACCTCCGTCTGATCGCCTCGTCGCGGAACCCAGGCAGTCAGGCTCCCGCCACGCGGACCGAGGTGGCCGCGGCGATGGAATCGCGACAACGAAACACTGCCATACACCTGGGCGGCCGTACCCGTGTCTTCTCGCGACTCACCGGCCGCAAACCGGGCGCGCCCGTCACGATCATCGCGTTCCCCGTCGACGCGCTGGCAAGCGGGGCGCTCCGCGTCACCGGCCGCATCGAGCCACCGCCGCTCGTCAACGCGAGCCGCCTCCTGTCATCATTCGCCGCCGAAGCGAGCACCGCCGTCCACCGCGCCAACCTCGCCGAAGCTGCGCAGGAGGCTGAGGTCTTGCGGCGTGCCGACCAGATGAAGTCCGCGCTGCTGTCCAGCGTGTCTCATGACCTGCGTTCTCCCCTGACCGCGATCAAGGCCGCCGCCGATAGCCTGCGTGACACGTCGGCCAAGTGGACCGCGGCGGACACCAGCGACTTCATTGAGACGATCGGCTCCCAGACCGACCGACTGGTCGCCACCGTGGACGACCTGCTCCAGATGAGCAGGCTTGAGAGTGGCGCGGTCGCCGTCCAGGTCGAGCCACTACAGGCCGCAGATCTGCTCGCCGAGGTGGTCCACGCCGAGGCAACCGGAACCGCCGGGCGCAACGTGCGTGTCGACGCGCCCGACGATCTGTGGTTACTCGCCGATTACCGCCTCCTGCACCAAGCGGTCGGGAATCTGCTCCAGAACGCGGCCCGCTACTCGACGCCGGGGACTCCGATCACGCTGCGCGCCGAACGCGCGGGGCAGCACGTCCGCCTCACCGTAGCCGACTGCGGTCCGGGCATCCCGACCGAGGATGTGGCGCACGTCTTCGAGAAGTTCTATCGCGGAGTGCAGACAAACCGGACGAGCGGGACGGGCCTCGGCCTGACGATCGTGCGCTCGATGGTCGAGTTGTGCGATGGCACGGTCGAGGTACGCTCCTCCCCGGCCGGCACCGAGTTCAGCATCTCGCTACCCGCGGCGGAGGTTCCCGAGTGAGCGGCGCCCGCATCCTCCTGGTCGACGACGACCCGGCGATCCGCCGTGTGGTTGGGCGCGCCCTCGAAGGTCAGGGCTACACCGTCGAGGCACTGGAGCGGGGTGCGGATGTGCGCGAAGCCGTGGAGCGCCACCGACCCGATGTCGTCCTCCTCGACCTCGTGCTGCCCGACATCAACGGCATCGAGGTATGCCGCGAGATTCGGCCACTGACCTCTGCGACCGTGATCCTGCTCAGCGCCGTCGGCGATGAAACGAAGAAGGTCGAGGCGCTTGACGAGGGCGCTGACGACTACGTCACCAAGCCCTTCGGCATGGACGAGTTGCTCGCTCGTGTGCGCGCCGGCCTCCGTCGCCAGGGCACCGACCCCCGCGCCGCCGAACTCATCTGTGGGGCAATCCACCTGGACCTCGCGACCCGCGAGGTGAGCGTCGCCGGCGTGCCGGTGCACCTCACACCGAAGGAACACGACCTGCTGCGCCTGCTGCTCGAACTGCAGGGGCGAGTGCTGACGCAGCGGTACATCCTCGCCCGCGTCTGGGGCACCGAGTACGTCGACGACAGCCACATCCTGCGCACGTTCGTGCATCAACTGCGACGGAAGCTCGGCGGCGCCGACCCGAACGCCGCTGCCTGTCTCGTCACGGACCCCGGCATCGGCTACCGCCTCGTCGTCGCCGAATCCTGACACAACCCGCATACCCTGGCCGGTTTGAGCAGACACAGCCCTGACACGTCGCGATCCAGGCTGTTCTCACCGCTGAAGGAGCGGGAGGACGTCATGACGCGACACATCTACTACCTCGAAGCAGTATCTCGACTGCGGTGAGGGCATCGCCCGCATCCGCGAGCGGATCCGGGATGGCTGGCAGGTGTCCCAGATCCGCGGGCCCGAGGCCGGCCCGTTCGCCGTCCTGTTTCAGCGCGAAGTGGCGGTGTCCCATGCCAGTCGACGTTCTTGTCGTCGATGACGAGGCGCCCATCACCCGGGTGCTCTCACGCTCGTTGCTGGCCCATGGCTACAGCGTGCGCGTGGCAACCACGGGCGAGGACGCCCTCGTATCGCTCGCCGAGGCGCGTCCGGACGTGATGCTCCTCGACATCAACTTGCCGGATCTCACGGGCTGGGAGGTGCTACGCCGCATGCCTCCGGATGTGCGTGCACGTGTCCCCGTCATCGTCTTCTCCGCGGCTCAGTTGGCACGGCACCGCGTCGAGGAGTTCGAACCGGCAGCGGTGCTGCTGAAGCCATTTCCGATGGACGCCTTGTTGCGTCTCCTCGGGGAACTGGCCAGCACGGGCGTGAAGGAGGCCTGAATGGCGGACGCCGCATTGCTCGGGCTCGGGATCGGTCTGTTCGCGCTCTTCGCGCTGATCGCCCAGTTCCTCTGGAGGGTCTGATGGACCTCGAGAACCTGGTGGCGCTCGTGATCGCGCTCGGGATTGGCTCGTACGTCCTGTACGCGCTGTTCCGCGCGGAGGAAATGTAGGACTGCGATGACCACGGCCACCTGGGCGCTTGTCGCGCTATACACGCTGGTGCTGGTGTTGCTCGCAAAGCCGCTCGGCGTGTTCATGGCCGCGGTGTACGAGGGACGCCGCACCTGGCTGCATCCCGTGCTTCGACCCGTGGAGACCGCGATCTACCGAGTCGCAGGCATTACCGAAACCGAGGAGCACAGCTGGAAGCGGTACCTGTTCACCCTGCTCGCGTTCAACCTCGCGGGCTTCCTCGTCCTGTACGCAATCCTCCGCATGCAGGGCGTGCTCCCGTTGAACCCGCAGGGGTTCGAGGGCGTGAAGCCGAGCCTCGCGTTCAACGCCGCCGCGAGCTTCATCACGAACACCAACTGGCAGTCGTATGGCGGTGAGACGACCCTCAGCTACTTCTCACAGATGGTCGGACTCACGTACCAGAACTTCGTGTCCGCCGCCATCGGCATGGCAGCGCTGGTCGCCCTCGTCCGAGGTCTCGCGCGCACCTCGGCGAGCACACTCGGCAACTTCTGGGTCGACCTGGTGCGGGGAACGCTGTACATCCTGCTACCCGCATCGGTCCCCTTCGCGCTGTTCCTCGTGTCGCAGGGCGTCGTGCAGACCTTCGCCGAGTACCGCGAGGTGCAGACACTGGAGGGTGGCACGCAGCTGCTCGCGCTCGGTCCCGCGGCATCTCAGATCGCCATCAAGCAGCTCGGCACGAACGGTGGCGGCTTCTTCAACGTGAACTCCGCGCACCCCTTCGAGAACCCGACTATCTGGTCCAACTTCGCCGAGATGCTAGCGTTGCTCCTGATTCCGGCCGGCCTCGTGCACATGTACGGCAAGATGGTCGGCTCCGTTCGCCACGGCTGGGTCCTGCTCTGCGTGATGGCCAGCCTGATGTTCGTAGGCGCGATCGCGGCCGGCTGGGCCGAGCAGAGCGGGAACCCTCAGCTCGCCGCCATCGGGGTCGAGCAGCGCCCCAGCGCCGACCAGGCGGGGGGCAACATGGAAGGCAAGGAGGTTCGCTTCGGCGCACCTGCCTCCACGCTATGGGCGGTCGCCACCACCGATGCCTCTAACGGTTCCGTGAACGCGATGCACGACTCGTTCACGCCGCTCGGCGGGCTGATTCCGCTGGCGAACATGGCCACCGGCGAGGTCGTTTTCGGAGGCGTGGGCTCCGGCATGTACGGCGCTGTGATGTACGTCCTGCTCACGGTCTTCATCGCCGGACTGATGGTCGGCCGCACGCCGGAGTACCTCGGTAAGAAGGTCGAGGCGCGCGAGATGAAGGCGGTGATGGCAGCGTTCCTGCTGTTCCCCGCGCTCATCCTTGGCTTCGCCGCGGTGGCCGTGGTGAGCGACTTCGGGCTCGCCTCACTGAATAACGCTGGCCCGCACGGTCTCTCCGAGGTTCTGTACGCCTTCATCTCCGGAGCCGCGAACAACGGCTCGGCGTTCGCCGGCCTGAACGCGAACACGACGTTCTACAACCTCGGCCTTGGCGTGAGCATCCTCCTGGGCCGCTTCATCTACATCATCGCGGCGCTCGTCATCGCGGGCGCCATGGTCCGTAAGCGGCGCGTTGAGACGAGTCTCGGCACCTTCCCGGTCGACGGCCCGACGTTCGGGTTCTTACTCACCGGCATCGTGGCTGTGCTTGGCCTGCTCACCTTCTTCCCCGCGTTCGCACTCGGGCCTGTCGTTGAGCACCTCATGCGTGGCGACCTGTTCTGAACGGCTACTGCAAAGGACCATTCGAATGACTGTCATCGCACCTGGCCCCGTCCAGTCACCCGATCGAGTGCAGAGGCGCACGACCGCCAGTGTGTGGACCGGCGACATCCTCCGACAGGCAATCGCCGACTCGTTCCGGAAGCTCGATCCCCGGACGCTCTACCGGAACGTCATCATCTTCATCGTTGAGATCGGCGCGGCGCTGACCTCCGCGATCTGGGTGCGCGACTTGGTCGCCGGGCTGCCCTCCTCGTTCGACCTGCAGATCGCTCTCTGGCTGTGGTTCACGGTGCTCTTCGCCAATTTCGCGGAGGCGATCGCGGAAGGCCGAGGCAAGGCGCAGGCAGACACGCTGCGCCGCACGCGAACCCAGGCAACCGCTCGCCGAGCGCTCAGCGGGGCTGAGACCGAAATCGTCGCATCGAGTGCGCTGCATCGCGGCGACATCGTCGTCGTCGAGGCGGGCGAGCTCATCCCAGGCGACGGAGACGTGATCGAGGGCGTCGCGTACGTGAACGAGGCCGCGATCACCGGCGAATCTGCGCCGGTGGTGAAAGAGCCCGGCACAGACATCCGCTCCTCGGTGACCGGCGGCACCACGGTGGTCAGCGACTCGCTGCGCATCCGCATCACCGCCAATCCCGGCGAGACCTTCCTCGACCGCATGATCTCCCTCGTCGAGGGCGCGGAGCGCCAGAAGACCCCGAACGAGATCGCGCTCAACATCCTGCTGAGCGGACTGACGTTCATCTTCCTGCTGGTCACCGTCACCCTGCAGCCGTTCGCGGCGTACTCGGGCGCGCAGCTGTCGGTCGTGGTGCTCGTCGCGCTCCTGGTCACGCTCATCCCGACAACGATCGGCGGTCTGCTCTCCGCCATCGGCATCGCCGGCATGGATCGACTCGTGCAGCGCAACGTGTTGGCGATGTCGGGTCGGGCCGTCGAGGCTGCCGGTGACATCGACACACTGCTCCTCGACAAGACCGGCACAATCACCTTCGGCAACCGCCTCGCCGCCGAGTTCGTCCCGGTGGACGGCCACGGCCAGGCCGAGCTTGTCGAAGCGGCTGTCCTCTGCTCGCTCGTCGACGAGACTCCCGAGGGGCGTTCCGTCCTCGACCTCGCCCGTACGCTCGGCTACGACGAACTCACCACGCAGATCCCCTGCGGCGCCGAGGTCATCCCGTTCAGCGCGGAGACGCGCACGAGCGGAGTGCGCCACGACGGACGCTACACCGCGAAGGGCGCGGTCGATGCCATCACCAGGGCAGCGGGGGGTGCGACTTCGGCGGATCTGGCGGCGGCGACGGCACGCATCTCCGAGGCGGGAGGCACGCCACTCGCGGTGCTCGACCACGGGCGCGTGCTCGGCCTGATCTACCTCAAGGACACCGTGAAGCCCGGCATGCGCGAGCGCTTCCAGGAACTCCGCCGCATGGGCATCCGCACCGTGATGGTCACCGGCGACAACCGCCTCACCGCGGCGACCATCGCACGGGAGGCTGGCGTCGACGACTTCGCCGCCGAGAGCAAACCGGAGGACAAGATCCGGATCATCCGCGAGGAACAGGCGAAGGGACGCCTGGTCGCGATGACCGGCGACGGCACCAACGACGCGCCGGCACTCGCGCAGGCGGATGTCGGCGTCGCGATGAACACCGGCACCCAGGCGGCCAAGGAGGCCGGCAACATGGTCGACCTCGATAGCGACCCAACGAAGCTGATCGAGATCGTGAGCATCGGGAAGCAACTGCTCATGACCCGTGGCGCGCTGACCACGTTCAGCATCGCGAATGACGTCGCGAAGTACTTCGCGATCCTCCCCGCGGCGTTCGCAGCGACGTATCCGGCGCTCGATGCGCTGAACGTGATGCAACTCGGCAGCCCGCAGAGCGCGATCCTCTCGGCCGTCGTGTTCAACGCCCTGATCATCGTCGCGCTCGTTCCCCTCGCCCTCCGAGGCGTCGCCTACCGCCCGATCGGCGCGGCCGCATTGCTCCAGCGCAACGCACTCATCTACGGCGTGGGTGGCGTCGTCGCCCCCTTCGTAGGCATCAAGCTCTTGGACATGCTCATCCGAGTCATCCACCTGGCCTAGTGGACTGCGAGGCAGATCATGAACCAGTCCATCACACGCGAACTGCGGCCACTCGTCGGCAGCTTCGTGACGCTGCTCCTCATCACGGCCGTCGCGTACCCGCTCCTCGTGACCGGTGTCGCGCAGTTGGCGTTCCCCGCGCGGGCCAACGGCAGCATCGTCACAGCAGGAGGCAAGGACGTCGGCTCCGCCTTGATCGGGCAATCGTTCAAGGCCGATGCATACATCCAGGGCCGCCCCTCGGCCGCTGGCGATGGCTACGACGCCTCGGCGTCGAGCGGCTCCAACCTCGGACCCACGAGCCAGAAGCTGATCGACCGGGTCATCAAGGATGCACATGCGTTCCGAGCCGCGAATGGCCTGCCGGCCGACGCGCTGCTACCCGCCGACGCGGTCACCGCATCGGCCAGCGGGCTCGACCCCGACGTCAGCCCGGCGACGGCACTGCTCCAGGCTCCTCGGGTGGCGAAGGCACGAGGCGTCCACGAGGCTGCTGTCCGCGAGCTGATCCTCGCACAGAGTGAGCGCCCGATCCTCGGGTTCTTTGGCGAAGCCCGCGTGAACGTGCTGCACGTGAACCTCGCACTAGACCGAGAGTTTCCCCGGCAATGACGCGGAGCTCTGAACCCGAACGGCCTGATCCCGACCTGCTCCTCGAACGCCTTGGGCGAGACGAGCAGGGTTCGAACCGCGGACGCCTCCGCATCTACTTGGGCGCAGCGCCCGGCGTCGGCAAGACGTATGCGATGTTGCAGGAGGGCAAGCGACGCAGGGCGCGCGGCACCGACGTGGTCGTTGCGTTCGCAGAGACGTACAACCGCCCCCTCACGCTCGAAGCCCTCGAGGGGCTCGACGTCGTCCCGCGCAAGGTAGTCGAGTACCGGGGCGTCACCCTCGACGAGATGGACACCGAGGCGGTGATCGCTCGGCACCCCGAGGTCGCCCTAGTCGACGAGCTTGCGCACACGAACGCCCCCGGTTCGAAACATGAGAAGCGCTGGCAGGACGTACACGACCTCCTCGAAGCCGGCATCACAGTCATCTCCACGCTGAACATCCAGCACCTCGAGAGCTTGAACGATATCGTCGCCGGTATCACCGGCGTTCAAGTTCGCGAGACCGTCCCGGACGCAGTCGTCGACAACGCTGATGAGATCGAGGTCGTCGACATCTCGCCGCAGGCGCTCCGCTCCCGGATGCGCCACGGCAACATCTACGCGCCGGAACAGGCAACGAGGGCGCTCGATGGCTTCTTTCGCGAAGGCAACCTCACCGCGCTGCGCGAACTCGTGCTTCGTCGCGTCGCCGACCAGGTCGACGAGGAACTCGACAAGTACATGCATGAGCATCGCCTCGAAGGCTGGGAAGCCGGCGAGCGTGTCGCAGTCCTCCTCGACAACACCCGTGGCTCGGAGCGCATCATCCGGCGTGCGTGGAGGCTCGCCGCGGCGCTGGACGGTGACCTCGTGGCGCTCTACCCGACGCCCTTGACTCGCGAGCAGGGCATGACCAGAGTGCTCACGATCGCGATGGACCTGAACGCGACGCTCCATGAGCTGCCCGGCGAGGACTTGGCCACTGAGATCGCCACGTTCTTGACCGCTGAGCACGTCCAGCACCTGGTGATGGGCGTGCATTCGCCCCGCGCGGTTCTCGGACTTCGGCGGGAGGCGCTGCCAGATCAGCTGCTCCGCCGGCACCCCCACGCCTCGTTCCACCTCGTACCGCTCGAATGACCGCCCACGTCCTCCTGTGCCTCTCGCTGGGCCAAGGACTCTGCTACTGGAAGTCCGCGCGGGTCATGCCAAGAGCGAATCCGACCGGCGTCGCTAACGTACGCCCTGTGAACTCGTGGGACAGATGCGTGGCGCATTGGTCAACGGGTCGTGCTTGGGAAGCAGGTGCTCTGCCAACTGAGCTACTCCCGCATCGCCCCGAAACCAGCCACATGGTGGGCGCCAAAGCCAGCTCACCGAGACTCAGACGCCACCTCCGGCGTCTGGCCTGTAGGAACCCGTCTACCCCACCCGCGACCGCAGACGAGGAGGCGCCACGCTCCCCACCTCCCCGCCGAGGCCCGACTCGAGGCGGCGCACACGGCGCATTAGCCCGGATCGCCCGGCTCCCCCTCAGACACCTCGATGCCGAGGCGGTCGAGCCATGCCTGGCCAAGGCGGCCGGTCTTGCTCTGCCCCAGCAGACGCTTGATGCCGGCCGGATCGTTGCGGTACGCCTGGATCGCGCCCACCCACTTCACGCTCTTGTAGCCCTGCAGGAACGGGACGAACAGACGGATAGGGCCACCGTACTCGTGCGGAAGCGGTTGGCCGTTCAGCGAGGTGACCAGCAGCACCCGGGGATCGATCGCCTCGTCACGCGACAGCGTTTCGAAGTAGTGGCCGTCACGAGAGTGCACAGCGTAGTAGCCGTCCTGCTCCGGGTGCAGCCCTGCAGCGCCGAGAACATCGACGAGCCGCACGCCACCCCAGGTCGGCGTCGCGTACCAGTTGAAGATCTGGCACACCAGGGGCTCGGTCACCTCAACCTGCGGCAACGCAGCCAGCTCACTCCCGGCGATCGTGCGCGAGCGCAGGTCATCGCCCCGCACCGCGATGTCGATTGCGTCCAGCAGCGCCTCGGTCGGCGGAGTGAACATCGAGATCACTGGCATCGTCTCGGCATCAAAGTCGAGCACCGCAAACTTGTCGGCGAACTTCGGCGGTCGGATATCCTCGCGCGGGGAGCGAGCCGGGAACGTCGGTCGGGCGGGTGCCACCATCGTCTCGATCCGTTCTATGCCGCACCCGTGACCGCAAGGCCACTGGTGAGCAGATCCAACAGGTGTTCCTTCGTGACGGCGTAGCGCGGGTCGTGCAACATCCCCCGCTTGTCGCGCGGCCGTGACAGCGGCACCTCAACGACCTCACGGATTCCGGCGCGCGGCCCATCCGTCATCACCACGATGCGGTCGGAGAGGTAGATCGCCTCGTCGATGTCGTGCGTCACCATGATCACGGTCTCGGTCTCGCTGTCCTCGGCCCACAGCGAGAGCAGCTCATCGTGCAGCGCCGACTTGGTCAGGGCGTCGATGGCGCCGAATGGCTCGTCCATCAACAGCACGCGAGGCTGCACTGCGAACGCCCGCGCGACGGCGCAACGCTGCCGCTGGCCACCGGAGATCTGCCCCGGCTTCTTGTCGCGGTGCTCCCACAGGCGCACCGCGCGCAGCAGCCGTTCGATGCGCGTGCGGCGTTCGGCTCGCTTCAGCACGCGGCGGTCGCGGAAGACCGCATCCACCGCCTCTGCGATGTTCTCGTAGACACTGAGCCACGGCAGCAGCGAGTGGTGCTGGAACACCATCCCGCGGTCGGCGCCGGGCTTGGTGATCGTGGTGCCCTCCAGCGTGAGCGACCCGCTGGTGATCCTTGTCAGGCCGGCGATCAGGCTGAGCAGCGTCGACTTCCCGCACCCCGAGTGGCCGATGAGGCTCACGAACTCACCACGGCGGATGTCCAGCGACACGTCCTGCAGCGCGGTGTAGTCGCCGAACGACTTCGTGACGTGCTTGATCTCCAGGTATGGGGATGCCACTAGTCCACCTCCGTGTACACGAACCGGTTCCCGACGAATGCGATAGCGCGGTCGAGTACGAGCCCCACGATGCCGATGATGAGAATTGCGGAGAGCACTCGCTCCAGGTCCAGGGCGTTCCACGAATCCCAGACGAAGAAGCCAATTCCCGTGCCACCGGAGAGCATCTCGGCGGCCACGATCACCAGCCACGCGATGCCGAGGCTGAGGCGCAGCCCGACGAAGATGTGCGGCAGGCTGTGCGGCACAACGACCTTCATCAGGTAGCGGAACGTCGAGAACTCAAACACCCGCGCGACGTCGCGATGTGACTGCGGGACGGTGCTCACGCCGAACGCAGTGTTGATGACGGTCGGCCACAGCGAGCAGACGAACACGACAAACACCGCCGCGTTCGGCGCGGAGCGCATGAGCATCAGCCCGATCGGGAACCATGCCAGCGGAGACACGGGCCGCAACACCTGCACGACCGGGTCGAAGATCGCGCGCATCAGGCTGTTCGCGCCCAGCAGAATGCCGATCGGGAGCGCCACGAGCGAGGCCGCTCCGAACCCGATCGCGACACGCACCAGCGAGGCGGTGAGCTGCAGACCAATGCCTTTATCGTTCGGGCCGCGATCGACGAACGGCTCCGACAGCAACGCCTGCAAGGTCAGCAGCGTGCGTCCCGGCCTCGGCAGACTGCCGCCTGAGATCGCCGCCCCCAGCTCCCACAGTGCATAGAGGGCGACGGCGCCCGCCGCGGCCGCGCCGAGGCTCCGCAGCCAGGGCAGCGACACGCGCACAGTCGCCAGCACCCGCCGCCGCATGGCGCCGTTCCCGGGGCCAAATGCGCGCTGAGATTCGGTTGCCACGCTCACGCCGCCCCTCCCACCGTCTTCAGGTACGCACCCGGGTTCGCCGGGTCGAACTTCGCGTTGTCCAGCGGCACGGTGAACGGGCTCATGTCGTCCTCCGGCACCGCGATGCCCATCTCCTTCGCGACCTCCCGGTACAGATCCTGGAGAATGAGGCGTCCGGCGATCGCCTTCACATCCGGGAGCTCCTTGAGGTAGCCGAAGCGCACGTACTGCGTCATGAACCACGCGGCGTGCGACCGACGCGGGAGGTTCACCGCACCCTTGTTCGAGAACAACATCGTGGTGTCCGTGTAGGTCGTCTCACCCAGGCCCCTGCCGAGCGCGTACTTCCCCTCCAGTCGCGCATCGATGACGTCTGCGGGCGCGTTCACGTACGCGGCCCCGCCGATCGTCTTCGCGACCTGCTGGTGGTTCTTGGGGTCATCGATGAACGCGCTCGCTTCAAGGATCGCGCGCATCACGAGCTTCAGGTCGTCACGCCGCTTCTCCGCGAAGTCCGCGTTCACGCCCAGCGCCTTCTCCGGGTGCTGCGGCCAGATGTCCTGCGTCGTGATGTGCGTGAAGCCAATGCCCTCCTTCACGGCGACGCCGCCCCACGGCTCGCCCACGCAGTAGCCGTCCATGTTCCCGACCTTCATGTTCGCGACCATCTGGGGCGGCGGGATGGTGATGATCTTGACGCCCTTCTGGTCCACGCCAGTGGCCGCCAGCCAGTAGCGCAGCCACATGTCGTGGGTGCCGCCCGGGAAGGTCATCGCGAACGTGACCTCCTTCTTCACGCGCGCCGCTTCGACAGCGGGCTTCACCTTGTCCAGGGTCTTGAAGCCAACCTTGCCGCCGAACACGTCCTCGGCAAGCGTGATCGCCTGACCGTTGTTGCTCAGCATCATCGCGATCTGAATCTCTTTGCCGGCCGGACCGCCAATGCCCGTGTACACCGAGAACGGCATGCCGAAGAGCATGTGCGCGGCGTGAATGTCGCCAGTCAGCAGCGCATCGCGCGTGCTTGCCCACGACGCCTGCTTCACGACGTCGACGTTCAGGCCGTACTGCTTGAACAGCCCCAGCTCCTGCGCCATCACCACCGACGCGCAGTCGGTGAGCGCGATGAAGCCGATCTTGATCTTCTCGCTGCTCGACGCCTGTGGCCGGCTGCCGGATGGGGCCGTCGACGAGGTAGTCGACGGCGAGACGGCGGGCTGGCTGTCGCTGCCGCACGCCCCCAGCAACGCTGGCATCGCCAGCGCGGCGCCGGAGACGCCCAGCAGACGGAGGAAGCTCCGTCGGTTCGTCGTCGTCATCGTCGTCTGCCTCTCGTTGTCTGCTATGCGATCACGCTGCTGGAGACCGGCGTGCTCGGCGCCCTGGTGAGAAGCGCCTCCAGCCGATCGGCCATCTCGGTCATCAGCACCTTGTCCTCGACACGCCGTGCAAGACGGGCGTCCGTTCCAAGACGGCCGCCAACGTAGATGTCTGCGGCCTCCTCGATCCGGTCACCGACGCGTACGTTCGAGCCCTGAAGGCCGATGTCGCCGACGTGGTGCTTGCCGCAGGCGTGCACGCACCCGGACATGTGGATGCGCGTCCCCTCGGGAACATCGACGCCGCGGCGTTCAAGCTCGGTCGCCAGCTCCACGGCGTGCCGCTTCGTGTCGATGAGGGAGTAGTGGCAATAGTCGTTCCCGGTGCAGGCGACCAGGTTGCGCCACACGGCGGCCGGGTCCGGCCGCAGCACCTGCAGCAGCGGCGTGTCGAGCAGCTGAGGCAGCGCGTCCGAGCCCACCCCCGTCAGCACGAGGTTCTGGTCCACGGTCAGCCGCACCTCGCCGTCACCGAAGCGCTCCGCCAGGCGCGCCACCTCCGCAAGCTGCGCCGCGGTGATGCGCCCCACGGGAACGTGCAGGCCGACGTAGGAGACACCCGGCTCACGTTGCGGGTGCACGCCCAGGTGGTCGCCCGCTTCGCGCACCCGTGCGTCGATGCCGGCCGGCGAGAGTGCGCTCCCCAGCTCCTGCTCCAGCGCGACGCGCATGCGGGTCGCGCCCCATTCCTCAAGCAGCCACTTGAAGCGCGCCTGGGTGCGCTTCTCTCGAGGGCCGTGGTCGCGGAAGATCCGGAGCAGCGCCATGACCGTCGGCACGACCTCGCCGGGAGCCACGAAGACATCCAGCGGCGTCGCCAGGCGAGGCGTGGTGCCACCCAGCGCGCCGCCAACCAGCAGGTTGAAGCCCGTCTCGCCGTCTCGGGTTGCCGGCACGAATCCCAGGTCCTGCGTCTGTGCGTGCGCGCAGTCCTCGCGACACCCGGCCAGTGCAATGTTGAACTTGCGCGGCAGGTTGCTGTACGCGCGGTCACCGAGGTACGCCTCGCCCAGCGCGGCGATCAACGCCGTCGTGTCGATCAGCTCCTCGCCGTCAACACCGGCGAGCGGGCACCCCATGTAGTTGCGGACGTTGTCGAGTCCGGTCTGCTGCGTGGAAACGCCAACCAGGCTGAGGCGGTCGATGATCGCGGGAACGTCGTGCAGCGCCATGCCACGAAGCTGGATGTTCTGCCGGCTCGTGAGGTCGGCTTCGCCGTGCCCAAACTCTGTCGCGACGCCCGCGATCGCGCGCACCTGGCGCGCGGTCAGGCGACCGCCCGGCACGCGCAGCCGCATCATGAACGTGCCGGGGCGCTGCGGCCGATGGAACACGCCGTACCACTTGAACCGCTGGAGGTCGTCCTCCGGGATCTCTGCGACCGGCACGCACTCGGACGCGTAGCGCAGCAGGTCGGGCCAGACCTCGAGTCCGCCCTTGGCGGCCTTCAGAGCCTCGAACTTGTTCATGGCGCTGCTCCCGTCTCGTGCAACCATCGTCACGGACGACGGCTGCCGAGGGGTTTCGCGCAACGGAAGTTGCAGTTAAGTCACCATGACGCGGGTGTTTCCAACTCGTTACTGGCGGCAGGCGCCACGCATGACGGCGGCGTTCTTCGTGCCCCCGCCTCGCTCGACCCGCGAGCACTACCCGATGCCCACCAGGAGCACGAGGCCAACTTGTGTCGGAGCCCGGTCTTACGAATGTATTCGCGCGCCTGGAGGAAGGGTTTCCCTATGAGTCGCGTCGACGCGAAGACGTTTGAGCAGCCCGACGAGATCCGTCACGCAACGGACCGGCTCGCTCGCAGCTTCGGGGCGAGGCGTCGTCAGATCGCCAGCGCTTCGTGGAGGCGTGCCTCCGGCAGTTCGCTCGGCTTCCCGGAGAGCGTGATCGTGCCGTGCTCGATCACGTAGCACCGATCCGCGTTCGCCATGGCAAAGCCCAGGAACTGCTCCACCAGGAGCACGGTCATCGACCTCTTCAGCGAGCCGATCACCGCCTCGATCTCATCGACGATGTTGGGCTGAATACCCTCCGTCGGCTCATCGAGGAGCAGCAGCCGAGGCCGCCCCATGAGCGCCCGCCCGATCGCGAGCTGCTGCTGCTGACCGCCGGAGAGGACGCCGGCCTGGCGGCCCGCCATCTCCTTCAGCACCGGGAACATCCCGTACACCTCGTCCAGCTGCCCGGTCTCCGCGCCGCCGATCGCTTCCAGGCCGATCTGCAGGTTCTCGTACACCGACAGGCGCGGGAAGATGCCGCGTCCCTGCGGCACGTACCCCACGCCCGCGCGTGCGCGACGAAACGGCGGGCTCGCCGTCACGTCGGCATCGTCGAGGACGATCTGGCCACCGTGCGCCGGCAGCACGCCCATCAGCGCCTTGAGCAGCGTGGTCTTGCCCGCGCCGTTGCGCCCCATGATGCAGACCACCTGCCCAGGCTCCGCGACAATCGAGACGTCCCGCACCACCACGCTGTGGCCGTATGCGATCGACAGGGATCGAGCCTCCAGGCGCGCACCCAGATCGCCACGACCGACCGTGTGCACCGGGACCGCGGTCGACATCGTCATGCAGTCACTCCTGCCGTCTCGTGCGCGCGGCCCAGGTAGACCGCCTGCACCCGTGGGTCGCGCTGAATCTCGTCGACGCGCCCCTCGCACAGCACTGACCCCATGTGGAGCACCGTGATCACGCGCGAGAACTGCCGCACGAAGTCCATGTCATGCTCCGTCACGATCAGCGAGTGGGCGCCCTCCAGCGACTCGAACAGCTCACCGGTGCGCTCACGCTCCTCGCGCGTCATCCCGGCGACGGGCTCATCCAGCAGCAGCAGCTTGGGGCCCTGCACCAGCAGCATCGCGATCTCGAGCCACTGACGTTCGCCGTGCGAGAGCGCCGAGGCGACCACGCGCGCGCGGTCGACCAGTCCGACGCGCTCCAGCGCCCACATCACGCGATCCACCTCGACCGAGCGGGCGAGGATGAGCCGTGCGATGCCGCGGCGATAGCCTGCGGCAACCTCGACATTTTCGAAGCAGGTCAGGCTCGCAAACACCGAGGGCGTCTGAAACTTGCGTCCGATGCCCATGCGCACACGCGCATCCTCCGGCGCACGATTGAGCGCATGCGAACCATCGAAGGTGATCGAGCCGGAGTCCGGCTTCACCTTCCCCGACAGCGCATCCATCAGCGTGGTCTTCCCCGCGCCGTTCGGGCCGATCAGGAAGCGCAGCTCACCCGGCATGACGTACATGCTGAGATTGTTCAGCACCGTGAACCCATCGAAGGAGACGACGAGATCCTGGACGTCCAAGATCGCGCTATGGCTCTGCATGCTTCACTCCTTCGACGCGCGGCACCGGACCAGTGAGGCTCACGCCTCGGAATCGCTCACGCAGCTGCACGGCCACACCGACCAGACCGGCGGGGAACAGCAGCACCGCCCCCACGAACAGCACGCCGTAGAAGTACTGCCAGGTCGCCGGGAAGTTCTCACTGAGCCCGCTGCGAGCGCCGCCGACCAGCAGCGCGCCGATCACAGGGCCGATCACCGTCGCCCGTCCGCCGACCGCCACGAGCAGCACAAACTCAATCGAGGGAACGATCGCGACATCGGCGGGCGAGATGATGCCCACCTGCGTCGCGAACAGCGCCCCCGCGACGCCGGCGGTCATCGCGGACAGCGAGAACACCAGCGCCTTCACGAAGCCCACGTTGTAGCCCGCGAAGCGCACGCGCTCCTCGTCGTCGCGGATTGCGATCATCAGCCGCCCGAACGGCGAGGTGACGACCCAGCGCGCTCCCAGGTAGGTCAGCGCCAGCACCGCGACCGTCACGTAGTACAGGAGGTGCTGCGTCGCCGGGCTCGTCAGGTTCAGGCCGTACAGCGTCGTGAAGCTGGTCAGCCCGTTCATGCCCCCGGTGTACTCCTGCTTCCCGATCAGCAGGATGCTGAGCGACAGCGCCAGCGCCTGCGTGATGATCGAGAAGTACGCGCCCTTCACCCGACTGCGGAACACGAGCAGCCCGACCAGGAACGCAACCAGCCCCGGCAGCGCCACCACCGCGATCAGCGCGAACCACGAGTGCGCGAACGGCGCCCAGAACCACGGCAGCACCTTCAGGCCCGTCCACGTCATGAAGTCCGGCAACGGATCGCCGAGATCAGCCGCGGCGACGATCTTCATGTGCATCGCCAGCGCGTACCCGCCCAGTCCGAACCACACGCCGTGGCCCAGGCTCAGCATCCCCGTGTAGCCCCAGATGAGATCGACGCCGATCGCGAGGATCGCGTAGCACATCAGCTTGCCCAGTAGGTTCAGCCGGAAGTCCGACAGCACCATCGGTGCCACGAACCCCAGCAGCACGACCAGCACCAGCGCGGGCATCAGCGCGCGCATCGCCGCGCCCCACATGCCCGCTGCGGGCGTCGGCATGGCTTCGGAGGCCATCACTGTGCTCCTCATCGACCGCGCCGGGAGACGATGCCCGCAGGGCGGAACTGCAGGAACACAATCACCGCGACGAACACCAGCACCTTCGCCAGTGACGCCGTCGAGACGTACTCCAACACGACGTTGCTCCAACCGATGGACAGCGCGGCAACGACCGTCCCGACCAGCTGACCGATGCCGCCGAGGATGACGACCAGGAACGCATCGACGATCCACTTCGTGCCGAGCGTTGGACCGACGGATCCGAGCAGCGCCAACGCGCACCCCGCGACACCCGCCAGCCCCGACGCGAGCCCGAACGTGAGCATGTCGACACGAGGCGTATCGACGCCCAGCGCGTTCGCGACGTCACGGTTCTGCATGACCGCGCGCATCCGTCGGCCCGCACTCGTCCGCCCGATGTATGCGTATACAGCCGCGACGCACACGGTCACGAGCGCCAGGATGAACAGCCGCGACAGCGGCATCGCGAATGTGCCCGTGACCTCCACGCCACCTCGCAGCCACGAGGGCACGGTGACCTGCACGTTCTGCGCGCCGAACAGGCTCCGCGCACCCTGCTGCAGCAGCAGGCTCACGCCCCACGTCGCCAGCAACGTATCGAGGGGGCGCCCGTACAGCCTTCGGATGAGCGTGCGCTCCAGCAGCATCCCCATCGCACCCGCGATCACGAACGCGATCGGGATCGCCACGAGGAAGTACGCATCGACGCCGATCGGTCCGAGCACCGCCGTGAAGAGCTGCTCCAGGAGGAACGCCGTGTACGCGCCGACCATGATGAACTCGCCGTGCGCCATGTTGATCACGTTCATCAGGCCGAATGAGAACGCCAGTCCCACCGCAACCAGCAGCAGGATCGAACCGTACGACAGCCCGTTGAACAGCTGCGCAAGGACGACATCCATCGCGATGACCTCCGGCGAGGAGGCGGCGGCCCCGTGGACCGCCGCCTCCATGCACACCGTCGAGTTCGCTTACGCGCTCGGCTTCTGCTTCTGGAATTCCCCCGCCCACGCGTAGGTCTCCAGGAAGGGGTCCGGCTCCACCGGCTTCGGCGTCGCGTAGATGTCATCGATCAGGCCGTCCGCGCGGATCTTGCCCATGCGGAAGGTCTTCGCGATGTGGTTGTTCTTCGCGTTCACCACCACCGTGCCCTCGGGCGCGTCGAACGACAGGCCACCGAGCGCGCTGCGCACCGCAGCGACGTCCGTGCTCTTCGCCTTGTTCGCCGCCATCGCCCACAGGTAGACGCCCACGTAGCCGGCCTCGATTGGGTCGTCCGTCACGCGGCTCGCGCCGTACTTCGCCTTGTAGGCGGCGACGAACTTCTCGTTCGCGGCGTTCTTCGTCGTCTGGTAGTAGTTCCAGGCGACCAGGTGGTCCTTCAGGATGTCGCCGCCGATGGCCCGCGCCTCCTCCTCGGCGATCGAGACAGAGCACGTGGTGAGCTTGTCGGCGGTCAGCCCGGCGTCACGCAGCTGCTTGAAGAACGCGACGTTGCTGTCGCCGTTCAGCGTGTTGTAGACGACATCCGCGCCCGACGACTTGATCTTCGCGATCGTGGTGGAGAAGTCGTTCGATCCGCCGCTCAGCGGCACGTACTCCTCGGCCAGCGTCTTGCCGCCTGAAGCCGCAAGCTGCGCCTTGATGATGCCGTTCGCCGTGCGCGGGAACACGTAGTCGGATCCGAGCAGGAAGAAGTTCTTCTTGCCCTGCGCCAGCAGGTACTCGACGCTCGGCACGATCTGCTGGTTCGTCGTCGCCCCGATGTAGTAGATGTTCGAGTCCATCTCGAGGCCCTCGTACTGCACCGGGTAGAACAGCAGCGCACTGCTGCCCTTGAACACCGGCCGCACAGCCTTGCGGCTCGACGAGGTCCAGCAGCCGAAGACGACCGGCACCTTGTCGCTCTGGACCAGCTTCTTCGCCTTCTCCGCGAAGGTCGCCGGGTCGGACGCACCATCTTCGACGACAGGTGAGAGCTGCTTCCCCATCACGCCACCTGCGGCGTTGATCTCAGCGATCGCCAGCTGCTCCGCGTCCACGACCGCCTTCTCGCTGATCGACATCACGCCGCTGAGCGAGTGCATGATCCCGACCTTGATCGTGCCGCCCGAGGTCGCAGCGCCGGCTTCGGCCGTCGATGCCGCAGGCGTGCTCGCTGCCGACCCGCCGCTCGATCCGCCGCATGCGTTGAGCAGCGCACCGAGCACGGGGAACGTGGCCGCTCCCACGCCCAGGCGGAACAGCCGTCGGCGGGACACGAGCCCACTCTGCTGCGGTGGTACGTTCGATTCCTGCAACTGAAGACCCCTTCTCGCGTGGCCGAGTGCAGTCGCGAGCGGGTCTCGCGACGTTGAGATGCACCCTAGGTAGCGCGAATGTCGGGCCTGTGACAGCGATGCGAAGTTTGTGTAACGCGCCCCGCTACACGCCGGGCAGCGCTCGCACGCGCCGCTCGACGAAGGCGACGCTCGCGAGCGCATCGCCCAGCGTGGGGAACAGCGCGCGATAGCAGACGCCGCCCTCGCGCAGCAGCGAGGCGCCGCCGACGCCTCGCTCGCCTGCAACGCCGTCCCACCATTCGACCGATGCAGGGGCCCACGCGCCCAGCGCGATCACCGTGAGGCTTGCATCGAAGCCTCGGTAGCCCGCGGGGCCGTCGAGGAACGCACGCTCCGGCTCGATCGTCGCGTCCTCCAGGAACGCGAGGCGTCCCGCGACGCGCGCCGTCGTGCGCAGCCTCAGCCGGCGAAACGCACCGCGCTCGCCCATGCCGCTGCGGCCGGGCACCACGATCGACGCCGCAAGCGCGGTGGCGTCAGCATCGACATCGATGCGCAACGCGGCGCTGTGATCCGCCGCCGTCTGCGGGATCAGCGCGCCCGGTAACAGGCAGACGGAGGCGCCTCGCCCTACCCGCACCGAGGTCGCGGTGCCGCTCGGTCGCGGGCCGCGCAACGGCACTGCGGTGATGCCGCGCACGACGACCCTCGCCCCCTCGGTCGCGGCGATCGAGGTGCGGTGCAGCTCGCCGGCGAACACGCCGTCGCCGATCGTCTGGTGCACCGCCTCGATCCAGCCGTCCGCCGCCGGACGCACCGCCGCCCACCGCTGCGGGGCGTTCGCGCTCGCGACGCGGAGTCGCCCCTCCGCGCCGGTGATCTCCAGCCGGGCGCGCGACCCGCTCACAGCGCCGCGCGCGCCGCCGCCACCTCGTCGCGTACCCATGCCGCCAATGCACGACGATCGTCCGCGTCCTGGATGTTGGTCACCAGGAACGGCGCGTCCCCACGGTTCGCCGCAGCGTCGCGGCGCATCACATCGAGGTCCGCACCGACGTATGGCGCGAGATCGCGCTTGTTGATCACGAGCAGATCGGACTCGCACACGCCAGGGCCGCCCTTGCGCGGGATCTTGTCCCCGCCCGACACGTCGATGACGTAGACGATGCGATCGACCAGCTCACGGCTGAACGTCGCGGACAGGTTGTCGCCGCCACTCTCGATGAGCACCAGCTCCAGCCCCGGGTAGCGCTCGCCGAGCTGATCCATCGCGCGCAGGTTGAGCGAGGTGTCCTCGCGGATCGCAGAGTGTGGGCACCCGCCCGTCGCGACGCCGATGATGCGCTCGTCCTCCAACGCCGACTGGCGGCGCAGGAACAGCGCGTCCTCCTCGGTGTAGATGTCGTTCGTGACGACCGCGAGGTTCATCGAGTCGCGCAGCTCCTGGCACAGCGCCAGCACGCACGCCGTCTTCCCCGATCCCACCGGCCCCGCGATGCCGATGCGAAACACACCGTTGCCATCGATCACGCTCGGCCTCCTTCGGCTACGAAGCGAACATCCGAAACGGCAGCCGTGCGTGCAGCAGCCCGGCCGCATCGAGGTTCGGCGCGAACACCCCAAACCTCACCCGTCCCTCGATCGCGCGACACACCGCGATATCGAGGTCATCCGACGCTCCTGCGAGCAGGCGCGCCGCCGCTGCCTGCCCAATCACGCCCAGTCGGAGTGCTGCCTGCGTCACGGCCTGCGTCATCCCGAATCCCAGCGCCGTCAGCATCGTCGTGGCATCGACGCCTTCGTCTGCCGCGACCGCGCCGAACGCGACGGCATGTTGCCCGGGCGTCCGGCGCGCGCGCACTGCGGAGAGCAGCGCCTCGACGCGCCACCCTCCCGCAAACGCACCCGAGGCGCCCACGAGGAGCCGCTCGCCCATCGCGCGCCCCGCCTCACGCTCGATCTGCGTCGACACGGACGCGTCGAGCCGCTCGTCCCAGCGCAGTAGCCCCTCCGCGCTCGTCGCGCGTGCCGCCGCCAGCGCGGCGGGCAGCGCCTGTCGCCCCACCACCTGGTCCACGTACGTGCGCAGGAACTCCGCCACGCCCGCCTCGTCAGTGACCGCGCGCGTCTGCTTCAGCCACTCCAGCCCGTGGCTGAACGCAAACCCGCCGACGGGGAACGAGGAGTCGGCGATCTGCAGCAGGTGCAGCAACGACTGCGTGGTGGTCACCATCAGAACAGGAAGTACCGCTGCGCCATCGGCAGCGACGCCGCCGGCTCGCAGGTCGCGACCTCGCCATCGACGCGCACCTCGAACGTCTCCGGATCGACCTCGATCGCCGGCATCGCGTCGTTCAGCACCATCGAGGCCTTGCCGATCTCGCGCGTGTTCCGCACCGCCTCCGCCGGTGTGCGGATGCCGAGGCGCTCGAACACCCCCGCCGACACCGCCGCCTTCGAGGTGAAGATGCGCCGCGTCGACGGCGCTGCCGCACCGAACATCGGCCGGTAGCGCACCGGCTGAGGCGTCGGGATGCTCGCCCCCGGATCGCCCATCGCCGCGTGCGCGATCATGCCGCCCTTGATCACCAGCTCCGGCTTGATGCCGAAGAACGCCGGCGACCACAGCACCAAGTCTGCGAGCTTCCCCGCCTCGATGCTCCCAACGAGGTGCGAGATGCCGTGCGCGATCGCGGGGTTGATCGTGTACTTCGCGATGTAGCGCTTGATGCGCGCATTGTCAGCGGCGCCGTCGCCGGGCAGCGTGCCACGCTGCACCTTCATCTTGTGCGCCGTCTGCCACGTGCGCAGCACCACCTCACCCGCGCGCCCCATCGCCTGGCTGTCGCTCGACATCATCGAGATCGCGCCCAGGTCGTGGAGGATGTCCTCCGCCGCGATCGTCGAGGGCCGGATGCGCGACTCGGCGAACGCGATGTCCTCCGGCACGTTCGGGTTGAGGTGATGACACACCATGAGCATGTCCAGGTGCTCCTGGATCGTGTTCACCGTGTACGGCCGCGTCGGGTTCGTCGAGGACGGCAGCACGTTCGGCAGCGACGCGACGCGGATGATGTCCGGTGCGTGCCCCCCGCCTGCGCCCTCCGTGTGGAACGTGTGGATCGTGCGCCCCGCGAACGCGGCGATCGTGTCCTCCACGAACCCCGCCTCGTTCAACGTGTCGGTGTGGATCGCGACCTGCACATCGAACGCGTCCGCGACCCGCAGGCACACGTCGATCGCCGAGGGCGTGGATCCCCAGTCCTCGTGCAGCTTCAGCCCGCACGCTCCGGCCTCGATCTGCGACCACAGCGCGGCGGGATCGCTGCTGTTCCCCTTGCCCAGGAAGCCGAGGTTCACCGGGTAGGCGTCGGCCGCCTCCAGCATCCGGTGCATGTTCCACTCGCCCGGCGTGCAGGTTGTCGCATTCGTCCCCGTCGCGGGCCCGGTGCCGCCGCCGATGAGCGTGGTGACGCCATTCGTGAGCGACTCGACCGCGATCTGCGGCGCGATGAAGTGGATGTGGGAGTCGATGCCGCCCGCGGTGAGGATCAGGTGCTCGCCCGCGATCACCTCGGTCCCCGCACCGATCACGAGACCCGGCGTGATGCCGTCCATCGTGTCCGGGTTGCCCGCCGCGCCGACGCCGACGATGAGGCCGTCACGAATCCCGACGTCAGCCTTCACGATGCCCCAGTAGTCGATGATCAGCGCGTTCGTGATCACGAGGTCGAGCGCCTCGCCCGGTGACGCCGTCTGCGCCATGCCGTCGCGGATCGACTTCCCTCCGCCGAATGACGCCTCGTCGCCCCGCACGTGCAGGTCGCGCTCCACGAGCGCGAACAGCTCGGTGTCTGCGAGGCGGATGCGGTCGCCCGTCGTTGGGCCGTACAGGTGCGCGTAGCGTTCGCGCGAGATCGGTGTGCTCACTCGGCGGCCTCCCCATCGATCTCGAAGCCTCGCTCGCGCGCTCGCTCAAACGCCGTCGCGCGGTCGTCACCCGCCGTCAGGCCATTGAAGCCGATCGCCGTGCCCGTGCCGCCGAAGCGCACGAGGCCAACCTGGTGCGTCTGTCCCGCCTCGAACCGCACCGCCGTCCCCGAGGGGATATCGAGCCGCCGCCCGAACGCCGCCGCGCGATCAAAGCGCAGCGCCCGGTTCGCCTCGAAAAAGTGGAAGTGCGATCCGACCTGGATCGCGCGGTCACCCGTGTTCGTGACCTCCAGCAGGAGCGCCACGCGCCCCTCGTTCAGCGTCAGGTCGCCGTCGCCATACACGATCTCGCCGGGGATCATGGGATCGGGTGATGCAACGTGACGAGCTTGGTGCCGTCCGGGAACGTTGCCTCCACCTGCACGTCCTCGATCATCTCGGGGATGCCATCCATGACATCCTCGCGAGCGAGGAACGCACCCTGCATGCCCATGAGCTCAGCGACCGAGGCGCCCTCGCGCGCCCGCTCCATGAGCCCGCTCGCGATGATCGCGATGCTCTCCGGGTAGTTGAGGCGCACGCCTCGAGCGCGTCGATCCCGCGCGACCATCGCTGCGACCGAGATCAGCAGCTTGTCGACCTCTCGTTCCGTCAGCTTCACGGCGCCGCCTCCCCTGCTCGGGGATCACCGTAGCAACGGCGCGTTTCGCCCATATTTCGAGGGGCGAAGAACGACGACTTCCGTGAAGCGTGCTCGTACGATGGTCGTATCCCAGGTGACTCGACGGAGCCACGAGGCTAGCGCGCGAGTGTGCCACGCACGACCGACGGCGATGAGGCATGCGGGATCAGCAGTTGCGGCGAGGAGCTGCCGTCGGCGGGCACCATCCAGACGTCCCATCGTCGACCGTCCGATGTGGCGGGCATGCCGTAGATCAGCCGGTCGTTATCCAGCCACTCCGCCTGCTCGTCGAAGTTGCGCGTCTCTGACTCGACCAACCGATGCGTGAGCGTGCGCAGGTCAAGCACCGCAAGTCGCCACGTCCCGTCCGCGTTCCGCCGCTTGAACGCGAGGCGCGTCCCGTCCGGCGACAGCGACGGGCACTCGCCCGTGTCGAAGATCACCCGTGCGGTCTTCGCCGCCAGGTCACCCTCGATGATGTGCCATGACGTGTTTGTCCCCAGCGTCGCGTAGAAGCGATTCGAGTCCGCGGCGAACGTGACGCCCCAGAGGTTGAAGTCCGGCTGCCGAAACGGCTTGCCGTCACGCGTGAACACGAGCTGCTCCAGGTCGAGGATCGGCTGCTTCGACGCGACATCGATGACCACCGTGCGCGTGGAGAACGCCCCGCCAATGGCGTAGGTGTGCCCGGAGACGAACACCGTCCCGGACGCGTACCGGCCGTCCCCGGCCACCCGAGCCCGGCTGGGAATGCCGGGGAACGGGAACTCGCCCGTGGGCTGCAACCGCGCATCCAGCAGCACCGACACGTTCTGGAACGAGGAGACGCCGCGCTCCGCAAGGCACACGCCCGCGCCGCCCGCCACGTACACGCGCGCGCATCGCGTCCCGGTCACATCGCGCGCCCCACCGGGGTCATCGCGCGATACGACCGCGACACGCCGCCCCGCCGGATCCTCGTCATCGAGGAAGACGATGAACCCGGAAGGCGCGCCACGCGCGGGCGCGGGCGTCGAAGCGGCCCGCGATGGCTCCGACCCGACCGGTGTCGCGCTGACACTCGCCGCTGCGGACGGTGACGGCTGCGCCGGCGCGCCGGACGCGACCGGTGTCGCGCTCCCCTGCTGCGTGAACGCATCCAGGATGCGCCCGCCCGCCTCGGGCGCGCTGGCGTGAAACGCCTCGTCACTCCCGATCGAGAGGCCGAGGTATGCTCCGCCGCCGATGAGGGCGACTGCGACCACCACCGCGAAGATCAGGACGTTACGCGGCATGCGCGCCGGCTCCCCTCGACGCTCGCCGGAAGGAGCCAGCCGCGAGCACCACCGTGACGGCGAGCCCCGCCGTGAACAGCAGCAGCGCCGCCGTCGGCCCCTGCACCGTCCACAGCACCCCGAACGCCACCGACGAGGCAAGCCGGGCGACCGCCGTGACCGTGCCGAGGATCGACAGCCCGCTCGCGCGCTGCGCATCGGGGAGCGTCGCGCTCGCCGCTGCGGCCAGCACGCCGTCCGTGCTCGCGTAGAACGCGCCGAACAGCAGCAGCGTCAGCGCCACGGTGACGCCCGGCGTGGCGGCCAGCATCGATGGCGCCAGCAGCAGCACGCCGTACACCGCCAGCAGCACCATCTGCCCGCCCAGGAACGTGGGCACGCGCCCGATACGATCCGCAACACGCCCCAGCGGGATCGCGAGCAGGAAGTACGCGATCGACGTCCCCAGGAACAGCAGCGGGAAGTACGCCATCCCCACGTCCGTCGTGCGCTGCAGCACCAGGTAGACGAACGCATCGCTCAGCGTGAAGAACGCGACCATCCCGCCCGCGACGACCACAGCGCGGAAGCCGCCCGCCTCGCGGAGCACGCGAAGGCTCTCCGCGAACGTCGGACGCCGCTTCGCAGCCGCGGGCTGCTGCGGGTTGCGCACGAACAGCGCGATGATCGCAACGCCGATCACCGCGAACGAGAGGCTCAGCACGAACACCGCATCGAACCGTCGAGGCGCGAGCGCCAGCACGGCGAACGCGAGGATCGGGCCCAGCATCGCGCCGACCGTATCGAGCGCACGGTGCAGGCCGAACGCCGCCCCCAGCGACTCATCTGATGCGGCGCGCGAGATGAGCGCGTCCCGGGGCGCCGTGCGGATGCCCTTCCCGAAGCGATCGACCGCGACCAACGCCATGAACGCGGTCGCGCCGGGCGTCAGGATCATCCCCAGTCGCGTGAGCATCGACAGCGCGTACCCCGCGGCCGCGACCTCCTTCTGGCGATCGAGCCGATCCGCCAGGAACCCCGCCACCAGCCGGAACAACGCCGAGGCGCCCTGGTACAGCCCGTCGATGATCCCGAACTGCACCACGCTCGCCTGCTGCTGGAAGAGCAGGTAGATCGGCAGCACCGCCGTCACCATCTCAGACGAGACATCGGTGAACATGCTCGTGAGGCCGAGCAGCAGCACGGTCGAACCGACGCGACCGTCACGCTTCCCGCCACGACCGAGCGTGATCCCGGCCAACCCCTCGCGGATCAGTCCGTACAACGGTTCCCCACCTCGAACGCGGCGCGCTCGGAGGATACCCCGGGCCATGCCGACCGTGCGCGTGTCCGGCAGGGAGTTGCCGTGCCATACTCCCCGCGCTGACGGAGGGATCGAGCCGATGCGCGCACTGGATTCGCTGATGCGCGCGCGGCGCGGGCTGTTCTACGGCTGGTGGGTCACCCTCGGCGGCGCCGCGAGCAACTTCCTCGTCATCGGCATCGTCGCGTTCGGGTTCGGGGTCTTCGTCCAGCCGCTACGCGACGAGATGGGGTGGAGCGTCGCCGCGATCTCGGCGGGCGTCTCGCTCCGCAGCGCGGAGCAGGGGCTGCTCGCCCCGCTCACCGGCATGCTCGTCGACCGCGTGGGGCCGAGGCGGATGGCCGTCGGCGGCATGATCACGCTCGTCGTCGGGCTCGTGCTGTTCTCGCAGGCTCGCTCGCTCACGGCCTTCTACGTCTCGAGCCTCGTGATCGCGCTCGGTCAGAGCACCGCCTCGTTCACGCCGTTCTCCGTCGCGGTCGTCGCGTGGTTCCGTCGCATGCGAGGCCGTGCGATGGGCATCCTGAACACCGGGAACGGCGCGGGCTACCTCGCCACCCCCGTGCTCGCCTACCTCGTCGCCACGCTCGGCTGGCGCGAGGCGCTGCTCGTCGCCGCCGGCGCGATCGCCATCGTCGGCCTCCCGCTCACGACGCTGCTCCGCGACACACCGGAGGATCGCGGCCTGCACCCCGACGGTGATGCCGGCGAGGTCGACAGCGACGGCACCACCCGCGCGCGCTCGATCACCGGCGCCAGCGTGAAGGAGGCGCTCCGCAGCCCCGCCTTCTACCTGCTGGTGCTCGCGACGACCGCCAACGCCTCGCAGGGCGCGTGGATCGTGCACCAGGTGCCGCACCTCCAGAACGTCGGCTACAGCACCCGCGACGCTGCCTTCATCGTCGCCGCCTACGGCTTGCTCCAGGTCTCGCTGCGCGTCGGCATCGGCTGGGTCGGCGACTCGCTCGGTCGCAAGCAGATGTACGCCGCCTCGTTCGTGCTGCAGGGCGTGGGCATGCTCGCGTTCGCACAGCTCGCGCCGGGACGCCCGTGGCTGCTGGTCGCCTACTTCGCGATCTACGCCACCGGCCACGCCGCGTGGGTGGTCTTCCAGCAGACGATGGTCGCGGACTACTTCGGCGTCCGCCGCTTCGCCACACTCCGAGGCCTCTCCGGCGCCCTCCAGACCCCGCTCGGTGTGCTCACGCCGTGGCTTGCCGGCTGGATGTTCGACCAGGTCGGGGACTACCGCTTCATCTTCACCGTCTACGGCTTCGCCGCGATGACCGGTGCGCTGTTCGTCGTCCTCATCCGTCGCCCGCTGTGGACCGACGAGCAGACGCACGCCGCCCCTCGCACCGCAGCGGCCTGATCGGCGACGCCGGCAAGAGTCGTGCTTGAGGCCTCCCGTACGCTCGATCCTGCGGGACAGGGAGGAGCGAGACGATGGGCATCATCGCGTGGGTCGTGCTGGGTCTGATCGCCGGTGCGCTGGCGAAGGCGCTCATGCCGGGGCGTGACCCCGGCGGCATCGTCGCCACGATCCTGATCGGGATCGCCGGCGCCCTGATCGGCGGGTTCATCTGGAACCTGCTGAGCGGCGCCGAGGGCTACGGCAACCTGGATGTCGGCGGCATCCTCATCGCCGTGCTTGGCGCCATGCTGCTGCTCTGGGCGTACCGGACGTACGCCGTCAACCGCGCGTAGGCGCAGCACGCCGAGCACCGACGCCGGCCGACGGCAAACGAACCCCCTCGCACGCTCGTTTCACCCCTCGATGCCGCGCGTGCTCGCGCGTGGCATCGAGAGGGGTGAGGGATGGGCCGAGGGGCTTCGCTGGCTGCGGTCGCCGCGCTGGCGCTCGGCGTGCTGCTCCACCCCGCCGCGCCCGCCGAGGCGGCCGCCTCACTCAACCTCCCGACCGAGACGGGGAGCGAGTGGCGGGTGCTGGCCGGCTACAACACCGCCACCCACTCCGTCGCCGACGCGAACGATCCCTATGCGCTCGACCTCGTGCGCAGCGACGCCTCGACCGCCGGCTCGATCGTCTACGCCCCGTTTAGCGGCACCGTGCAGTACGCCGACACGAAGTGCGTCGGCGTCCGCGACGCCCAGGGTGTGAGCGTGCTGCTCTGCCACCCCTACCCCGACGCGAACCTCCGAGGTCGCGCGATCGCGCGCGGCCAGCGCCTCGGCGTGGTCGCCCCCGATGGCGAGGCCGGGAACAACGGCGCCGCACACATCCACATCGCGCTCACCGCACCGAATCGAGGCGGCCCGCTCCCCTTCAGCGGTCGCTTCGCCCTCGAGGGTGTCGACCTGCCGCCGACCGCCGAGCCGGGCGCCTACACCGACGTCGCGTTCCGCTCCTCGCTGCGTCGCGCCCCCAGCGTCGACGCCGGCGTCGACAGGACCGTGCGCCTGCGCGACGGCGTCACGCTCACGGGCCTCGTCGACAACCCGGAGCAGAGCGCCGTCACGCTCACCTGGGCGCAGACGTCCGGCGCCGCCGTCGTGCTCACCGGCGCGAGCACAGCCAGCGCGCAGTTCACCGCGCCCGCCACCACCTCGACGCTCGCCTTCCGCTTCACCGTCACCGAGCTCGCGACCGGCGAGCAGTTCTCCGACACGCTCACCGTCCGTGTCTCCTCGACCGCGCCGATCGCCTCCACGCCGCCACCAACCGCGACGAGCGGCGGCAGCGGACGGCTGCTCTCCGGCAGCGTCCCCGCGAGCGGCGGCTTCGGCCTCTTCGTCTTCGCGGGCGGGACGAACGAGGAGATGCTCGCCGCCACCGGCTGCCCGGGCACGTCCGCCGCCTACTGGGCACTCACGAACGGCGCGTTCACCGTCTTCATCCCCGGCACGCGCATCGCTGCCGTGAACGCGGAGTGGTCGAGGCTGTTCGCATCCGGGATCCCCGCCGGCACCGTCCTCCTCGGCCGCTGCCGGTAGCCGCATCGCGCGGCCGACCTGATCGAGGTGGCGCGGATCCGCCGCGTCCGCCACCATCCCCCGGTGACGACCACCGACCGCCCGTCCGGGTACCGCTGGGTGATGCTGGGGCTGCTCTGCCTCGGCTACGGCTCGTTCGGCCTCGTGAGCGCCTCGCTCGCGCCGTTGCTCGGCCCGATCCTCCGCGACACCGGCATGACCCGCGCACAGGTCGGCCTCGTGCTCGGCTCCTGGCAGTTCGTGTACCTGTTCGTCGCCGTGCCTGCGGGCGCGCTGGTCGACCGCGTGGGGCTGCGTCGAGCGCTCTTCGCGGGCATCGCGCTCGTCGCGCTCTCGCAGGCGCTGCGCGCCTTCGCGTTCGACCAGTGGACCATGCTCGCCGCCGTGATGGTGTTTGGCCTCGGCGGCCCGTTCATCTCCGTCGGCGCTCCGAAGCTGACCGCCACCTGGTTCACCCGTGAGGAGGCCGGGCTCGCGCTCGGCATCTACACCGTCTCCCCCTCGGTCGGCAGCATCCTGGCGACCTCGACCGCGAACAGCGTGCTGATGCCCGCGACCGGCGAGAGCTGGCGCGCGACGCTCCTCGTCTACGCCGCCTTCGCCGCCGCGGCCGCGCTCGCCTGGCTGCTGCTCTCCCGCGAGCACGCCAGCGCCGGCAGCCGAGGCGGCACCGGCGGCTCCACGACGCAGGCCTTCGGCCAACTGCTGCGCGTCCCCGTCGTGCAGCTCGTGCTGCTGATGGCGGTCGGGTGCTTCCTCGTGAACCACAGCCTGAACAACTGGCTCCCGGAGATGCTGCGGGCCGGAGGCATGACGCCCAGCAGCGCCGGCCTGTGGGCCTCGATCCCCACGCTCGTCGCCGTCGTCGCCGCGCTGCTGGTGCCGCGCTTCGCGCACGACCGCATCCTGACGACGGTGCAGCTCGTGGTGTTCGCGGTGTGGGGCGTCGGGCTGCTGCTCGTCTGGGTCGGTGGCGGCGCAATGCTGCCGCTCGGCCTCGTGCTCACCGGCATCGGCCGAGGCGCAGGCACGCCGCTGCTCATGCTCACGCTGCTGCGCTCCCCGCGCGTCGGCCCCGCGCTGATGGGCGCGGCCGGCGGCCTGTTCTTCACCGCCGGCGAGGTCGGCGGCGTGCTCGGCCCCGCGCTCACCGGCGTGCTCGCGGACGCCACCGGCGGCCGGAACGCTCGTTGCGGTGCAGACGGGTGAACTCCGCGAAGCGCAGCGGCAGGTCGCGGCTACGCCGTCACGCTGGTCGCCCTCGCTACGACCTGCGTGGTGCTCGCGCTGCTCGCACTCCCGCTCGGTGCGGCATCCCGCGCCGCACACGCCACCGCCGCCGCCCGCTAGCGTCGACCCGGCGCGCTCGCCACCGGGGTGCCACACACCTCCTGACGTTATTGCTATAGTTCGCACTAGCCACCAGCACACGCACGAGGGTTCCACCTGTGCCGCACAACCAGTCGAGAGTCACCGAAGCGCTCCGCGCCAGCGGGCGCCGCCTCACCACGCAGCGCGCGCAGGTGCTGGCCGCGCTGCACGACCTGCCCGGCCACAGCACCGTCGATCAGATCCACGCCCGCGTCCGCGACTGCGGCGGCAACGAGGTCGCGCTGTCGACCGTCTACCGCAACCTCGACGCGCTCGTCGCGATGGGGCTGGTCGCCGCCTTCACCGGCGCCTCCGGCGGCACCACCTACGAGTGGACCGCCGAGGCCCATCACCACCTGCTCTGCGACGGCTGCGGCCACACGCAGGAGGTCGCCCTGCACGCCCTCGATGCCCTCGCCCGCGAGGTGCAGCGCGACCACGGCTTCGTCGCCGACATGCGGCACCTGGCGATCCACGGCCGCTGCGCCGGCTGCCGCGACTCGGAGGAACGCTGATGCTCGCTGCCCCCATCACCACCGCGCTCGAGGCGGCAGCCGGGCCGGCGCTCCACATCCCGGACGGCTTCCTGAGCGCGCCCGTGTCGATCGTCGGCTGGGTCGTCACCGCGACCGTCGTCACCGTCGCCGCGCGCCGCGCGGAGCGCACGTTGAGCGACCGCGCCGTCCCGCTCATGGGCGTGATGGCCGCGTTCATCTTCGCGGCGCAGATGATGAACTTCCCGGTCGCCGGCGGCACCTCCGGTCACCTGCTCGGCGGTGCGCTCGCCGCCGCGCTGCTCGGGCCGTGGGCCGCGATCATCGTCATGACGGCGGTCGTCGGGCTGCAGGGGCTGCTGTTCCAGGACGGCGGCCTGCTGGTGATGGGCGCGAACATCTTCAACATGGGCATCGTGACGGTCGGCCTGTCGACGCTGCTCTTCCGGCTCGCCCGCCCACTCGCCCGCGGCGGCACGGGCACCCTCATCGTCGCCTTCGTCGCCGCCTGGCTGACCGTCGAGGCGGCGGCGGCGCTCACCGCCTTGCAGCTCGCGCTCTCCGGCACGTCACCGCTTGAGATCGCGCTGCCCGCAATGCTCACCGTCCACGCGCTGATCGGCATCGGCGAAGGCCTGATCACCGTCGCCGCGCTCGCGTTCGTGCGCACGACCAGCCCGAACCTGCTCCCCGCCTCGCTCACGTCGGAGGTCGCACGATGACCACTCGCCGCACGCTGCTGCTCACCGGTATCGCGATCGCCTTGCTGGTTGCCGCCGTCGCTTCGTTCGCCGCCTCGCCCGCGCCGGATGGCCTGGAGCGTGTCGCCGAGGATCAGGGGTTCCTGGAGCGAGCACAGGACGCGCGATACGAGCTGCTACCCGACTACACGATCCCCGGGCTGGGTGAGGGCCCACTCTCGACGGCCGCCGCCGGGGCGGTGGGCGTACTGGTCGTTGCCGCCGCCACGCTCGGCGCGGGCGCGCTGCTCCGCCGCCGTCACAAGCAGGAACAGTGAGCGCCCTTGCCGCTTTCACCGACCGCTACGTCGAACGATCGAGCCCGCTCCACCGCGCCGACGCGGCGGTGAAGCTGCCCGCCGTCCTCGCCTACGTGCTCGCCCTCGCGCTGACACGCGAGGCCGCGTGGGTGGTGCTCGCCGCCAGCGCCCTCCCCGTGGTGCTCGCCGCCGCGCTCGGTGGGTTCTCGCCGATGTTCCTGCTGCACCGCTCGCTGCTCGCGCTGCCGTTCGTCGCTGCAGCAGTGCCGTTGGCGTTCACCCGCCCCGGCGAGGTCGTCTTCGTGATGCCGCTCACCGGCTGGGACGCAAGCCGCGAGGGTATCGAGGCGGTCGCGACGATCCTCGCGCGCTCGTGGCTCTCCGTGCTCGCCGTCGTGCTGCTCACCGCCAGCACTCCCGTCGCCGAGCTGCTGCATGCGCTCCGCACGCTGCGCGTGCCGCGCCTGCTGGTCGCCACCGTGTTCTTCACGTACCGCTACTTCCACGTCGTCGGCGACGAGGCGATGCGCATGATGCGCGCCCGCGATAGCCGCAGCGCCGCGCTCACCGATCGCCGCGCCGGTGGCACCATCACGTGGCGCGCCTCGGTGCTCGGCCACATGGTCGGCTCGCTGTTCATCCGCTCGCTCGACCGCAGCGAGCGCGTGCACGCGGCCATGCAGGCGCGCGGCTTCACCGGCGACCTCCGCTTCCTCACGACCGGCCGCGTGCGCGGCATCGATGCCGCAGCGGCGATCGTGCTCGTCGCGTACGCGTTCGCCGTGCAGGCGGCAGGGAGGCTGGCGTGACAGCGAACGGCACGACGCAGCCCGGCGTCCCCGCGCTCGACATCGAGGCGTTGCGCTACATCTACCCGGACGGCACGCACGGGTTGGACGACGTCTCGTTCCGCATCCAGCAGGGCGAGCGCGTCGCGCTCATCGGCCCGAACGGCGCCGGCAAGTCGACGCTGCTGCTCAACCTCAACGGCATCCTGCGCGCGCAGTCCGGCCGCGTCCGCGTCCTCGGCGAGGAGCTGACCGAGGCGTCCGCACGTTCCATCCGAGGCAAGCTCGGCCTGTTGTTCTCGAACCCCGATGACCAGCTGTTCTCGCCTACCGTCCTGGACGACGTCGCATATGGCCCGCTGCACATGGGCCTCGACCGCGACGAGGTGCTGCGCCGCTCGCGAGAGGCGCTGGCCGCCGTCGGCATGGCGGGCTTCGAGGATCGTGTGCCGCACCGCATGAGCCTGGGCCAGAAGAAGCGCGTCGCGATGGCGACCGTGCTCTCGATGGGCGCCCCGATCCTGCTGCTCGATGAGCCGACGGCCAGCCTCGACCCGGTCTCGCGGCGCGGACTGATCGAGCTGCTCGCGAGCCTCCCGCTCACGCTCATCGTCGCCACCCACGACCTCGCGATGGTCGACGACCTGCTGCCGCGCACGCTCATCCTCGATGGTGGTCGCGTGATCACCGACGGCCCCAGCCGTGACATCCTGAACGACGGCGAGTTGTTGCTCGCGCACCAGCTGGAGCCGCTGTCGATGCACGGACACCCGCATGCCTGACCAGAACGTCCGCCGCGTCTACTCGACCGACGGCGGGCGCGTCCCCGAACCGCCCCGACCGCGCCCCGCGCCCGCGAGGCGCGCGCCCAGCGGCCCGACTCGGCCCGTCGACCCCACCGATGGCGTGGTCCGCATCCGCCGCGAGAAGGGCGGCCGAGGCGGCAAGACCGTCACGACCGTCACCGGCCTCCCCGGCACCGATGCCGAGGTGGAGGCGATGCTGAAGGCGCTGAAGCAGTTGTGCGGCGCGGGTGGCACCCTCGACGGGCGCACCGTCGAGGTGCAGGGCGACCACCGCGATCGCGTGCGCATCTATCTCGAAGGCCGCGGGCTGAACGTGAAGCTCGCAGGCGGCTAGGAGCCGAACATGCCCCCCACCTTCCTCACCAACGAGCAGTACGGGCTGGCGGAGGCGATCGCCGCCGCCCTCATCCGCCACGACGAGACGATCGCCGTGAGCGACGGCACTACCGGCGGACTCATCTCCGCCGCGCTGCTCGCTGTCCCCGGCGCGTCGTCCTACTACCGAGGCGGCGGCGTGCTCTACACGCTCCGCTCGCGCATCGCCCTCGCCGGCATGCCCGCCGAGGCGTACGCCGACTACCGCGGCACAACGCCGGAGATGCTCGCCGATCTCGCGGAGGCGCTCCGTGTGCGCCTCGATGCCACGTGGGCGATCGCCGAGTCCGGCCTCGCCGGCCCCACCGGCGGCCGTTCCGGCGCCGCGCCCGGACGCACCACCGTCGCGATCGCCGGCCCCCGCCCCACCGTCGAGGTGCACGAGACCGGGAGCAACGCCCGCACCGCCAACATGAGCGCGTTCACGACGATCGCGCTGCGCCTGCTCCGCGACACGATCCAGGCGAGCGCGCGCTAGTCGCCGGGGCGGATGTACATCGTCGCGCGACCGACCGCGACGAGCGCCCCCGACGTGTCCTTCACGTCCACCTGGAAGAACGCGATCGTGCGCCCCGCGCGCAGCACCCGCGCCTCGGCCGTCACGTCAGAGGTCGCCGCGTTGAGATAGGTGACGTTCAGGTCGGACGTCGAGGTGATCCGCCACGGCGGATCCTGCGGGCGGTGCAGCGTGCGCAGCGCCATGCTCGCCGCGGCATCGATCAACGAGGCGATCGCGCCACCGTGCATGACGTGGTTGATGCGGAACGTGTCCAGCGGATCCGACCACGGCATCCGCAGCAGCGCCCGCCCCTCGTCCGCCTCGACGATCTCGATGCCCAGCAGGCGCAGGTACGGGCCGCTGCCCGACTCGGTGATCTCGTCATCCCACGGTCGCGTCACAGCCAGCCCCAATCCTCACCCACTCGCGCTCCGCGGAAGGTACCCAGAATCGTGAAGGCGAGGCCATACGACCCCTTATGCCACGCGTTATGATGCCGCCGATCCCGCCCCTGCACCTCGGAGGCTTCCACCATGACCCGACCCTGCGACGACCTCCTCGTCCTCGACCTCAGCAGCGGACGCGCGCCCGGCATCGCCACGATGGTGCTCGCCGACTTCGGCGCCGACGTCGTGAAGATCGAGCCGCCCGGCGGCGACCCCGAGCGCAGCGACCCCTCCTCGCCCATGTGGCTCCGAGGCAAGCGCAGCGTCGTCCTCGACCTCACCACCGCCGAGGGCCGTGCAGCGCTCCACCGCCTCGTGCCCGGCGCCGATGTCGTGGTCGCCTCGTACGCCCCCGGCGTCGCCGAGGCGCACGGCGCGGACTACGCGACGCTCTCCGCGCTCAACCCGCGCCTCGTCTACGCGTCGGTCACCGGCTGGGGCCCGCGCGGCGCCTACGCCGCCTACCCCGCCGACGAGTCGCTGGTCGCCGCGAAGTCCGGCCGCATGCGCGCGTTCGGCATGGTCGCCCGCAACGACGCCCCCGGCTTCACCGCCGTGCAGGTCGGCGTCCACGGCGCTGCGCAGTCGACGATCGCCGGCATCCTCGCAGCCCTCGAGGTGCGCGACCGCTCCGGCGTCGGCCAGCTCGTGGAGTCCAGCCTGCTGCAGGGCATGTTCCCGTTCGACTTCAACGGCCTGCCGCGCGAGCAGATGATCAAGAAGTTCCCCGACCGCGTGCAGAGCGACCTCTTCGCGCAGCTCACGAACCCGGACGGCATGTCCACGCTCGGCTACCAGCCCGTGCGCACGAAGGACGGCCAGTGGCTCCAGTTCGCGAACCTGCTGGAGCACCTGTTCCAGTCCTCGGTCGTCGCACTCGACCTCACCGGCGAGATCCTCGCGAACCCGGCCTACGAGGGCGCTCCGAACCGCCTCACCCCGGAGGCGCGCGAGGAGGTGCGGAACATGATGCTGCTCCGCGCCCGCGAGAAGACCGCCGCCGAGTGGATGGACCTGTTCAAGGAGAACGGCAACGTCGCCGCCGACTACGTGATGACCGCGCAGGACGCGCTGCATCACCCCGACATGCTCGCGAACGGCGACATCGCCGAGGTCACCGACCCCAGCCTCGGCGTCGTACGCCAGCTCGGCCTGCTCGCGAAGCTGCGCGACACCCCCGGCGCGATCGAGCGTCCCGCCCCCGCCGTCGGCCAGCACACCGCCGAGGTGCTCGGCGCACCTGCGCGCGACCCCGGCGCTGTCGTCGCCCCCAACGGCGACGCGCGTGCCCCGCTCGCCGGCGTCACCGTCCTTGAGTTCGCGACGATCATCGCCGCGCCCTTCTCGTGCGCGCTGCTCGCCGACCTCGGCGCTCGCGTCATCAAGATCGAGCCGACCAACGGCGGCGACCCGATGCGCGGCATGGGTGGCGCTGGCTTCAACTCCTACTTCGGCATCGCGAAGACGACCGCCGGCAAGGAGAGCATCTGCATCGACCTGAAGGATCCGGCCGGCCAGGAGATCGTCCGCCGCCTGGTCGCGGACGCCGATGTCATCGTCCACAACTACCGGCAGGGTGTCCCGGAGCGCCTCGGCATCGGCTACGAGCAGGCGCGCCAGATCCGCCCGGACATCATCTGGGTCAGCGTCAGCGGCTACGGCCCCGACGGCGACAGCGCGACGCGGCCCTGCGCCCACCCGATCCCCGGCGCCGTGAACGGCGGCGCGCTCATGCAGTGCGGCCACGGCTGGGAGCCCGAGAACATCGACACGCTCGAGGGGCTGCGCGAGGCATCGCGCCGCTTCTTCCGCGCGAACGAGGGCAACCCCGACCCGTGCACCTCGGTCGTCGCCACCTCCGCGACCATGCTCGCTCTCCGCGCGCGCACCCGGACGGGTCGAGGCCAGCAGGTGTTCGTCTCCATGCTGCAGGCGAACGGCTACGCGAACGCGGACGACTTCCTCTCCTACCCCGGCAAGACGCCGCGCCCGGAGATCGACGCCGAGGTCTTGGGCACCGGCCCGCTCCGCCGCCTCTACCGCGCCTCGGACGGCTGGGTCTGCCTGAGCCTGCCCACGCAGGCGCAGTGGCTCGCGTTCTGCGCCGCCTCGGGCGCAGCGCTGAGCGGAGACGCACGCTTCGCCACCGCCGAGGCGCGCGAGCAGCACCACGACGCCCTCGCCGAGGCGCTTGGCACGCACCTCGCCACCCGCACCGCCGACGACTGGGAGCGCCTGCTCGCGCCGCAGGGCGTCGGCTGCGTGCGCGCGGACGGCGTGACCGGCGCGGGCGACTTCTTCCTCAACGACCCGCAGATCGAGGCGAACGGCTGGGCGAAGCTCGCCACGCACCCCGTGATGGGCGAGTACCGGCGCTGGGGCCCCGTGGTGACCTTCGAGGCCACCCCCGGCCGCTACGGCCCCGGCGTCCTCGCCGGCCAGCACACCGACCAGCTCCTGGCCGAGGTCGGCTACGAGCAGGCCGCGGTCGCCGACCTCTACGCGAAGGGCATCGTCTGGGCCGACCACCCGGAGTAGTGCCACGTCGCCACGTCCGGAAATTGCGAGGGGCCGCCGTCCAGGCGGCCTCTCTGTTCCCCTACGGCTGGCAGCGAGGCCGCGCGGGCGGTATCGTCGCAGGACGCATGACCCGCCTCATCCCGCGCGCCGCCTCGGTGGCCCGCCGAGCCGAGGGCCGCGCGCGACCGCACGACGATGGAGGTGGCTTCGTGGTTTCTGAGCTCTTCGACCCGACAGTGTGGGAGGTCGTTCCCGGCTTCACCTTCCGCGACATCACCTACCACCGCACCCACGACCGCAAGACCGTGCGCGTCGCCTTCAACCGGCCTGAGGTGCGCAACGCCTTCAACGCCTCCACCGTCGACGAGCTCTACACGGCGCTCGAGGATGCGCGCACGACCAGCACGGTCGGTTGCGTGCTCATCACCGGCAACGGCCCCTCCCCGAAGGACGGCGGCTGGGCGTTCTGCTCCGGTGGCGACCAGCGCATGCGCGGCAAGGACGGCTACAAGAGCGTCACCGACACCGGCGAGGCCGACCCGGCCAAGCTCGGCCGCCTGCACATCCTTGAAGTGCAGCGCCTCATCCGCTTCATGCCGAAGGTCGTCATCGCGGTCGTGCCCGGCTGGGCCGTCGGTGGCGGCCACTCCCTGCACGTCGTCTGCGACATGACGATCGCCAGCAAGGAGCACGCGATCTTCAAGCAGACCGATGCCAACGTCGCATCGTTCGACAGCGGCTACGGCTCCGCGCTGCTCGCCAGGCACGTCGGCCAGAAGCGCGCCCGCGAGATCTTCTTCCTCGCGATGGACTACAGCGCCGACGAGGCGTTCGCGATGGGTGCCGTCAACAAGGTTGTCCCTCACGCCGACCTCGAGAAGGTCGCGCTGGAGTGGGCGCAGGTCATCAACGCCAAGAGCCCGACCGCGATGCGCATGATCAAGTACGGGTTCAACCTCGTCGATGACGGCATGGTCGGCCAGCAGCTCTTCGCCGGCGAGGCCACCCGCCTCGGCTACGGCACCGACGAGGCCGTCGAGGGTCGCGACGCGTTCATCCAGAAGCGGAAGCCGGACTTCGCCAAGTTCCCCTGGCACTACTAGGCCCCATCGAATAGGCCTCGTCGAGGCCCCCGAACCGAGCCGCCTCGTCACGCGCGAGGCGGCTCGCTGGTTCCCTCCAGCTCGCGCAGCCGAGCGCGCAGCGCACGCTCCTCCTGGAACCGCTCCGTGATGTCGCGCGCGTGGCACAGCGCGCCGATCACCTCGCCCGTATCGTTATGTATCATCGCGAAGCCCAACTCGACGTAGATCGGCTCGCCGTTCCGCTCTGACCGCGTCGGCAGCGAGCGGCCCACGTACTTCGTCTCCCCGGCGGCCATCGCGCGGTGGAAGCCCGTCCAGTGCGCCTCGCGGAACCGCTCCGGGATGATGATGTCCAGCGTCTGGCCCAGCGCCGCCTCCGCGCTGTGCCCGAAGACGCGCTCCGCGGCCGCGTTCCAGACGCGGATGATGCCCTCGCGGTCGGCCAGGATCACCGCATCCGGCGCCTGCTCCACCAGCCACTCCGCCGACCACGTCTCAGCCACGCGCGCCTCCTCGTACCACGCGTCGAGGATACGCCTCGCACCCCGCGCCGCACGCCACTCGCGAGCCGGGATGCCGCCGCCGTAATGCGAATGCAATCGAGACACCGCCAACGTGGCCCTGCAGCGGAAGGAGCCACCGATGCCCGAGGAAGGCGTACCCCGACGACCGGCCCCCCAGCGCGAGGCGGAGCCCGCCGCACGACCGCGCCCGGAAGTGCCGCTGCCGCAGCGCCCCGGCCCCCGTGACCCCGGCGCCACCCCCGCGCGTCCAGGCTGGCCCGAGCCGCAGCAGGCGCCGGAGCCGGCGATCCCGATCTAGCCCGCATCGTGCTCCAGGCGACATTCGATCAGCCGTCGCCGCTGTCGGCGCTTCCCGAGTGGCGCGCGCTCCGCGCGCACGCCGAAGCGATGCGCGGCGTCCGCATCCGCGACCTGCTCGACGCCGACCCCGAGCGCGCCACGCGCTACACACTCGACGCGGCGGGCCTCGGCCTCGACTACGCGCGCCACCGCGCGACCGACCAGACGCTGCGTCTGCTCCTCGCGCTCGCCCGGGCGCGCGGGCTGCGCACGCACATCGATGCGATGTTCCGCGGCGAGGTCGTGAACATCAGCGAGGATCGCCCGGCGCTCCACACCGCGCTCCGCGCCCCCCACTCCGCATCGGTGCTGGTCGACGGGCACGATGTCATCCCGGACGTGCATGCCGTGCTCGACCAGATGCGCGCGTTCGCCGGTCGCGTGCGCAGCGGCGAGTGGGCGGGCCACACCGGCCGCCCGATCCGCGCGATCGTCCACCTCGGCATCGGCGGCTCCGACCTCGGCCCGCGCATGGCGGTCGAGGCGCTCCGCAGCTACGCTGACCGCGCGCTCACCATCCGCTTCGTCGCCAACGCCGACCCCGCCGACCTCACCGAGGCGCTGCGCGACCTCGATCCCGCAGAGACGCTGTGCATCGTCGCCTCCAAGTCGTTCACGACGCCGGAGACGATGGCGAACGCGCACGCCGCGCGCGCATGGCTCCTCGCCGCGCTCGGCGACCAGGCTGCCGTCGCGCGCCACTTCGTCGCCGTCTCGACCAACCTCGATGCCGTGGCACGCTTCGGAATCGACCCTACCAACGTGTTCACGTTCTGGGATTGGGTCGGCGGGCGCACCTCGCTCTGCTCGGCGATCGGCCTGCCGCTGATGCTCGCGATCGGCCCCGCCCACTTCGATGACCTGCTCGCCGGTGCGCACGCGATGGACGAGCACTTCCGCCGCGCCCCGTTCGACCGCAACATGCCGGCCCTCATGGGCCTCCTCGGCGTCTGGTACACCAGTCTCCTGGGGGCGGAGACGGTCTGCATCGTGCCGTACGAGCAATCGCTCGCCTCCTTCCCGGCCTACCTGCAGCAGCTCGCGATGGAGAGCAACGGCAAGCGCACCGCCGCCGGTCGTCCCGTGCACGTCCCGACGGGCCCCATCGTCTGGGGCGCGGTCGGCACGAACGCGCAGCACTCGTTCTTCCAGCTGCTCCACCAGGGCACGCACATCGTCCCCGTCGACCTCATCGGCTTCGCCCGCGGCGAGTCGAACGAGGCGGATCGCGACGCGCATCGCGACCTGCTGCTCGCAAACCTCGTCGCGCAGGCCGAGGCGCTCGCCCGCGGCGACGACGCAGCCGAGGGTGACCGCCACGTCGCGGGCAACCAGCCGGTCTCCGTGCTGCTCGCGGATCGCCTCACCCCGCGCACCCTCGGCGCACTCGTCGCGCTGTACGAGCACGTCGTGTTCACGCAGGCGACGATCTGGGGCATCGACCCCTTCGACCAGTGGGGCGTCGAGCTCGGGAAGCGCATCGCCGCCGACGTGCTCCCTGCCCTCGCGGATGGTGCCGCGCCGCACCTCGACGCCAGCGCACGCGCGCTCATCGACCGCATCCGCGCGCTCCGCGGTCTACCACCGCACTGACCCGACCGCGGCGATCCGCTCGCGATGCTCCGCGCGCACACCGAGAGGCTCCCGCAACGCGCCCCGGCCTACGGTGATCGCATGGCGAACCCCACCGCCCCCATCACCTACAGCGACGCCGAGGCCGAGAACGGGCACCCACCGCCTGACCAGGATCTCGTGCTCGTCGGCGCCACGGGCGATCTCGCGCGCCGCAAGCTGCTCCCCGCGCTGTACGAGATGTCGCGCAGCGGCATGCTGCCCCGGCACGGCCAGATCATCGGTTACGCCCGCACCGAACCGGAGCGCGGCGACTTCCGCGCGCTTGCGCTCGCCGCCGTCGCCGATGGCACCCGCGAGGCCCTCGATCCTGCGCAGGTGATGCGCTTCGTCGACCGCCTCCAGTTCGTGCACGCCGAGGCCGGTGCGCTCGCGGAGGTGCAGCGCCGCTGCACGCAGGATCAGCGCCTCATCTACCTCGCCACGCCTCCCGGCGCGTACGCCTCGATCGCACGCGAACTGCAGGAGGCCGGGCTCGCCGACGACGCTCGCATCGTGATCGAGAAGCCGTTCGGCAGCGACCTCGACAGCGCGCGTGCGCTCGACCGCGAGCTGAGCGCGATCGTCGACGAGTCGCGCCTGTTTCGCATCGATCACTACCTGGGCAAGGAGACCGTGCGGAACATTCTCGTCTTCCGCTTCGGCAACTCGCTCTTCGAGCGCTCCTGGAACCGCGACGCGATCGACCACGTCCAGCTCACTGTCGCGGAGGCTGACGGCGTCGAGCGCCGCGGCGCGTTCTACGAGGAGGTGGGGGCGCTCCGCGACGTGATGCAGAACCACCTGCTCCAACTCCTCGCGCTGCTCGCGATGGAGCCGCCCGGCTCCTTCTCCGCGGACGCCGTGCGCGCGGAGCAGGCGAAGCTGCTGCAGGCCGTCCAGCCGATGTCCCCCGCGCGCTTCGTCCGAGGCCAGTACACGACCGGCGGCCATCACTCCGGCTACCGCGACGAGCCCGGCGTCGACCCCAACTCCGAGGCCGAGACCTATGCTGCGGCCGAGGTGCGCATCGACAACTGGCGGTGGAGCGGCGTGCCGTTCTACCTGCGCACCGGCAAGCGCCTCGCGCGCCGCGTCACGGAGCTGCAGGTCGTGTTCCGCTCCGTGCCCACCTCGTTCTTCACCGGCGCGGGGATCGCGGAGTTGCCGGACAACCACCTCACGATCCGCATCCAGCCGGAGCAGGGCATCTCATTCAACTTCGCCGCGAAGGTGCCCGGCCCGCGCGTCCTCGTGCACCCCGCACGCATGCAGTACCGCTACGGTGCCGAGGACGATGCATACGAGCGCCTGCTGTACGACGCGATGCGCGGCGACCAGACGCTGTTCGTGCGAGAAGACGCGCTGGAGGCGGCCTGGCGCATCGTCCAGCCGGTTCTCGATGCCCCCCCGCCGCTCAACTTCTACCCGGCCGCCTCGTGGGGCCCGTCGGCGGCCGACGCACTCATCCACCCGCGCGCCTGGCACCTCCACTGAGGGGCGGCGCTCGACCGGGGCAGGCGCCGCGCCGCCGCCTCGGCCCGCTACCCGTCCGCGAGCAGGTCGCGCACCGCCTGCGCGATGTGCGTCGCATCAATGCCCGCCACGCCACGCAGCTCCGCGGGCTGCCCCGACCCCGGCAGCTCACGCACCGCCAGCAGACGGACGCGCGCCGATGCATCCGAGGCTGCCAGCGCGCTCAGCACCGCCTCGCCCAGCCCGCCCTCCGCCTGGTGATCCTCCACGGTGACGATGCGTCCCGTCTCCACCGCCGCGGTTCGCAGCACCTCCGCGTCGATCGGCTTCACCGAGTACGCGTCGATCACCCGCACCACGACGCCCTCATCCGCGAGCTGCTGTGCCGCTGCCAGCGCCTCGTGCACCGTGATCCCCGCGGCGACCACCGTCGCGCGATCCTCGGTCGAGGCGCGGAGCACGCGCGATCCGCCGACCGCGAACGCCTCGCCCGACGCGTAGATCACGGGCGTCGCCTCGCGCGTCGTACGCAGGTACACGATGCCGTCGAGGTCGGCCATCGCGTCCACCAGCCACGCGGTCTGGTTCGCGTCGCACGGGTACAACACCGTGCTCCCCAGCACCGCGCGGAACATCGCGAGGTCCTCGAGCCCCATCTGCGACGGCCCGTCCTCCCCCACTGACACGCCCGCGTGCGATCCCACCAGCTTCACGTTCGCGCGGCTCACCGCCGCCATCCGCACGAAGTCGTACGAGCGCGCCTGGAACGCTGCGAACGTCGAGGCGTACGGCGTCCAGCCCCGCACCTGTGTTGCCACCGCCGTCGCCACCAGCTGCTGCTCCGCGATGAACAGCTCGATGTACCGCTCCGGGTGCGCCTGCGCGAACAGCTCCGCATACGTCGAGTTCTTCACCTCGGCGTCGAGCGCCACGATGTCGCCTCGCGCTGACCCGAGCGCCGCCAGCGCCTCGCCGTACGCGCGCCGCGTCGACATCTGCGACCCCAGCGCGTACTGCGGCGCGACCAGCGAGGTGTTCACAGGCGCCCGCATCACCACGCCGTCGCCCGACGGCGGCGTGACCACCACATGCACCGCCTGCGCGCCGCCCAGCGCCTCGATCGCCCCCTTCGCGTCATCGAGCGGTCGGCCGTGCTGTCCCTCGCGATCCGCGACCGCCGGCGCACCCTCCCCCTTCACCGTGCGCGCCACGATCAGCGTCGGTCGCGCCTCCTCGGTGACCGCCAGCCGGTACGCCTGGTCGATCGCCTGCAGGTCGTGCCCGTCGATCTCGATCGCCGTCCAGCCGCACGCCCGTGCGCGCGCGCTGTACGCGCCCAGATCCCAGCCGTGCATCGTCGGCCCGCTCTGCCCCAGCCGGTTCACATCGAGGATCGCCGTGAGGTTGCCCAGCCCCCAGTAGCCTGCGTGCTCCAGTGCCTCCCACATCGACCCCTCGGCCATCTCGCCGTCGCCGCAGAGCACCCACGTGCGGTAGTCGAGGTGGTCGAGTCGCCGCGCGGTGAGCGCCAGGCCGACGCCGATCGGCAGCCCCTGCCCCAGGGAGCCGGTCGCCACGTCCACCCACGGCAGCACCGGCGTCGGGTGGCCCTGCAGGCGACTGCCCAGCGTGCGGAACGTCAGCAGCTCCGCATCGCTCACCGCACCCGCCGCGTGGAACATCGCGTACAACAGCGGGGAGGCGTGCCCCTTCGAGAAGATGAGGTGGTCGTTCGTCGCGCGCTCCGGGTGCGCGAAGTCATAGCGCAGGTAGCCCGCCAGCAGCACCGCCATGAGGTCGGCGGCGGACAGCGAGGACGTGGGGTGCCCGGAGTGCGCCGCCGCGCTCACGCGGATCGAGTCGACGCGCAACGCCGCTGCAAGGTCTCGCCACTGGTCGATGCGTTCACGGGTCGTGTGAGTCTGCATACGCCGAGCGTAGGAACCGCGTGCTGGCGATTCCGCGCCCACCTCGCGCGCCACGTTGCAGCGCGCTCACAACCGCTATGCGTCGCCCCTGCCGTCCAGGCGCGCGATCACCGTCGTCCCCGCCGCGACCCGCTCCCCGGCCGCAACGAGCACCTGCGTCCCCGCGGGCAGCCGCAGCGTGACCTGCGATCCGAACTTGATCATCCCCAGCCGCTGCCCCTGCTCGACGCGATCCCCCGCCTCGACCCAGGTGACGATGCGCCGCGCGACCAGCCCGCTGATCTGCGTCACCGTGCACGGCCCCGCCGAGGTCTCCAGGTACGTCGCCAGCTGGTTGTTGCCGTGCGTCGCCGCCTCGGTCATCGCGGGACGGTAGCCGCCCGCCTTCCGCCGCACCCCCAGCACCGTCCCCGCCAGCGGGAACCGCTGCACGTGCACGTTCCAGAGCGCGAGGAAGATCGCGACCTCCACCATCTCAGTCTGCCAGTAGTCGTCGAACACCGGCCCGACGCGCAGCACCGTGCCGTCGGCGGGCGAGAGTGCGACGCTCGCGTCGGCCTGCACCGCGCGCTCGGGGTCGCGGAACGCGTACCAGACCAGGCCCGCCGCGACGAACGCCGCGATACCGACCGGCGGCACGAGGAGCAACGAGAGAGCACCGATCACACCGAGCGGCAGCAAGAGCGCCGCACCCTCAGTCAGCGGCCGCCAGCGGCCGCTCCCCCGCGGTCGAGGCGCCGTCAACGCTTGCGAGGCTGGCGAGCGTGCAGCAACAGCACCGGCGGCACATTCAGCGGGTGAAACTCGCGCCGCACCTGCTCGAACTCCGCGCGCAGGTACGGCAGTAGGAACGTCGGATGGTACTGCAGCGCCACCAGCACGCCACCGGGGCGCAGCGCCTCGCCGGCCGCGTGGAGCACGGCTCGCGTCAGCTCCGGCCCCATCAAGCTGAACGGCAGCGAGGAGATCACGGCGTCGAAGCCCTGCTCCAGCTCTCGCTTGGCGTACGCTGCCACCTGCTCCGCCGACTCCTGCAGCAGCTCGAAGCGTGCGTCATCCACGTGCTCGCGCAGGTGCTCCAGGAACGGCTCGTAGATCTCGAAGCCGACCAGGTGCCCGTGTCGGGGCAGCGCCGCCAGCAGCTCGTGCGTGATCGCGCCGGTGCCCGGCCCCAGCTCCGCGACGTGCGTGGCCTCGCCCAGGCCGCCCAGCCGAGCCATGTGGCGCGCAACGCCCCGACTCGTCGCCTTCACGGCGCCGATGGTGTTACGAGCGGACAGGAATGCCTTCAGGAACGAGGACGATGCGCCCTCAGGGGCGGGGCGAGGGGGCACCGGTGACCTCCGCGACGGAGCTGTTGCCTTCGTGATCCACGAACCGGCTCACCAGCCCCCACACAAGGTACAGGCCGATCCCCCCGGCGGCGATCAGAGCCACCGTCTCCAGCTGCGGCCACAACACCACAGGCACCAGCACCGGCACCGCGAACGGCAGCAGCTTCCCCCGCGCCTTCGAGAGCGTGGGGAACGGGTACGTGCTGACCATCAAGGCGCCCAGCAGCAGGCCCGCGCCCGAAGCGATCACCGTGCGGCCGGCCAGCGGCCCGGTCACGATCGCGGCGAACAGCACCCCCGCCGCCGTGATCGGTAGACCCGAGAAGCTGCTGGTCGCTGGCCGCGTGTTGTACCGCGCGAGGCGGAACATGCCCGCCGCGACGAACACGAGGCCCACCGCGAACCGCAGGATGTCCGGCTCACCCGAGTAGTACGAGATGAAGAGGAACGCCGGCGCAGCACCGAACGTGACCACATCCGACAGCGAGTCCAGCTGCTGCCCCATCGGCCCCGCCACCGACAATCGGCGGGCCAGTACGCCGTCCGCGCCGTCGAAGACGCCGGCAAGCAGGATCAGGCGGAACGACCACGCCCACTGCCCGGTGCTGGCCGCCTCGAACGCGCCGAGGCCACATGCCAATGCGAGCACGGTGATTGCCTGTGGAATCAGTTCGCGGCGGCGCACGTACGGCCTCCAGCGTCCGGTCGCCTCGCGACCGTCGTCCCGTCCACCGAGGCGAGGCGGGACAGGCATTACAGCTTCGTATCACTCGCACGCTAGCACGCCGTCGCCCGGAGCGGCACCCTGTCCCGCCTCGCAAACGCGTTACGTGATAACAGGTCGTATGACCTTCGGCACCCCTGCGCCGCCGCTGCGGCCTGCCGAATATCACCACACGCGCCGCAGCCGGGGACAGCCCCATGGAGACGACTGTGAACGAGGAACTGCTGGCAGGCATCCTGAGCTCCCCACGGCTGCCCACTCCACCTTCCGTGGCGCTCCAGGTCATCGACCTCGTGCAGGACCCATCCGTCAGCACCGTCGCGCTCGCGTCGACGATCGGCGCCGATCCGGCGCTCACCGCGCGCGTCCTCCGCACCGCCAACTCCTCGTTCTACGCGCAGGCACGCACCATCAAGACGGTCAACGAAGCGATCGTGCTGCTGGGCCTGAACAACGTCCGCACGCTGGCCCTCGGCTTCTCGCTCGTGGACACGTTTCGCGCGAACCAGTCGGGGCTCTTCGACTTCGACGCCTTCTGGCGGCGCAGCGTCACCGCCGCGTCCGCCGCTCGTGCGGTCGCCGCGCTCTCCAGCACGACCCGCAAAGAGGAGGCGTTCCTCGCCGGCCTCATGCTCAAGATCGGCGTGCTCGCGCTGAACTCCGCCCTCGGTGACCGCTACGGCAACCTGTTCCGCCTCGCCGGCGGCGACTATCACCGCCTCATCGAGATCGAGCGCGAGCGCCTCGACCTCGACCACGCCGCCGTCGGCGCCGCCCTCTCCGAGGATTGGCGGCTCCCCACGCAGCTCACCGAGGCGATCCGCCTGCACATCACCCCCGACTTCGCGTCGGAGGCGGGCACCTGGCTGGCACACGTGAGCGCCCTGAGCGACGACATCGCCTGCGCGTTCACGACCGTCGACGTGCCCAGTGCCGTCGACACTGCCCGCCACCACGCCGTGCAGTGGTTCGACTTCGACGAGTCGACCACCGACCGCCTGCTCACCGAGGTGCACGCCGCCACCGGCTCCATGCAGCGGCTGTTCGACCTCGATCCCGGCGCCATGCCGGCTGCCGAGGAACTCCTGGGCCGCGCGAACGAGGCCCTCACCCAGATCTCGCTGCAGAGCAGCCTGGAGGCGACCCGTCTCGCCCAGGAGAACCGCCAGCTCGCCGAGGCCGCCTCGACCGACGCCGTCACCGGCGTCGCCAACCGCCGCCACTTCGATGAGTTCCTGGCGGAGCAGTACCGCATCGCCGTCCGCTACCACCAGCCGTTCAGCATCGCCATCGTCGACCTGGACAACTTCAAGATCGTGAACGACTCCTACGGCCACGGTGCCGGCGACGAGGTGCTCGCCACCGTCGCGACCGCGCTCCGCGACCAGGCCCGCAGCGCCGACCTCGTCGCCCGCATCGGCGGCGACGAGTTCGCCGTCGCGATGCCCGGCACCGACCTCCGCGGCGCCTACGAGGCCGCCGAGCGCCTCCGTGCCGCCGTCGCGCGCACCTGCGCCAACATGCCCACCACGCCCGGGCTGCCCGTCACCGCCAGCCTCGGCGTCGCCGAGCTCGACGTGGCGCGCCACGGCAGCCCGCTGGCGCTGATGGCGGACGCCGACCGCGGCGTCTACGCGGCGAAGGCGTTCGGCCGGAACCGCGTCGCGGACGCCTTCTCGAACGCCGCCTAGCACCTGACGGCCCGCGCCCCTGTCGCGCCCCACGCGCGGCGCTATCCTGAGTGGGTACGCGCGAGGGGGTTCCGCATGGCTCTGGACACGCAGCAGGTCGAGGCGCTCGCCGCCGAGCTGGATGCCGCGCATCCCGCCGACATCATCGAGCGCGCCCTCCGCGAGTACGGTGCAGAGCTCGCGATCTCCTTCAGCGGCGCAGAGGACGTCGTCCTCGTCGACATGGCCCACCGCGCGAAGCTGCCGTTCCGCGTGTTCACGCTCGACACCGGCCGCCTGCACGCGCAGACCTACCGCTTCCTGGACACCGTCCGCGACCGCTACGGCGTGCCGATCGAGGCCCACAACCCGCAGGCCGAGGCCGTGCAGGCCCTCGTCCGCGAGAAGGGCCTCTTCTCCTTCTTCAACGACGGCCACGAGGAGTGCTGCGGCATCCGTAAGGTGGAGCCGCTGCGCCGCGCGCTCGCCTCGGCGCCCGCGTACGTGACCGGCCAGCGCCGCGACCAGAGCCCCGGCACCCGTGCCGCGATCCCGGTCGTGCAGATCGACACCGCGTTCTCGACGCCGGAGCGCACGCTCGTAAAGTTCAACCCGCTCGCCAACTGGTCATCCGCGAAGGTCTGGCAGTGGATCCGCGAGCACGACGTGCCCTACAACCCGCTCCACGACATCGGCTTCCGCTCGATCGGCTGCGAGCCGTGCACCCGCGCCACCAACCCCGGCGAGCACGAGCGCGAGGGCCGCTGGTGGTGGGAAGAGGCCACGAAGCGCGAGTGCGGCCTCCACATCATCAACCTCGGCAACGAGTAGGGAACTCTGATGGGAAACGCTCTTCGTGGATTCTGGGCGCTGCGTTGGGCCATCAAGGGACCGATCCTGGCCGTGGTAGCACTTTTCGTGCTTGGTGCATTTGCTCCGGATGCCGAGACGCAACCGACATCGTCGTCGTCCACTCCTCAGGCGACATCGCAGGCGGGTGGATCGCAGAACTCGACACCAGTGCCCCCCGCAACGCCGTCGGCAACACCTGCGCTCGCCACGTCGACCGCCACCGCGGCGGCGCCTCGCAGCACGTCGCAAACCACGGCGACCCCGGCGCCAGCCGCTCCAAGCACGGCGACGACAGCACCAACCTCGAACGCACCGACGACGCAGCCGCCGAGCAGCACCGCAACCGTTGCAGCCAGCGTCTCATATCCAAGCTGCGATGCGGCTCGCGCGGCGGGTGTGGCTCCGATGAAGCGGGGAGAGCCTGGCTACCGCCCCGGTCTCGACCGCGACAACGATGGGATCGCCTGCGACGACTGACCGCTACGACCCCGGCTCGATGATGTAGTTGCCCTGCAGCACCACGTACTGGCACCGCGCGAGGACGACCACGCGCCCGTCGCGCGTCGTGATGCGCACATCGTAGGTGCCGCCACGCTTCGTCTTCACCAGCTCCTCGCCGTCCGCGACCAGCTCGTCGCCCAACTGCCCCGCCGAGACGTACGTGACGAGCGCCGACTGCGTCACCGCCTGCTCGTTGTGCGTCATGCACGCCCAGCCCGCCGCCTGGTCGGCCAGCAACGCCGAGTACCCGCCGTGCAGCGTGCCCTTCGAGTTCACCATGTCCTCGCGCACCGGCATCACGGCGCGCGCCCGCCCGAGCGATCCCGACTCGATCGTGATGCCGAGCGCCTTCGCCACGGGGTTGCGATCGCGCACCGTCTCCAGCACGCGCATCACGTCGATCGCCTCGGTCGTCATCGTCGCCCCCTCCCCACCCAACCTCGAAGCCTCAGCCTCGAACGTCCCGCGATGATACCGTCCCGCGCATGAGCGACTGGCGCGACTACCTGGGACTCGCGGACGAGGTGCTGCTGGCGCAGTGCGCCTTCGACCGCTTCCGCGCCTCCGGCCCCGGCGGCCAGAAGCGCAACAAGACGGAGTCCGCCGTGCGCCTCCGCCACACCCCCACCGGCCTGACCGGCGAGGCGAACGAGTCGCGGAGCCAGCACGAGAACCGCGCGCGCGCCCTCCGCCGCCTGCGCCTGACGCTCGCCGTCACGCTGCGTGCGCCCGTCGACCTCGACACCTACGCACCGAGCGCGCCGCTCGCCGCCGCGCTGCGCCGTGCCCCCGGCCGCCGCGCCCCCGACCTGCTCACCACACTCGCCGAGGCGTGCGATGTGCTCGAGGCGTGCGCGTGGCGCATCTCGGACGCCGCCACGCACCTCGGCTCGAGCAGCGCGGCGGTCAGCCGTCTGCTCGCCGTCGACGACGAGGTGTGGCGCGCCGTCGCCGAGCGGCGGCAGGCGCTCGGCCTCCCCGCGCTGCGCGCCCGCGACTGACGCACGCCATCACGGCAGCCACACGGTCCGGAGGCGCGTCCCCTCGGCCCCGCCTATCATGGTCATGCAGCATTCGAGGGGTTCACATGGATCGCGCCGCCCGCCTGCACGCCCTCCACGACGCACTCCGCGAGCGCATCCTCGTGCTCGACGGCGCGTGGGGCAGCCTGATCCAGCGCTATGGGCTGGAGGACGCCGACTTCCGCGGCACCCGCTTCGCGAACTGGCCCGCCGACCTGAAGGGCAACCCCGACCTGCTCAACCTCACGCGCCCCGACATCGTGCGCGAGATCCACGACCGCTACATCGAGGCCGGGTGCGACATCACCTCGACCAACACGTTCACCTCCAACCGCATCGCCCAGGCCGACTACCGCCTGGAGGACGTCGCGCAGGAGATGAACGAGGCCGGCGCGCGCATCGCCCGCGAGGCCGCCGATGCCGCGCAGGCGCGCGACGGTCGCCTCCGCTGGGTCGCGGGCTCGATCGGCCCCACCAACCGCACCGCCTCGATCTCCCCGGACGTGAACGACCCCGGCGCGCGCAACGTGACCTTCGAGGACCTCCGCGCCGCCTACGCCGAGGCCGTGCGCGGCCTGATGGACGGCGGCGCCGACATCCTGCTCATCGAGACGATCACCGACACCCTGAACGCGAAGGCAGCCGTCTTCGCCGCCGAAGACGTGTTCGAGGAGCGTGGCGAGGAGGCGGCGATCATCCTGAGCGGCACGATCGTCGACCGTTCCGGCCGCACCCTCTCCGGGCAGACGCTGGAGGCGTTCTGGACCTCGCTCTCCCACGCCCGCCCGCTTGCGATCGGCCTCAACTGCGCGCTCGGCCCGCAGGAGCTGCGCGCGCACATCGCGGAGCTCGCGCGTATCGCCGACGTGCCCGTCGCCGCCTACCCCAACGCCGGCCTGCCGAACGAGTTCGGCGGCTACGACGAGACGCCGGAGCAGATGGCCGCCGCGCTCGGCGCGTGGGCCGGCGAGGGCATCGTGAACATCGTTGGCTCCTGCTGCGGCAGCACCCCGGAACACACGCGCGCGATCGTCGAGGCCGTGCGCGGCCTCCGGCCGCACGTCATCCCGGATCACCGCGCGACGATGCAGCTCGCGGGCCTCGAATCCGTCGAGATCGGCGCCTAGATGACCACCGGCACCACCACTGACGGCAACGCCGAGGCGCGCGCGAACTTCGTCAACATCGGCGAGCGCACCAACATCACCGGCTCCGCGCGCTTCCGCCGCCTCATCTCCTCCGGCGACTACGCGACGGCCGTCGAGGTCGCCCGCCAGCAGGTCGAGGCGGGTGCGCAGGTCATCGACGTGAACATGGACGACGCCATGCTCGACGGCGAGCAGGCGATGACGCGCTACCTCAACCTCATCGCCGCCGAGCCCGACATCGCGCGCGTCCCCGTGATGATCGACTCCTCCAAGTGGAGCGTGATCGAGGCGGGCCTGCGCTGCGTGCAGGGCAAGGCGATCGTGAACTCGATCAGCCTGAAGGACGGCGAGGACGAGTTCCTGCGTCGCGCCCGCCTCGTGCGCCGCTACGGCGCGGCCGCCGTCGTGATGGCGTTCGACGAGGCGGGCCAGGCCGACACCGCCGAGCGCAAGTTCGCGATCTGCGAGCGCTCCTACCGGCTGCTCGTCGACCGCGTCGGCTTCCCGCCCGAGGACATCATCTTCGACCCGAACATCTTCGCGATCGCTACGGGCATCGAGGAGCACGCGAACTACGCGCTGGAGTTCATCGCCGCCACCGAGCGCATCAAGCAGGCGCTCCCCCACGCGAAGGTCTCCGGCGGCGTCTCGAACGTCTCGTTCGCCTTCCGCGGCAACGACGCCGTCCGCGAGGCGATGCACGCCGTCTTCCTCTACTACGCGATCCGCGCGGGCATGGACATGGCGATCGTGAACGCGGGCGCGCTGCCCGTGTATGACGAGATCCCGGAGCAGCTCCGCGTGCGCGTGGAGGACGTGATCCTCAACCGCCGTCCCGACGCGACTGAGCGCCTGCTGGAGGTCGCCGAGTCCTACCGCCGCGACGCGAAGGCCGCCGAGGCGCCCAGCCTCGAATGGCGCCAGGCGCCCGCAGCCGAACGCATCACGCACGCGCTCGTCCACGGCATCGACGAGTTCATCGTCGACGACGTGGAGGAGGTGCGGCAGCAGGTCGCCGCCCCGCTCGAGGTGATCGAGGGGCCGCTGATGGCGGGCATGAACGTCGTGGGCGACCTCTTCGGCGCGGGCAAGATGTTCCTGCCCCAGGTGGTGAAGAGCGCGCGCGTCATGAAGAAGGCGGTCGCCCACCTCGAGCCCTACATCGAGGCGGGCAAGGCCGCGGGCGGCCGAGGCAACAACGGCCGCATCGTGCTCGCCACTGTGAAGGGCGACGTCCACGACATCGGCAAGAACATCGTTGGCATCGTCCTGCAGTGCAACAACTACGAGGTCATCGACCTCGGTGTGATGGTGCCCGCGCAGCGCATCCTCGACACGGCGCTGGAGGTCGGCGCGGACGTGATCGGCCTCTCCGGCCTCATCACGCCGAGCCTGGAGGAGATGGCGTACGTCGCCGGCGAGATGCAGCGGCAGGGCTTCACGCTCCCGCTGCTCATCGGCGGCGCGACCACCAGCCGCGCGCACACCGCCGTGAAGATCGCGCCGAACTACCCCGGCCCGCTCGTCTACGTGCCGGACGCCTCGCGCGCGGTCGGCATCGTCTCCACGCTGCTCTCCGAGGATCGCCGCGACGCCTTCGCCGCCGACACCCGCGCCGAGTACGACCGCATCCGCGCCGACCACCTCGGTCGCGAGGAGGAGCGTGCTCGCGTGACGATCGAGGAGGCGCGCCAGCACCCCGCGCCCGTGCGCTGGGAGGGCTACACGCCCCCCGTCCCCGCCCACCTCGGCATCACCGTCTACGAGGACGTGCCGCTGACGGAACTCGTCGACCGCATCGACTGGACGCCGTTCTTCCAGGCGTGGGAGCTCGCGGGTTCCTACCCACAGTTGCTCGACGACCCGGCCGTCGGCGATGCCGCGCGCAAGCTGCTCGATGATGCGCGCGCCATGCTCGACCGCATCGTCGCGGAGCGCTGGCTCACCGCCCGCGCCGTCGTGGGCCTCTGGCCCGCGCAGCGCGACGGCGACGATATCGTGCTGTTCCAGGACGACACGCGCGCCGCGACGCTCGCCACGATCCACACGCTGCGCCAGCAGACGAGTCGCGAGCGCGGGCGCCCGCAGAATTTCGCACTCGCCGACTTCATCGCCGAACCCGAGCGCGGCCTGCGCGACTATCTCGGCGGCTTCGCCGTCACCGCCGGCATCGGCCTCGACGCGCGCGTCGCGGCGTTCGAGGCGGATCACGACGACTACTCCGCGATCATGCTGAAGGCGCTCGCCGATCGCCTCGCCGAGGCGCTCGCGGAGCGCATCCACGAGCGTGTCCGCCGTGAGCTCTGGGGCTACGCCGCGGACGAGACGCTGGACAACGATGCGCTGATCGCGGAGCGCTACCGCGGCATCCGCCCCGCGCCCGGCTACCCCGCCTGCCCCGATCACACCGAGAAGCGCACGCTCTTCGACCTGCTCGGCGCCGAGGCGCGCGCGGGCGTCACGCTCACAGAGTCGTTCGCGATGCTGCCGACGGCCGCCGTCTCGGGCTTCTACTTCAGCCACCCCGACGCGCGCTACTTCGGCGTTGGCCGCATCGAGCGCGATCAGGTCGAGGACTACGCGCGCCGCAAGGGCATGACCGTCGCCGAAGTCGAGCGCTGGCTCGCCCCGAACCTCGCCTACACCCGCAGCCGCTAGTCGTTCGTCGCTACGCGCCGAAGCCGAGGTTGCGCGCGATCGTGCGCGCCGGCTCGCTGAAGTTGAGCGTGTACAGGTGCACGCCCGGCGCGCCCGCCGCCAGCAGCGCCTCACCGAGGCGCGTCGCGACGTCGATCGCGATCTCGCGCCGCGCATCGAGGTCCTCGCCCGCCGCCTCCAGGCACGTGCGCAGCGCCGCCGGGAACTCGGTGCCGTTCATCGCCGACATCGCGGCGACGCGGTCGGCGTTCGTCGGCGGCATCACGCCCGGGATCACCGGCGTCGTCACGCCGCGCGCTGCCATCGCCTCGACGAACCGCTCGTAGTGCGCGACGTCGAAGAAGAACTGCGTGATCGCGAAGTCTGCCGCCGCCAGCTTCTGCGCGTGGTGATCGAGGTCGTCCGCCCGCGACGCCGCGCGCGGGTGCCCCTCCGGGTGCGCCGCCACGCCGATCGCCCAGTCCACCCGCTCCCGCACGAACCGCACGAGGTCGATTGCGAGCCGGAAATGCTCGCTCGGCAGCTCCGAGGATCCGTCCGGCAGGTCGCCGTGCAGCGCCAGCAGGTTGCGCACGCCCATCGCCTGGTACGCATCGATCACCGCGCCAACCTCGGCGCGCGTGTGCGCGACGCAGGTGAGGTGCGGCATCGCCGTCGTGCCGCGATCGAGGATGCCGCGCACGACCTCGCTCGTCGGCCCACGCGAGGATCCGCCCGCGCCGTAGGTCACCGACATGAACGCCGGCCGCAGCGCCGACAGTCGGTCGATCGTGCGCGCCAGCCGCTCCTGCCCCTCGGCATCCCGAGGCGCGGAGAACTCGAACGACAGCGTGCGCCCGGCAGCGAGCAGGTCAGGGATGCGAGTCATGCGCTCCATCATTGCCGCCGCGCGCGCGAGCGTACAGCGCGGCATCGCACCGGCCCCTCGGCTACCCGCCGAGCGCCTTCGCCGCGCCGAGGCCCGCGACCTGCCCGCTCGACCACGCCCACTGGAAGTTGTAGCCGCCGATGCGCCCGTCGACATCCAGCACCTCGCCGCAGAGGTGCACGCCCGGCGCCACGCGCGACTCCATCGAGTCGAGGCGCACCTCCGCCAGCGGCACCCCGCCCGCCGTCGCCTCGGCGTTCGCCCAGCCGCGCGTCCCCGTCACCGGCACCGGCGCATCGAGCACCGCGCGCACCAGCGCACGGCGCTCCTCGCGCCGCAGCGCGTGGCCCGCCGCGCCGGCATCGACGCCCGCCGCGTCGCACAACGCCCGCGCAAGCCGCGCCGGCAGCCCGCACTCGCCGAGGTAGCGCCCCACCGTGCGTGCCCCCAGCCCCTGCAGCGCCGCATCGAGCTGCTCCGTGCTCACGTCGGGCAGCCAGCGCACGACCATGCTTGCCCCCGCGTCGTCCGCCACCGCCGCCTGCCAGTGCCGGCTCGCGTCCATCGCCGCGGGGCCCGACAGCCCGAAGTGGGTACACAGCACCGCCCCGGCGATCGAGGCGAGGCGCTTCCCGCTGCCGCTCCGCACCTCGACCGCCGCCTCCGTGGCAATCCCCGCCAGCTCGCGCACGAAGTGGCCCTCCGCGACGGTAAGCGCGACCAACGCAGGGAACTGTCGCACGACGCTGTGGCCGAGGCTCCGCGCGAACGCGAACCCCGCGCCGTCACTCCCCGACCGCGGCAGCGACCGCCCGCCCGTCGCGAGGATCACGCGCCGCGCCTCGATCGCCCCCCACGCCCCGCGCACGAGATAAGACGCAGCCTCGTCGTCACCGACGCGCTCGATCGTCTCCACGCGGCAGGGGTGGCGAATCTCCGCGCCCGCCTCGCGCGCCGCGCGCAGCAGCGCGTCGAGCACGGTGCGCGCGCTGTCGGTGGTCGGGAAGAGCTTGCCGGTCTCCTCGCGCTTCAGCCGCACGCCCAGGTCGGCGAAGAACGCGATCGTCTGCTCCACGGTGAACCGACGCAGCACGTTCCGGATCGCGGCGGGCGTCGAGCCCGCATACGCGCGCTCGTCCACCACGTCGTGCGTGACGTTGCAGCGCCCCCCGCCCGCGACGAGGATCTTGGCACCGAGCACGCGTGCACCATCGAGCACGATCGGTCGCGCCCCGGCGCGCCCTGCGGCGATCGCCGCCATCAGCCCCGCCGCCCCCGCCCCGACAATGACGAGGTCGACCTGTTCGACTCGTCCCGCCTCGACCGCCTCGCTCACGCATGCTCCTGACGCACGAAGCCCCGGCGCTGCCGGGGCTTCGTCGATTCGCCTCGTTCGAGGTGCAACGGTGTGCTAGCCGCCGACGGGCAGCGCCCCCGCCGCCTCGCGCAGCAGCGTCGCAGTGTCATCCCACCCGATGCACGCATCGGTGATCGAGACGCCGTACTGCAGCGCCGCGGGGTCCTTGCCCAGCGACTGGCTGCCCGGGTTCAGGTGGCTCTCCAGCATCAGCCCCACGATGTCGGCGTTCCCCGCCTCGCGCTGCTTGATGACGTCGCGGAACGCGATCGGCTGGTTGTTGTGGTTCTTCGCGGAGTTCGCGTGGCTGCAATCGACGATCAGTCGAGGCGACACCCCGGCCTTCGTCAGCCGCGCCTGCGCGTCACGTACGCTCGCGTCATCGTAGTTCGGGCCGTCGCTGCCGCCGCGCAGCACCACATGGCCGCCCGGGTTGCCGGTCGTGTGCACGACGCACACCTTGCCCGACCCGTCGATGCCGAGGAACGCGTGCGGGTTGCCCGAGGAGATCATCGCGGCCACCGCGATGTCGATGTCGCCGCTGGTGCCGTTCTTGAAGCCGACCGGCATGCTCAGCCCGCTCGACATCTCGCGGTGCGTCTGGCTCTCCGTCGTGCGCGCGCCGATCGCGACCCACGAGATGAGCCCGCCGAGGTACTGCGGGACGATCGGGTCCAGGAACTCGGTCGCGGCCGGCAGCCCCAGCTCGTTCACCTTCAGCAGCAGGCGCCGCGCCGTGCGCAGCCCCTCCTCGATGTCGAACGTGCCGTCCAGGCGCGGGTCGTTGAGCATGCCCTTCCAGCCGACCGTCGTGCGCGGCTTCTCGAAGTAGACGCGCATCACGACGACCAGCCGGTCCTCGAGCTCCTTCGAGACCTTCGCGAGGCGCTCCGCGTACTCGATCGACGACGCCTCGTCATGGATCGAGCAGGGGCCGACGATCATGATCATCCGCGGGTCTTCGCCGTTCAGGATGGCGCGGATCGCCCCGCGCCCGCGCAGGACGGTCTCCGCAGCTGCGGGCGAGATCGGAAGCTCGCGCTCCAGGTCGTCGGGGGAGATCAACGGCGTCAGCTGCCTCACGTTCACGTCTGATGTCTGGGCCATGGGGAGAGCAATCCTTACACAGGCGGCTGGGGTCAGCAGCCGACCACAGCCAACACGCCGGGTCGTCGCTCGTAGCGGGCAGTATAGGGCCAACCCGGCGTAATGCGTCTCCCCCACCACCGACAGGCCCCTACGAGCGCTGTCGAGGCCTACCATCGAGCCCAGAGGCTCCCCATGGCGTTCCGACGCGACCTGACCTTCTTCGACGTGACGAACATCACCGTCGGCGCGATCGTCGGCGCAGACATCTACGTGGCATCCGCCATCACCGCCGGCTTGCTGGGGCCGGCCAGCATCCTCGCGTGGGTGGCCGCAGGCGTGCTCGCCACGATCCTCGCGCTCAACCTCGCCGAGTGCGCACGCCTCGTCCCCTCGGTCGGCGGGCCGTACGCCTACGTCTCCACGGCCTTCGGACGCTTCCCCGGCTTCCTGGCCGGCTGGTCGATGTGGATCGCGGAGCTCACCGCCCTCCCGGTGTTCGCGATCGCCTTCACGAACTACCTCGGCGCATTCGCACAGCTCGGCGACGTCGAGACGCACGTGGTGCGCATCACGTTCCTGGCCGTCCTCACCGCGATCAACGTGTGGAGCGTGCGGACGGCCGGCCGGGTGAACGACGCGCTCACGCTGCTGAAGCTTGCGCCGCTGCTGGTGATGGTTGTGGCCGGGTTCGGCTACGCCGCGCTCCACCCCGCCGAGGTCGTCGATCGCTTCACGCCGTTCGCGCCGTTCGGCTTCGCGCACTTCACGGAGTCGCTGGTGCTCATCGTCTGGGCGTACGCCGGCTTCGAGCTCTCGACCGTCCCCGCAGGCGAGGTCGCGCACGCCGACCGCACGATCCCGCGCGCGCTCGCGGCCGGGATGGGCATCGTCACGCTCTTCTACCTCTCGACGAACCTCGTCGTGTACGCGCTGGTTCCCCACGAGGAGCTGGCGCGCAGCGCCGTCCCGCTCGCGGCAGCGGGCACCGTGCTGTTCGGTGGGCTGGGCGCCACGCTCATGTCTGCCGGCGCGATGGTCTCCGTCTCCGGCTCCGACGAGTCGGACATGCTCGGCTCCTCTCGCCTCGCATATGCGATGGCGGCGGATGGGCTGCTGCCACACCCGCTCGCCTCGCTGCACGCGCGCTTCGGAACGCCGTGGGTGGCGCTGATCGTGCAGAGCGCGATCGCCGCAGCACTCACCTTCGTCAACCGCATCCCGACGCTGATCGGCTTCGCCGTGGTGAACCTCGCGCTCTCGTTCCTGCTGTGCGCGCTCGCGCTGCTCGTGCTGCGGCGCCGTGACCACGCGCAGCACTCGCTGCCACGCCGAGGACTGCCGGTGCTGGGCGTGCTGGTCGCAGGCGGGCTCCTGCTCGCGTCCTCGCCCTCACAGCAGCTGACCGGCGCGGCGGTGATCGCCGTGGGCACCGCGATCTACTGGCTGGCGCCACGCCGCACGCTCCCCCACGCGATCGAGCCGATGCTCGACCCGGAGCGCGTGCTCGCGCGGCTCGCGCGCCGACGCATGCGCTTCCTCGGCGGCCTCGTCGGGTGGTTTGGCGGGCATCGCACGCCCGCACGCTCACGCAGGAGGCGGTCGGTGTAGGATGCGGCTCTCCCCGCTCGCCTCGGCCGCACGGCCGCGCGCGAAGGAGCACGCCGATGCCCGCGCTGGACGGCATGCGCGTCCTCGATATGACGCAGTACGAGGCCGGCACCTCCTGCACCCAGTGGCTCGCCTGGTTGGGTGCGGACGTGGTGAAGATCGAGTCGCCCAGCGGCGACCCCGGCCGAGGCGTCGCCACCGGCACCGACCCGACGCAGTACTTCCTCAACTACAACGGCAACAAGCGCGGCATCGTCCTGAACCTCAAGCGCCCGCGCGGCCGCGAGGTGCTGCTCGACCTGGTCGAGCGGTTCGATGTGTTCGTCGAGAACTACGGCCCCGGCGTGATCGAGGCGTTCGACCTCGGCTACGAGGTGCTGCGCGACCGCAACCCCGGCCTCATCTACGGACGCATCAAGGGCTTCGGCCTCAGCGGGCCGTACGCGGGCTACAACTCCTACGACTGGGTGGCGCAGGCGGCGGCGGGCACGTTCTCCGTGACCGGCTCCCCGGACGGCCCGCCGATGCACCCCGGCCCGACGTTCGCGGACAGCGGCGCGGGCATGCAGATGGCGCTGGCGATCACCGCCGCCTACGTCCAGCGCCAGCGCACCGGCGAGGGCCAGCTGATCGAGGTGTCGATGCAGGAGGCGGTGACGGCGTTCACGCGCACGCTGGGCCTGCGCACCTGGGGCACCGAGCCCGCGCCGCGGCAGGGCATCGACCAGGGCAACCCGCCGACCTCGACCTACCCGTGCAAGGGCGGCGGGCCAAACGACTGGGCGTTCATCATGGTCACCACCACCCAGATGTGGGACGCGCTCTGCGGCGCCCTCGGCCACGCCGAGTGGGCGCTCGACCCGCGCTTCGCCACCGCCGAGGCGCGCGCGGCGCACCGCGCCGAGCTGTACGAGGGCATCGCCGCCTGGACCCGTGAGCGCACGAAGTTCGAGGTGATGGGCGTGCTCGGCCCGGCGGGCGTGCCGTGCAGCGCGGTGTTCGACACCGTGGACGTGTTCCGTGACCCGCACCTGCAGGCGCGCGGCTTCGTGCAGACGCTGGAGCACCCCTCGGTCGGGCCGGTAACGCTGCTCGGGAATCCGCTGCGCATGTCGGGCTCGCAGGTGCCGCAGCGCCTCGCGCCCGCGCTCGGCGCGCACACGCGCGAGGTGCTGCGCGACGACCTCGGCCTGGACGAGGCGGCGATCGCGGCGCTCTGTGCCGATGGCGCCATCGTCGCCCGCGAGCCGTGACGCGCGAGGCGCGCTAGGCGCCCGCCCCAGCCGCCGAGGGAATGCGCGCCTCCGCGAAGTACTCCCGCGCCAGCGCTCGCACGCTCTCGATGTCGGGGAGCTGGAAGACCTGCGCCCGGAGCGCGCGAGAGTTGTCGCGCCCCGCCATGTAGTGGCCCAGGTGCTTCTTCATCTGCACCAGCGCCGGGTGCGGCGGGATGCGCTCCTCGATCAGGTCGAGGTGGCGCCAGACGACACGCTCGCGGTAGGCGGCCTGCGCGTCGGCATCGAGCGCCTCGTACGCCTCGTCGAAGATCCACGGCTTGCCCATCGCGCCGCGGCCGACCATCACGGAGACACAGCCGGTCTCCGCGATCATCCGCCGCGCCTCGTCCAGCGAGGTCACGTCGCCGTTGCCGGTGACGGGGATGTCGACCGCGCGCACGACGTCGCCGATGAGATCCCACGGCGCGCGGCCCCCGAAGCGCATCATCCGCGTCCGAGGATGCACCGTGATCGCGTCGACGCCGACGTCCTGCGCCATGCGCGCGACCTCGACGGCGTTCAACTCGTGGTCGTTCCAGCCGCCGCGAATCTTGATCGTGAGCGGGACATCGACGGCGGCACGCAGCGCCGAGAGCAGCGTCGCGGTCGAGGCGATATCGCGCATGAGCGCCGCGCCCTTGCCCTGCCGCACGATCTTCGGCACCGGGCAGCCCATGTTGAGGTCGATGATCTCCGCGCCCGCCTCGACCAGCTCGATCGCGGCGGGGACGAGCGTCTCCACGCGGTTGCCGAGGAGCTGCATCGCGACGATGCCCTCGGCGGGGTCGCGCTCCATCATCAGCTCGGTGCGCGCGCTGTTGCGGTTGCGCACCAGCGCCTCGGCGTCGATCTCCTCGTTCGTCACGAAGCCGGAGCCGCACTCGACGGCGATCAGGCGGAACGGCAGGTTCGTGTACGCCGCCATCGGCGCGAGGCGCGCGGGGCGGGCAGCAAGGAGGGCACGCAGGTCGGCTCGGTTCATGCGTAGGATTATCGCAGCCCGCCCGCCGATGAGGATGCCGCCATGCCAACCTCGCCTTCCTCGACCGCGCCGTTCACGCTGATCGCCCATCGCGGCTACTCCGACCTGGCGCCGGAGAACACGCTGGCGGCGTTCGACCTCGCGCTGGAGCGGGGGTACGCGCACCTGGAGCTGGACGTGCAGCTCACGAGCGACGGCGTGCCGGTGGTCATCCACGACGGCCGCCTCGACCGCACCACGGACGGGACGGGGCTGCTGCGCCAGCACACGTTCGAGCAGGTGCGCGCGCTCTCGGCAGGCGCGCGCTTCGGCGACGACCCGGCACGGTTCGCGACCGAGCGCGTGCCGAGCCTCGACGAGGTGCTGACGCGCACCGCCGGTCGGGCACGGCTGCACCTGGAGCTGAAGTCGACGGAGCAGGAGCTCGCCGCCGTCGTAGTCGGGGCGCTCCGCGAGCATGGGTGGGACGCCTCGACCGGCCCGGACGAGGTGCCGGGGCTGACGCTGACCTCGTTCCACGTGGAGCAGCTGCACCGCTCACGGCGGCTGCTGCCGGCGGTGCCGCACGGCTGGCTGCTCACACGCATCACCAAGGACGACCTCGACCTCTGCCGCACGCTCGGGCTCGCCGAGATCTGCCCGCGCGCCGACACGCTCACGCGCGAAGCGGTCGAGGCGGCCTCAGCAGCCGACCTGCGGGTGCGCGCGTGGGGCGTGCGCAACGAGGATGACCTGCGCACCGCTGCCGCGAGCGGTGCGTGGGGCACGACGGTGAACTGGCCGGAGCGCGCCCGCGCAGCCCTCGACGCGCGTTAGCCGACACGCGATGTTTCACGCCGTTTCACGTGAAACATCACTCCGCGTGCCAGTGCGGGGTTGCAGCTACTCGAACAGCCACCAGCGGCGACGCGGGCGCACCTCGGGCGGGGGCGGGCCGTAGGTCATGCCGAAGCGCGTGACCGCCGCCTCGCGGATCGCGCGGGTCGCCTCCTCGATGCTGTCGGTGAAGAGCAAACGGTCGGCGTCGCGCTGCGTGATCGTGCCCTCCGGGATCAGGCGGTCGCGGATGAGCGCGCGCATCGGCTCCCAGTACTCAGTGCCGAGGAAGACGACGGGGAAGTCGCGGATCTTGCCGGTCTGCACGAGCGTCGCCGCCTCGAACGCTTCATCGAGCGTGCCGAAGCCGCCCGGCAGCACGACGAACGCGTACGAGTACTTCACCAGCATGACCTTGCGCACGAAGAAGTGCTGGAACTCGATCCACGTGTCGAGGTAGACGTTCGGCGCCTGCTCCGTGGGGAGCGTGATGTTGCAGCCGATGGAGCGACCACCGGCCTCCTTCGCACCGCGGTTCGCAGCCTCCATCAGCCCGGGGCCGCCACCGGTCATGACCGTGAAGCCCAGGTTCGCCATCGCCGCGCCCGCCTCGCGTGCCAGCGCGTAGTACGGGTGCGCCTCGCGGTAGCGTGCGGAGCCGAACACCGTCACGCACGGCCCAACGAAGTGGAGCGTGCGGAAGCCGCGAATGAACTCGATGAAGACGCGCACCGCCCACGACAGCTCCGAGAAACGCTGCTGTGGGCCGGAGAAGAACAGCCGCTCCGGAACGCGCCCATTGCCGTTCTCCGGCGCGGCCGGGGGCGGGTCGGGAATCTGCAGAACCATCGCGGCCTCCTGAGCGGCGGGTGCGGGCGCGTCATTCCACGGTGTCGTGCGGGCGGTGCGCGGTCAATCGGTATGCCGCACCGGAGCCTGAGGCGATACTGCAACCAAGCCTCGTGCGTGCGCGCACGCGGGCGAGGAGGCATGCATGGCAACGCTGCAGTTCGCGGGAGCGGCGGGGAACGTCACCGGCTCCCAGTACATCCTGGAAGTCGGCGGCCTGCGGCTGCTGATCGACTGCGGGATGCACCAGGAACGCGATTTCGCGGGACGCAACTGGGAGCCGTTCGCGGTGCCACCCGAGAACATCGACGCGGTGCTGCTGACACACGCGCACCTCGACCACAGCGGCCTGCTGCCGAAGCTCGTGCGGGACGGCTTTCGCGGACCGATCTACTGCACGCCCGCGACCGCCGACGTCACCAACATCCTGCTGCTGGACGCGGGTCGCATCCAGGAGGAGGACGCCGCCTTCAAGCGCCGCCGTCACCAGCGCGAGGGACGACGCGGGCGCAACGACGACCGGCCGCTCTACACCGCTCGCGACGCGCGGAAGGTGAGCCAGTACTTCGTCCCCACGCCGTACCACCAGATCCTGAAGCTGGCGGACGACGTGACCGTGCAGTTCCGCGACGCGGGCCACGTCCTGGGCTCGGCGACCGTCGAGGTGCGGTGGGGCGGCCGCGACGGGCGCAGCATCGTGTTCTCGGGCGACATCGGGCGGCCGGGGATGCCGCTGCTGCGCGACCCGGAGGCCATGCCGCCGACCGACTTCGTGGTGGTGGAGTCCACCTACGGCGACCGCGAGCACGAAGACCTCGATGGCATCGAGGAGGAGTTCGCGGGGATCATCAACGACACGGTCGACGCGGGCGGGAACATCGTGATCCCCGCGTTCGCGCTGGAGCGCGCGCAGGAGGTGCTGTACTACCTGAAGCGGCTGCGCGACCAGCGGCGCATCCCGGCGCTGCGCACCTTCGTCGACAGCCCCATGGCGACCTCGATCACGCAGCTGTTCCGGCACCACGTCTACGAGCTGGACGAGGAGGCGCAGCGCGAGTTCCGCGGGCGCCACTCGCCGTTCGACTTCCCAGGGCTGACGTACGTGCGCGGGATCGAGGAGTCGAAGTCGCTGAACCAGATTCGCGGCTCCTCGATCATCATCGCGGGCGCGGGGATGTGTAACGGCGGGCGGATCAAGCACCACCTGGTGACGAACATCGGCCGGCGCGAGAGCACGATCCTGTTCGTGGGCTACCAGGCGGAGGGGACGCTGGGGCGGCACATCGTCGACGGCGACAACCCGGTGCGCATCCTGGGCGAGAACCACGACGTCGCGGCGCGCATCGCGCAGATGGAGGCGTTCTCCGCACACGCCGATCGGAGCGAGCTGGAGGCGTGGCTGCTCAACGTACAGCCGCCTCCCCGGCAGGCGTTCATCGTCCACGGCGAGGAGCACGCATCGCACTCGCTGGCGGCGCTGATGCGCGGGCACGGGATGGACGCAGTCGTCGCGCAGTACGACGAGCGCATCGAGCTCGGCTGAGCCGCAGGCGCAGCAGCGAGTACGATCGAGGCATGCCGGACGCTATCGACCCCACATCAGCCTCGGCGGTGCCGCCGCTGCGCTTCGTGACGCTCGCGCAGGCGCGCGCGCTGGAGTGCAACGGCTGCGGCGACTGCTGCGACACGCGGCGCACCGACGGCTACTGGGCGTGGAGCGCACTGCCGGAGGACGGCTTCGCCTCGATGACCGGCGGGGAGCCGCTGATCATCCCGATCGAGCGCATCGAGGGCGGCGACGGCTGGCGCGACCGCGCGTGGCAGCCGGACGACGCCTCGGAGTTCCTGCCGACGCTCTTCCGCTGCTCCGCGTTCCGCGAGCAGGAGGACGGGCGCGGGCTGTGCGGTCGGCACACGCTGGAGCGCCCGAGCGTCTGCGCGGAGTTCCCGGTGCACGTGATCGGCCTCGACCGTGACGTGGCGGAGCTGGGCGAGGTGCCGCTGCTGACGGGCGCGCTGCCGCGCTGCACGTGGTATCGCATGACGGTCGTGCGCGACGACGATCCTCGAGTGGAGGCCAGCGATGGGTGAGCTCACGGGGGTCGTGCGCTTCACGTTCCACGACGCGGCGAGCGTGGAGGCGTTCAAGCGCATCTCGGCGGAGTGCATGGCGGTCGTGCGCGCGCAGGACATCGGCACGCTGCAGTACGACACCTACTTCAACGCCGATGAGTCGCAGGCGATGGTGATCGAGCGGTTCACCGACTCGGCGGCGCTCATCGAGCACAGCCAGCACCTCGCCGCGTTCATGGAGCCGATCCTCGCGACGGGGACGGTGAGCGGCGAGCTGCTCGGCCAGCCGAGCCCAGAGCTCGCCGCGCTGCTCACGGGCGACAACCCGCAGCTGTTCCTCCCCTACTCGTCGCTGCGCGAGGCGACCGAGGGCTAGCGCCAGTCCCAGCGCACGACCGGCGCGTTGCGCGCGCCCACCTTCGCGGGGGCATCGGCGCGCGGCAGACCGATGTTCACGAGCGAGACCACCTGCTCCCCCGGCGCGAGACCGAGGTGCGTGCGGGTCGCCTCGTACGTCAGGATGCCGCCGGTGCTGAGGTGCGCCGCCAGGCCCTCGGCGTGGGCGGCGAGCAGCAGGTTCTGCAGCGCGCACCAGCAGGCGGCGTAGTCCTCGCGCTCACGCTCAGCGGTGTCGGCGGCGATCTGCGTGACGAACAGCGCGACGGGCGCGCGCAGCAGCTTGGAGCGCGCGGAGGTGCCGATGCCCTCGGGCATGGCGTTCGCGGCGGCCCATGCGGCGATCGCGTCGGCGATGGCGTCGCGGCCGGTGCCCGCGAGCACGTGGAAGCGCCACGGCTCGGTGTGGCGGTGGTTCGGCGCCCAGGTCGCGGCATCGAGGAGTCGTTCGATCACTTCGCGTGACGGCGCTTCCGGCGCGGATGCCTCCAGATCGCGGCGGCCCCGGATCGCCTCGTACAGCTCCATCGCGCACCCCCTCGAAGGCACCGTAGCGCATCGGACGGCGGGCGGTGGCTGATTCGGCTACCATCACGGCCGTCGTAGCAAGGAGTCTGCCATGCCCGAGCCAGTCGTCCACGTCGCCGGCCCCACGTTGGAGCGATTCGAGGAGGTGCTGACGCCGGAAGCGCTGCGGTTCCTGGGGCTGCTGGAGTCGACGTTCGGGGCGCGGCGGCGGGAGCTGCTGGCGGCGCGCGCGGTGCGGCAGGCCGCGATCTCGGCGGGCGCAAACCTCGACTTCCTGCCGGAGACGGCGGCGGTGCGCGCGGGTGACTGGAAGGTCGTGCCGCCCGCGCCGGGGCTCGAGGATCGGCGCGTCGAGATCACGGGGCCGACCGAGCAGCGGATGACGATCAACGCGCTCAACTCCGGCGCGCGCGTCTGGCTCGCGGACTTCGAGGATGCGAACGCGCCGTTCTGAGAGAACATGGTGCGCGGCCACCTGCACCTCATGGACGCCCTCGACCGCACGATCGACTTCACGACGGCCGAGGGTCGCGCCTACGCGCTGCGGCCGGACGCGGAGCTCGCGACGATCGTCGTGCGGCCTCGCGGGTGGCACCTCGTGGAGAAGCACCTGCTGGTGGACGGCGCGCCGATATCGGCCTCGCTGTTCGACTTCGCGCTGTACTTCCTCCACTGCGCGCAGCGGCAGATCGCGAAGGGCAAGGGGCCGTACTTCTACCTGCCGAAGATGGAGAGCCACCTCGAAGCCCGGCTCTGGAACGACGTGTTCAACCTCGCGCAGGACACGCTCGGCATCCCGCGCGGCACGATCCGCGCGACCGTGCTGATCGAGACGTACCCGGCAGCGTTCGAGATGGAGGAGATCCTCTACGAGCTGCGGGAGCACAGCGCGGGCCTCAATGCCGGGCGGTGGGACTTCATCTTCAGCCTGATCAAGAAGCTGCGGACGCGCGGGCGCGACTTCGTGCTGCCGGATCGGAACACGGTGACGATGACGGTGCCGTTCATGCGCGCGTACACGGAGCTGCTGGTCGCGACCTGCCACAAGCGCGGCGCACACGCGATCGGCGGGATGTCGGCGTTCATCCCGAACCGTCGCGACCCGGAGGTGAACGACGCGGCGCTGGAGCGCGTGCGCGCCGACAAGCGGCGCGAGGCAGGCGATGGCTTCGACGGATCGTGGGTGGCGCACCCCGACCTCGTCTCGATCTGCTTCGAGGAGTTCGACGCGGTGCTGGGGGCGCGGCCCAACCAGCTCGACCGGCTGCGCGACGACGTGCGCATCACGGCGGCGGACATCCTCTCGGTCGCCGCGACACCGGGCGCGGTCACCGAGGCGGGCGTGCGCAACGACGTCTCGGTCGGGGTGCAGTACCTGCAGGCGTGGCTCGGCGGGCTGGGCGCGGTGGCGATCTTCAACCTCATGGAGGACGCCGCGACGGCCGAGATCGCGCGGTCGCAGGTGTGGCAGTGGATCCACAACGGCGTGACGCTGGAGGACGGCACGGCGATCACCGCCGACCTCGTCCGCCGCATGCTGGACGAGGAGATCGCGAAGCTGGGCGACGCCGCGACGTACGCCGACGCGCGGCGGCTGTTCGAGCAGGTGGCGCTGGCGGACGACTTCGAGGAGTTCTTAACGATTCCCGCGTACGATCACATCCCGTAGGGATCGCCCCAGGGACGAACCGCGCGCGAGAGGATCGCGATTGAGCACGGACAGCGCCCCCAACGCCTCGACGGTGTGCCCCTACTGCGGCCACGCCGTGGCCTCGACTGCGAAGATCTGCGGGACGTGCCTGCGATCGATCGAGGGTGGGCAGGCAGACCGCGGCGGCCTGGCGGCACGCGAGGTGGCGTACCGCGCAGGGCAGCGACGACGGCGCATCCGCCTCGCGTCGATCGCGGCGGGGAGCGTGGCGCTGGTCGCGGCGTTCATCTGGGTGCAGTGGTTCATGCCGGTGACCCCGCTCCCGCTGCCCTCCACGCCCGCGCGGACGCTGGTGCCCCCGACCGAGGACGCGAGCCGCTGGCCATCCGTCGCGGGGAACGCGCAGCTGCAGCGCACGACCTCGGCACGTCCCGACCTTGCGGCGCCAGAGCGCTGGCGCGTCACCACCAGCGAGCGGATCACCACGCCGCCGGTCGTTGATGAGCAGCGCGTGTACCTCGGCATCGCGGGCGCGCTCCTGGCGTTCGCGCGCGAGGACGGGCGCGAGGTGTGGCGCATTCCGATCGGTGGGCAACTGGACGCCGCGCCGACGGTCGTGGGCGACCGGGTGTACGTGACGCTGCGCGAAGGCAGCGTGCTGGCGCTCAACGCGGCGGACGGGAAGCAGCTGTGGAAGGGCGGCGACGGGCCGACCTACTTCTCCTCGGTCGTCGTCGACCGCGGCGTGGTGTTCGGGTCGGCGCTGGGGCGGCTGACCGGGCTGGACGCGGAGACCGGCACGGTGCTGTGGCGGCAGGACACCGACAACCGGGTGAGCGCGCAGGCGCAGCCAGCGGTGACACCGGCGCACGTGCTGCAGCTCTCCTACCGGCGCGCGCTCCTGTTCGACCGCGCCACCGGTGAGCAGCTGTTCTACTACTCGATGCCGAGCCCGGAGCACGTGGCGGTCGAGGGCAGCCGGGGGTTCATCGTCGGTTCTGATCGCATCGTGGCGTTCGGCTTCGACCAGCGGCGGCCGTGGTGGGAGTTCTGGCGCACGGCGTGGGGGCAGTTGTGGATCTTCGGCATGGCGCCGGCGCCGCCACCGCAGCCTCGGCACTGGGTGCAGCCGACGGAGCGCGGAACGCTCGCGCCGACGATCGCCGACGGGGCGCTGATCACGGCGAGCACGACCGGCGGTGTGCGCGCGCTCGACCTCGCGAGCGGCGAGGTGCGGTGGGAGGCGAAGGTCGGCCCGGTCGCCTCGGCGCCGGTCACGACCGCGGCGGGTGTGCTGCTGGTGCAGCGCGACGCCCTGCTGCTGCTCGACCCGGCGACCGGCACCGAGGTCGCGAAGCGGCCGATGCGTGACGCGGGGCTGCGCTCGGCAGCCGTGACCTCGGCGGGGACGTACCTGGTGGCGGGCGACTCCGGGCTGATCGCGCTGCGCTAGCGCGCCGTTGCGCCTCGCAGCCCGTGGCGCAACGTTATGTCGCAATCACGTTCAGGGGTGACGTAGAGCGCGATAACTGTGTACGCTGATTCGCGCAGTCGCGCTCTTGGCGGGGTGAGACAGCAGGGACGTATGAGCCTCCGCATGCCTCTCCTCGTTGCCGCCGCCGTGTGCGCGCTGGCGTTCGGGCTGGTGGTCGCGCCCGCCGGGCGCGCCGATGCCGCCACGACCGTGAACGGCCCCTCCGCCGCCGCCGCCCTCACCAGCACCGCACTCGCCTCGCTCGGCAAGTTCGAGGGCGAGTGCTTCCCGTTCGTGCAGCGCGTCGTGAAGACGGTGCTGGGCAAGTCGATCGGATCCGACTACCGCCTGGGCTACCTGCAAGCGGGCGCCGTCGAGGTCACGCTGGCCGCGGCGCAGGCGGGCGACATCATCCAGCTCATCGACGACCGCAACACCTCGCCCAGTGCGGACTATCCGGGCATGCACACGGCGCTGGTGATGGAGAACTACGGCGGCGGGAAGTTCCGCGTCGTCGACTCGAACGCGTCGTACGACGGCATGGTGCGGGTGCGCGACTACGAGCCGCGCACGATCGCGCTGCGCTACCCGTACATCTCGATCCACGCGTACCACCTGATCGACACGCCGGTGCCGGCGGGCGGCATCGTGCCGCCCGGGGCCTCGAGCGGGAGCGGCGGGACGGCGATCGCGCCGGTGCCGCTGACGCCGGGAGCGCAGGCGGTGGTCGCCGCCGACGGTGACTGCCTGCGCGTGCGCTCGGTGCCGGCGCTGAGCGGCGCGACGCTCACGTGCATGCCGACGGGCGCCTCGCTCACGATCGCGGGCGGCGCGGCGGAGGCGGACGGCTACAAGTGGCTGCGCATCTCCGCGCCCAGCGGCACCAGCGGCTGGGCGGTGGAGCAGTACTTGCGCGGTGTGTCCCCGACATCAGGGGGCACGACCGCCTCGACCTCGCCCGGCGCGGTCGCCGAGGTGGCCCCGCCGGCGGCACCCTCCACGACCGGGAAGATCGTGGGCGGCTCGATCCCGGCCGGCGGCGGCGTGGGGCTGGTCGTGTACGGCGGCGGATCCAAGGAAGAGCTGTTCGCCGCGTCCGGCTGCCCGAAGGCAACGGCGGTGTTCTGGGCCTCGCAGGACGGCAAGTTCGTCACGTATATTCCCGCCGCAACGGTCGCGGTGGTGAACGCCGCGTGGGACAACGTCTTCGAGGAAGGCATCCCGGCCGGCACCGCACTCGTCGGTCGCTGCTCGTAGCGACTGGAAAGGCTCCATCAATGGCACTCCCCGACTTCGACGTCACCGGACGGCGCGTGCTGATCACGGGCGCGGGGCGCGGCATCGGCCGCGGCATCGCGCTCGCGATGGCCGAGGCGGGCGCGGACGTGGCGGTCACGAGCCTGGGGGAGACGAACGCCGCGAAGGTCGCCGCCGAGGTGCAGGCGCTGGGACGGCGCGGCTTCGGGTACGCCGCCGACGGCACCAGCGTCGCGGCGACCGAGGCGATCCGCGATCGTGTGCTGGCCGACCTGGGCGGGCTGGACGTCCTCGTGAACTGCGTGGGCGACTCGATTCCCGGCGCGGTCGCGCAGGCGCCGAGCGGCGAGGGTCGCGTGATGGCGGAGACCGAGTGGCACCGCGTCGTCGACCTCAACCTGACGCAGGCGTTCGTCGGCTGTCACGTCTTCGGGCCGACGCTGCTGGCGCAGGGCAGCGGGTGCGCGATCAACATCTCCTCGTTCGCCGCGTTCCGCGCGACGGCGAACATGTCCGCCTACGCGGCGGCGAAGACCGGCCTCACGCGCTTCACGGAGGCGGTGGCGCTGGAGTGGGCCCCGAGCGTGCGCGTGAACGGGATCGCGCCCGGCCAGTTCCCCGACCCGGAGCAGCTGACCGAGGAGGAGTGGCGCGCCCGCGAGGAGCACGGCGCCGGGAACATTCCGCTGCGCCGCTTCGGGCGGGTGCGCGAGGTCGGGCTGATGGCCGTCTACCTCGCCTCGGACGCAGCGAGCTACATCACGGGGCAGACGTTCCAGCTGGACGGCGGACGCGGCATCCGCTGAGCCGCGTCAGCCCTCGCAGCGCCGCCTAGAACGGCAGCTCGACTCCGATGCCCTGCTCGCGCGCCTTCTTGAGGATGTAGGCGCTGGCGGCAGCATCTTCGATGCCGATGCCCTGGCTCTCGAACAGCGTGATCGCGTCGTCCGAGGGGCGGCCGGGGACGTGGCCGCTCACCACCTGGTGCAGCTCGACGGCCTGTCCCCAGCGGAAGGCGCCGCGCTCGGCGGCCCAGATGAGCTCGCCGCACTCGATCTTCGCCTGCTCCATGTTGTCGACCGCGATCAGGGCCGAGCGGCGGATCGTCGTCTCATCGATCTCGCGCTTCTGCCATGAGTTGGAGCCGGCGGCGACGACGAGCGTGCCGGGATCGAGGTCGTTGCCATCGAAGACCGGCTCACGCGCGGTCGTGATCGCAACGACGATGTCGGAGTCGGCGACGCACTCCTGCGCGCTGCCGACCGGGACGACCTCGATGCGCAGGCGCTCCTCGGTCTTCGCAGCGAAGGCCGTGCGGCGGTCGGCGTCACGGGAGTAGACCTTCACCTTCGACACGGGGCGGACGGCGCAGATCGCCTCGATCTGCGTCTCGGCCTGGCGGCCGGTGCCGATCACGCCGACGGTCGAGGCGTCCTCGCGCGACATGTACTTCGCGGCGACGCCGCTGGCGGCGCCGGTGCGGATCCAGGCGAGCGTGCCGGGCTCGATCACGGCGTCGAGCGCGCCGGTCTCGGTGTTGTAGAGCAGCGTGGCGGTGGAGTGGCGCACGGCGTGGGCGTGGGAGCCGAGGACGGTGCCGCCCATCAGCGTGGTGCCGCCCTGCTCAAAGCGGATGCGGCGTCTCGGCAGGTTCTCGACGAGGCCGCGCGCCTCCTGTCGGAAGAGATCGTCGAGGACAGGCACGCACTCGGCGACGGTGATCAGGCGCTGCACGTCCTGGTTGCTGATGAACAGGGCCATCCGAAGCCTCCTCGATGTTCGCGTGCGTGCGAGTGTCGGGCGCACGGGCGAGGCTCGCAAACGCGGCGGGATATCCGGCCTCCCCCTGTGCCTCGATGCCACCGATGTCGACGCTGGATCGGAGACGTGAAGGGCGCGCGCGCCCTATCGTGGACGGGCGCGCCAGCACACAGGAGGAAGCGTGCAGGCCACCCTGCCCGCCCGTCGCACGTTCGACCGCTCCGCGCTGGTGTACCAGGCGTGGTCGCACCTGGTCGCGAGCATGATCGGTGGTGCGTTCGCGCTGCTGGTGCTGGCGGTCGCGATCCTCTCGCGCGGGGTGGACACGCTGCCGGGGCTGCTGCTGTTCAACCTCGGTGCCGCGGTGTGCGGCGCCGGAGCCTCGTTCCTGTGGGCGTCCGCGATCACGTTCCGCTCCGCGATCCTGCTGGAGGGGCCGGTGTTCCGGCGCCTGGCGGTGGTGGGCGCGCTGGGACTGGCGGCGAACGAGGCCGCGTTCGCGGCGGTGGCGCTGCTGGTGCGCGCCTCCAGCGATGAGCTGGCGTACCGCGTGGTGGTCGGATCGGTCGTGGCGGGCATCGCGCAGTTCCTCGTGACGTTCGTGGGGACGCACCTGTGGGCGTACCGGGTGATGCTGCCGGCGCCGGAGCGGCAGATCCTCGCGGGCACCGACTGGGAGTCGACGACGCCGACCGACGTCGAGCTCATCTCGATCGCCGCGGGCGAGCGGCAGATGACCGGCTTCTGGCGGATGCGCGGCTGGGCGCTCGCGTACTTCATGACGTGGGCGGCGCTGCTGTCGTACGGCTGGTACGCGACGGTCGTGCTGGGGATGACGAACGGCGACGGCACGGCGCGCGTGGTGCAGGCGTTCCAGGTGATCTTCAGCCGCGAGCCGCACCTGGCGGCGCTGGGCTTCGTGTGGCCGCCGATCCCGGCGTTCACGAACATCCCACTGATCGCGCTACTACGCCCGCTGGGCCTCGCGCCGTTCTCGGCGACCGTGATGGGGACGATGTACGCGGCGGGCGCGGTGGTGATGTTCGCGAGCGCGCTGCGCGCGCTGGGCGTGAACCGCGTCGTGACGACGCTGCTCGCGATCTCGCTGGCGACGAACCAGTACTTCTATCAGACGGCGGCGGCGGGCCTGTCCGAGCCGGTGCTCGCGTTCTTCCTGCTCGCCTCGCTGCGGGCGTACGTGGCGTGGCTGCACAACCCGCAGCCGGCGACGGTGATGTACGCGGGCCTGGCGTGCGCGGGCGGCATGATGTGCCGCTACGAGGCGGGGTTCTGGACGGCCGCGATGGCCGCGGCACTGATGATCACGATGTACCAGGGCATCCCCGGCCTCGGCTTCCTGCGCACGCCGGGCGCGGGCAACGCGGCGGAGGCGCGGCTGCGCATGACCTCGGCTGGCTGGGCGTTCCTCGCGCCGACGGTGTTCGCGCTGCTGGTGTGGGTGATTCTCAACCAGCAGATCGCCGGGAGCCCGCTGTACTTCCTCAACGGCCCCGGATCGACGCGGATGTCGCCGGACACGGCGCGGCTGGCCGGCGAGGACCTGGCGGCGTACTCGCCGCAGGGTCTGCTGGTGTTCCACGCGTACCACTCGATCTCCGGTGTGGTGATCATGTTCTTCGACCGCGTGGCGTTCTTCTCGCCGCTGCTGCTGGGCGTCTCGGCGCTGCTCATCCCGCTGGCGGCATCGAGGCGGGACTACCGGACACTGGGGCTGTTCGGCGTCATCTGGTCGATCACGGCGTTCGCGCTGATCACGGGCTACCTCGGCTCGCTGCCGCCGTACCAGCGGTACTGGTACTGGCTGGGGCCGATGGGGTGCGTGATGGCGGCGTGGGGCATCGCGGGCGTGCGCGCCTGGGGGCTCCGTGTCGTGGTGTGGGTGGTGGTGGTGATCCTCGCGTTCTCGCCGAACGTGCGGACGTTCCGCGCCACGTACGACGAGTTCAACGAGTTCGAGCCGACCGCCGAGGAGCGCCTGCAGAACGCGCTGTTCACGACCCCCGACCTCGGCACGGTCGCCGGGCGATCCGAGCTCGTGCGCGAGTGGAAGGCGGTTGCCGCCGAGGTGAACCAGATCCCGGCGGACAAGCTGATCCTGCTAGACGTGGCGAACCCGGGCGGGCCGCTGCTGCTCTACACGCAGCACATCGAGCGGTTCGTCACCTCGACGGACACGCGGTACCTGATGGACGTGCTGCCGGAGCCGTGGCTCCACGCGCACTACGTGATCGTCCCGGAGCCGATCTATGACGTGAAGACGCGCTCGACGCTGCTGATGGAGTGGCCGGGGCTCTGGGAGGGCCAGCGGCCGTGGGCGAAGGTGGTGAAGGAGATCCCCGGCCGCTACAAGTGGCGGATCCTGGAACTCTCCCCCGGCCCGGGCGGCCTGCAGCCTCGGGTGGGCGACGGCAACGGTGCGCCTCAGTCGCCCGGCTTCGCGTCCTCTGTGAACCCGTAGACCCAGAGCAGCGCGAACCACAGCCCCTTCGCCGGCCGATACGCGAGCACGGTCGAGGCGATCCCCGCGATCGTTATCGTCCAGATGGGGTCGAGGCCGGCACTGGCGATCGGGTGCGCGAGCACCTCGATGACGGTCAGCGCGACGGCGACCAGGGCGGCGATGCCATAGCCGACGGCGATGGCGCCCAGCCACGCTCCGGACTCCACCGCATAGCGGACGCCGCAGACGGGACAGCGCTCGTACAGGTCGATCCAGCCCCGGAACATCGAGTGGCGGCGGCAGGCCGGGCAGCGTCCGGGGATCGCCCCCTGGAGGAGCGCCCCGATCGCCTCGCCGCTGCCCAGCCCCGGTCTCATGCCTCCAGCGTGCCGGAGTGGGGCCCTCGACGCCAGCGGGGCGGGCGGTCGGCGACCTCGATGCCGGAAACTCAGGCCGAACGTCCCCCTACCGAGAGCGTGAGGCAGCGCTATACTCTCCGGCGAACCCACAGGGAAAGGGGTGGTCATGACTTCCACGCTCGAGCCGAAGCAGATTTTCGGCACCAGCCCGGTACGGCCCGACGGCATCGACAAGGTGACGGGTCGCGCGAACTACGGCGCCGACGTGCACCTGCCTCGGATGCTGTTCGCTCGTCTGAAGAAGAGCCCGCACGCGCACGCGATCATCAAGAAGATCGATGTGTCGAAGGCCCTGGCGCTCCCGGGCGTCGAGGCGGTTGTGACGGCGGCCGACTTCCCGGACGTCACGATGGAGATGTCCGGCGCCGGCATGGGCGCGTCGCCTCGGAAGTTCCTCATCGGCAACTTCATCGCCGTCGACAAGGCGCTGTACTACGGCCACCCCGTGGCTGCGGTCGCCGCGACGAACATCCACATCGCGGAGGACGCGCTCGACCTCATCGAGGTTGAGTACGAGGTGCTGCCGCCGGTGCTGACGGCCGAGCGCGCGATGGCGCCGGACGCGCCGATCCTGCACCCGGGCATGCGCACTGCGGAGCCGACCGGCGGCAAGGCCGAGGACCGCGACAGCAACGTCGCCGCGCACCTGCAGGTCGCGACCGGTGACGTGGAAGCGGGCTTCGCCGAGGCCGACGTGATCGTGGAGGATGAGTTCCACACCTCCACCGCGCACCAGGGCTACATTGAGCCGCACACCGCGACGGCGGACTGGCAGAACGACGGCTCGCTCGTCATCTACTCGTCCTCGCAGGGTTCGTTCCAGATCGTGCGCGACCCGCTGGCGACGATCCTGAAGATGCCCGCCTCCCGCATCCGTGCGGTGCCGATGGAGATCGGTGGCGGCTTCGGTGGCAAGAACCGCATCTACTGCGAGCCGATCGCGGCGATGCTGGCGAAGAAGGCCGGCAAGCCGGTCAAGCTGACCATGACCCGCGAAGAGGTCATCGAGGCCTCCGGCCCGACCTCTGGTACGTGGATCCGCGCGAAGCTGGGCACGAAGAAGGACGGCACGTTCACCGCGTTCCAGATGTGGATCGCGTACGAGGCCGGTGGCTTCCCCGGCTCCAGCGTGGGCGGTGGCCTGAACACCTCGCTGGGCCAGTACAAGATCGACAACGTGCTGATGGACGGCTACGACGTCCTGGTGAACCGCCCGCGCAACGCGGCCTACCGCGCCCCGGGTGTGCCGCAGCCGAACTTCGCCATTGAGTCGCTGGTCGACATGACGGCGGAGAAGCTGGACATCGACCCGATCGACATCCGCATCCAGAACTCCTCCGGCGAGGGCACGCGCCGGCCGAACGGTGTCATCATTGGCCCGAACGGCAACCGCGAGGTGATGCAGGCGATCAAGAACAGCGCGCACTACCGCTCTGAGCTGACCGGCAAGAACCGCGGCCGCGGTGTGGCCATCGGCTTCTGGAACGCCGGTGCGGGTGCGCACAGCATGAACGCCACGCTGAACGCGGATGGCTCCGTCACCGTGAACCACGGTGCGGTCGACATCGGCGGTCTGCGTGCGACCGAGGCGATGACGTTCGCCGAGGTGCTGGGCATCCCGTACGAGTCGGTGATCCCGAACATCGTCGACACGAACTCGATCGGCTGGACCTCGCTCACGGCGGGCAGCGGCACCGGCGCCGGCATCTCCGCCAGCGCGTACCTGGTGGCGAACCAGCTCAAGGACCGCGCCGTCGAGCGCGCCGCCAAGATCTGGGACGTGGACGCCTCGGCCTGCTCCTACGACCGCTCGCGGGCGACGATCGTCGGCCCGAACGGCGAGGACGGGAAGCCGCGTGAGATGACCTTCGTGCAGCTGGCCGGCCAGCAGGCCGGTAGCGGCGGCTACCTCTCCGGTCACGTCGACAACTCGGGCGCCCAGGGCGGCCCGACCTACGCCGGCAACATCGTCGACGTTGAGGTCGACGAGGAGACCGGCAAGGTGACGGTGCTCCGCTTCACGGTGGTGCAGGACGCGGGCAACGCGCTGCACCGCGACTACGTGGAGGGGCAGCTCCAGGGCGGTGCCTCGCAGGGCATCGGCATGGCGCTGACGGAGGAGTACGTCTACGACGACGCCGGCGTGCTGCGGAACGCCAGCCTGCTGGACTACCGCATCCCGACCACGCTGGACGTCCCGATGATCGAGACGATCATCGTGGAGGTCCCGAACCCCGGCCACCCGCTGGGTGTCCGCGGCGTGGGCGAGTGCGCGATCGTGGTGCCGATGGCGGCCGTGTCCAACGCGGTGGCGAACGCCACCGGCCTGCGCCCGACCTCGATGCCGGTGTCGCCGCGCAAGCTGCTGGAGATGCTCATGGACCGGGACGGCATCCAGGCCTAGCCTGCGCCGCACCGGCTGCAATCGACGAAGGCGGGCTCCAGGGCCCGCCTTCGTCATGTCCCGAGGGTATGACGCCGCCCGGGGCCCGGCCCCGCCTCTGTCACCTCGCGCCTTGCTTGCCTCACCTCGGTATCACCTGTACGCGAGGGGGCGTCTTCGACACGGATTCGTGATAGAGTGCGCACGCCCCGGCGGCTGCGTGCCACCGGCCGCCGTCACACGCGACGTCTGAGACGCGTGCAGTGGAGTCGAGAGAGGACCTGAGGCACATGCCGATCCAGTGGCCGGAGGGGAAGCGCCCCGTCTTCGTGGGCGCCGGTTGGACGATGATCCGTCGCTACATGCCGCGCACCAAGGCGAGCAACGCCAAGGAAGCCGCCACCATGGCGATCGCGGATGCCGGACTGCAGGTGTCCGACATCGACGGCATCTTCATCTGGGCGAACCCGAACTGGGGCAACGTCCAGGGCCCGATGGTGTGGCTGGACATCGCGCAGATGATGCAGGTCATGCCGTGGGAGAACATCAAGTTCTGGCTGCAGCCCGAGGCCGTTGCGGCCGGTAGCTGCTCCGGCATCCACTGCGCCGCGCTGGCGCTCGGCGCCGGTGCTGTGAACTACGCGCTCGTCATCCGCACGGGTCACCACCCGGCCGGCGTGCGCTACCGCCAGATCTCGACGAACCGCGCTCCGGGCAACGCGGCGTTCACCACGCCGTACGGCCACGGTGTCGGCGGCTCCGGCCAGGCGGTCACCTACCAGCGCTACCTTGCGAAGTACAACGCGAAGCGCGAGTCGATGTGGGGCTACATCGGTACCGCCCACAAGAACGGCCAGGACACGCCGCAGTCGGTGTGGCGCGGC
>JBAYUZ010000002.1:0-55341 GCA_041674885.1 Dehalococcoidia bacterium
CGCACAGCAGAACAGAAGACGGCGCACCTCATGCGGCTGTTGGCGGAAGCGTCGACGCGGAGGCTCTCGTGAGCTGCGCCACCGTCGCGTTCGATGCGCTGCTCGACGACATCGCCGCCGGTCCCATGCCGCCCATCCCAGAGCGCATGCGCGGCCTCGTGGAACGCGCCGCTGCGGCCAAGCCGATCGCCGACGTCGACGCATGGGCCGACCGGCTCGCGAGCGATCTCACCGACGCACTGCTTGCTGACGGCGAGACGGTGCGCGCCAACCTGCGCCGCGAAGTCGCGCCACTCGCCCCGGCCGATGCGGACATGCGCCGGAGGCTCACATGAGTTGCGCCATTGTAAGCGCCCTCAGCTTCGCGGCCCTCTGCGTGGCGCTGCTCGTCGCCGACGGTCGCCGCGCGGACCGGCTTGAGCGTGAGCGGCTGGCACGGCAGCGGGCGAAGGCGGATCGGGCGTGAACGCGCTCGGCCTCTGCATCGGCGACGGCAACGGCGCGCCCGAGTTCCGTCGACAGTCCGCCGCGTGGCAGCAGTGGATGTTCGCGCGCGGGTACGGCGCCGATCTCTTCGTCCTCGATGTCGCCACACGCCCGCTCGCGTATCGCTTCGGCCGTGTCGTGCACTGCATCGCGGACAACAGCGAGCCGTTTCGTCAGGTCGCGGTGTTCTGCCATGGGTGGTCAACCGGCCTGCAACTGGTGCCGCGTCAGAGCGTCGCCGAGTTCGCTGCGGCCATCCGCCGTCACGAGCTCGCGCCGGGCTGCATCGTCACGCTCTACGCGTGCTCGGCCGGCAGCGACACGCTCGCGAGCACATCCGAGATGAGCGGCGCCGGACCCGGTGGTGACGGCGGCTTCGCGGACCGGCTACGCGACGCGCTGTGTGCCGCGGGTGACGTTCACTGCCGCGTAGACGCCCACTCCACGCCGGGCCATTTGGCTCGCAATCCGTACGTGCGCCGCTTCGAGGGCGGCGGCTCGGCATCGGGCGGCATCGGCGGGCAGTGGCTCGTGACGCCGAAGTCCGCGCACTGGGCAGCGTGGCGCAAGGCGCTCGCGGGTGACCTGCGCTGGGAGTTCCCGCACCTCACGGCAGCGGAGATTCACGCGCGGCTCGCCACGCTCTGACCCGCATGCGCGAGGCGATCGCGGCGGGCGGCTAGGCCTGGTCGCACGCGCATGGCGCGTAGCCGCACGCCCTGCACTCGCCGCGTTCGCGCGCCGCAGCCATTGCCCGGTCGGCTGACTCACGCGCCATCGCCTGCCGCAAAGCGCGCGCGACCCATCCCGAGTAGTCCATGCCGGCAGCCTTCGCTGCCTCGCGCGCGTAGTCGCGCAGCACCGGCTCGACCCACGCCGACAACATCACCCGGCCGTCTTTGTAGCTCATCGCCTCGCTCCTTCGGGCCTCGCTCACCTCCCACCCCGCGTCATCCCCGCCACCGCCAGCAGCGTCTCGCGCGCCCAGGTCGTGAGGTCGCGCCCGCCCGCAGCGGCCACCAGGGCGGCGCGCTCCGTCGCAGACAGGCGCAGCGGTAGCCGGAGCGTGCGCGCCTCGCTGGGCGGCATCTTGGGGCGGCCGGGGCCGCGCTTGGCGGGGGCGGTCACGAGGCGGCCTTCCCGGCAATCGCCCGCAGCGCGATCACGCGGGTATGGACGCGCCGCGCACCGTCGTTGGTGTAGGCGTGAGCGTAGGTCTTCTCCGCAACCTTCACGGCCGCGGGGACTTCGGCGCTCGTGTAGAGCGGGAGGTCATCAGCGATCAGCCGCACGGCACGCGCGCGCACCTTGGCCGCGTATGCGCTACGGCCCATCCCGAGGCCGCGAAGGTAGGTGCCGAGTCGGCGGCACGTGATCGACCCGTCGCTCCAGATCGAGAGCTTGACGCCGTCGGCCGTCTCGCGCGTCATGATGACGTGCGGCTCGCTGCACCCGCACGAGCAGAGCCGCGGGTCACGCTCGGCCGCGAGCGGGGTGCCGATGGTGGTGGTCTTGATTTCGTGCGTGGTGGTCATCGCCTCATCTCCTCTCGCGGCCATCTGGCGCACGTCCCTACCGTCGAGCGAGTCGGCGGCAGGGCGTGGGTCAGAGGACGGGTCAGCCGCCGGTGCGCAGCACGCGCTTGTCGGCGGAGGTCATGATCTTCGCGGCGGCGGCCACGAGCGCGCCGTCGATTGCGTCCAGGTCGGCCACCGCGATCGCGTTGACGAGCAGCGCGTGGCTCGTGCGTGCGTGCAGTTCGCGCGACGCGGCCCGCTCAGCCTCGCCCCACTTCGCGACGTCGAGGGCAACGCGCACCTCCAGCGCCGCCTCGCGCGAGGCCATCACGTCGACGTCGACATAGACCAGCGACGCGTCCTCGCGGGCAATGGCGCGAGCGTCGTCGACGCTGACGCCAGTGCGCGCCTCGGCGGTCGGGTCCGTGTGCGTGGAGAGCGTCAGTCCGAGGCGCTCCGCCGCTTCGATCGCCGTCTTGCCCGTGAGTCGCTTGGTCGTGGTGGTCATGGTCGTCATCCTCTGTTGCGTCCCGGCGTCACTCGCCGTCGACTCAGATAATGTGCACCCGCTTATCGCGAGGTGCAACAACTATTTTCGGGGCCGATGTCGATTTGTTGGGCACACGCAAAACCCCTTGCGAATCATGCGGGCAGGGCGGGCGCGACTCCGCCGCACGCGATGCAGCAAACGGCGCCAGCATGCGGCCCGGCGTCGGCCGTCGCTCGGCCGTAGGTCCGGTGGTCGCAGTAGTCGGCGCTCAGCACCCCGCCGAGCGTCGTCGTCACCCGCGGAGTCACGCACGGGGCCAGTGCGCGAGCCGTCCGCGTGATCGTCTTGCCGCCGCTCGAGAGATCGACCGTCTCCACGGAGCCCACGAAATAGCGCCGCTCGCACAGGATCGGCGTGCCGTAGTAGTCGTAGACGCGGCCCTCTTGCCACGTGCTCATCGCAGCGCCGCCAGCGCAGCGTCGAGCGCCTCGCGCTCGCCCGTGGTGCCGGCGGCGGTCACCATTTCGGCGAACACTGGAGTGCACCCTTGCGTGCTGCGCAGCCACCGCGCCGCGACGGTCACCAGTTCCGCGTGCGTCACGCCCCACCTCGCCGCTTCAATTCCGCCGGCCGGATCGCGGTGCCCGTGAGCGGCGCGCGTGACCAGAGCGCGTCGATGCGGCGATGGTCGCACTCACGCGTGTCGGCGTGCGCGACGCTTCGCGCTGGCTTGCGGCGGTATGTCCACGGCCCGCAGTCGCCCGCATCCGCCCGCAGCAAGGCGCGCAGGGCCAGTGCGAGACGGGCGCGGAGGAGGCGCGCGCTCGGCACTTTCTGCGCAGCCAACTCGCGCATCGGCCTGGCAATGCTCCACGGCAGCACATCGACCGCCTCGCCTAGCGCGCGGTTCACAGCGGCCGAGAAGATGCGCGGCTCGCCGATGTCGCGCAGGCACTCGTATCCGTGCTCCAGCGCCTTCCTGTCCCGCCGCGTGAGCGTCATGGCGTGCCCCGCGCGGTGACGGCATGGCGCAGCACGCGCGCCCACCGCGCGATCCGGCTCGCCACCTCACCATTGGACGGAGCGTTGCGGTCGGCCTCGTTCTCGATGGTGACCGCGACCTCGTTCACGGCGCACCGCAGCGCCTCCAGTGCACGCGTCGCGTCGCTGAACTTCGCCCTCGCCGCATCCAGCGCAGCGAACACCTCCGCGCTCTGGTTCGCATCGAGCCCGTCGAGCTTGCGCAGCTGCGCCTCGCGCTCGGGGGTCCAGGTCGTCACAGCGCACCTCGCAGCGCGCGGATCTTCCGTTCGATGCGCCGCGCGAGATCCGCCTTCGCGCTCGACCACCCGTGTCCCACATGGTCGCTCGCGTCGAGTTGCTTACGCGCGTCGACGTCCCAGTACGCAGCTTCGTCGGCAGCGATCTTCTCCGCCGCATCCAGCGCCGCGCGGAGGGCGTCGATCTCGGCAAGCAACTGCCGCTCGTTCACGACCTCGGCGGGGTGAACAACGTGCGCGCTGTACGCCTCCAGCCACGCTGCGTGCCTGCGACGGATCCCGGCCTCGTCGTCAGCGGTCATCTCCTTCGTCAGCGGCTCACGCATCGTCGCCCTCCGCACGTCCCAGTACGCAGCTTCGTCGGCAGCGATCTTCTCCGCCGCATCCAGCGCCGCGCGGAGGGCGTCGATCTCGGCGAGTAGCCGTCGGTGCTGGTAGTAGCGGTCCGCCGCACGAAACCGCGCCTCTTCCTCGACCGTCATCGTCACCGGCGCCCTACTTCCCATCGTCGCCCTCCTCCGCGCTCGCGCGCTCGTCGTCCTCGTCCGGCTCGTAGTCGTCGTGCTCCGACCGCTCCGCGCCTTCGGCGATGGCCGCGTCGATGCAGTCCGGCGCACATCGCTCTCCGCCGACTGCGTGGCAGCCGGGGCAGACGTACGGCGCGGACTCTTGCGCGCTCTCGTCGTCGCCCTTGCATGCGTCGCAGAGCTCCGGCGCGCCTACGCCGATGAACAGCGTCGGATACCAGCATCGCGCACACGGGGCACGCCCAGTTGCGTACGACCACGCCGCGATCCGGTCGCCTTCCTGCGCGTCGCGGGTGGCGAGCATCTCCCGCGCCTCTTGCGTCCGCGCCGCATGCGCGGTCAGTTCCGCGCGCAGGCCGCGAATCGCCAGCAGCGCGCCGGCCGGCGACGATTCGTACGGCGCCTGCGTGAGTCGCAGCGCATCGTAGATGCACGTGAGCGCGGCGTCGCGGCTGACGGTTCCCGCCCGCAGCCGCCCATTCTCGGCGAGGGCGGCGTCGCGTTCCTTCGCGCACTCGTCGCGGTCGGTGACGATGTGCCGCACCGCAGCGAGCGGCTCGACGCCGATGCGTGCGCCCGTCAGCGCAATGATGCGCGCGGTCCACTGGTCGACGACGCGGCGGGCGTCGTCGCGCTCGGACTCGGCGATGGCCGTCCGCGCAATCCCATCGTCGCGCTCCGCAGCCACTCGCGCGAGGTCGGCGGAGCGCGCTTGCATCAGGTCCGACAGTCGCGCGGCGTCGACGAGTGCACGGTCGCGCTCCGCCTCCGCCTCGCGGCAGATCGCCAGCGCCTGATCGCGGCTGTTGAGGTAGTCGCCTGCGACGCGCTGCCAGTCGTCCCGCTCCGCCGTGAGTCGCGCGAAGCCGGCGAGCACAGCTCCGTCCGGCTGCACCCACGCGGCGGCGCACTCCGCCTTGAGCCGCTCCACCTCCACCCGCAGCCGCTCGCACTCCGCGAGGGCCTCGGTCGCCTTGCGGTGCCAGTGCGCGACGGCCGCACTCTCCTCGACAGGCGGCGGCGCGTCGGGCAGCGAGACGAGGCGCATCGTCGTGGCATCAGGGCAGGGCCATGGCGATCCGTCCGGCGGCCTGCGCATATTGATGTCGCCGCTCCCGTTCCGCTCTCCGACGAGCAGATCGCAGCCGAAGTCATCGCGCACCACCGCGCCCGCCGGCAGGTCCCCGATGCGCACGACGTCTCCGGCCTTCACTTCGCACCGCCGATCTGCGCGGGGCCGAAGGCGACGACCCACACCCACGGGTTGCGCTCCCACGCGCCGCGGCCGTTGATGACGTCCCAGAGTTCCGAGTACGCGTCGCGATGCGTCAGCCCTTGCGCCGTGCCTCCGCACTCACTGCACCAGTCCGGATCGACGCCGCCGACGCGCACCGGATCGATGCCAGTCCCGCGGCAGCGTGCGCACGGGGTCACCCCCTCCGCCCGCGCGTCCGCCTCCGAGATTTCCTGCAAGCGCTCGACGCGGATCGCGGTCACCGGCAGCGTGATGCGGGACGCCCATCGCGGCATATGGATCGACGGGCGCCAGCGGCCACAGTCGACGACGTCGTCACCGTCTGCGCGGTACTGGATCGGCAGCGTCTCTTCGTCGTGGTCCTTGCCGTTGCACTCCAGGCTGTAGGCCCACGTCTCGCGCACCCACAGCGCGTCACCAGCCGCGCCGTAGGGGCACGGCTTCCCTGGCGTGGACCGCAGCATGGCCATCATCGCCGGACTCGGCTCCGCCTTAGCATCGGTGAAGCACGGCATACCGTCGGAGCCGGTCACCATCATCGCGAGCGAGTGGTCGCGTTGCCAGTCGGTGAATCCCAGCTTCACAGCGCGCCGCGTCTGGGACTTACGACCCGCGAGAATCGCCCTGATCATCGGGCTCGAGAACAAGATCGGTCGCTCTTTCATCGCACCCTCCACGTCATCACCAGCCCGTGCACACCGATCGAGACCAACGACCACGCGACGGCACCGCGGCCGAGCAGATTCGCCGGCAGCCAGAGAGCGCAGCCGAGCAGCAGCAGGGCGAGGGCGCGGAGGCGGATCATCGCGGGCCTCCGTTGCCCATCACATCGCCGATCGCGGTGCTCACAGCATCGACACGGCTGGCCGCGAACGCATCAATCGCCGCAAACAGCGCTGCTCGCATGTCGTTGTTGTGCCGCTCGCTGCCCCACCCCGAGGCGTGCTCAGACACGGTGCGCTCGAACATACTCACCGCCGTCACGATTCCCTCGTCGTCTTGTGCTCGTCCAGTCATGGCCGTTCCCTTCCCCACCAATACGCGACGGTCACCCGACAGATCGCGCAGTCGAGCCTGGGCTTGCGGCCGTCACTCTCGCCAGCGACGAACCGCGCAAGCGTCACCGCCGCCGCTTCCCGCGAGCTGCCCGCGGCGAGACGGGCGGGGACCTGCGCCTCTGCCGGCACGCGACAGTCCGCGCACGTCGACAGGCCGAGCGCGCCGATGATGAGCGCGAGGACCCATTCGTTGCGCATCACTTCGCCCCTCGCGCAACGATCTCGGCGAGATCCTCGCGGACAATGGCCGGAATCCAGTAGCCGGTTCGCGCCGCCTCGTTGCCGTACTTGAGCGAGAACTTGCGCGGTCGCGCTGCGTCCCCGAGTCGCACGTGCAGCTTCCCGATCGCGAGGATCGGCAGGTACTCCATGCCGCCGCTTGGCGTCGAGACGCGCACGAGGTTCTCGGCCATGCGGCTACGCGTCGCGTGCTTGACGCGGGCGGCGATGGTGTCGGCCTGATACGCCTTCTCGATCGCAGCCTGGACCTCGAAGCGATCCAGCGCGGAGGCGTGCTCGATCGCGCCGTTGGCGTTGCATCGCGCGGTGACTTCGACGGTGATCGCGAATCGGATCTCGGCGCCCATCACGCATCCCCTCCGGCCTGCGTCCACACGCCCCGCTTGCCCCGCGGCGCCACCACCACGCACTCATCCGTCGCGCGCGCAGCGAGCCAGAGGTAGACGAGCGCGTCGGCGGCGTGCTCGAGTGCGGCTGACGCGTGACGGCGCGCGTGGCCGAGGAAGAAGGCGCGGGCGAGGTGTCTCACGACGTCACCAGCCGGTCCCGCTTGGCCTTTGCCAGCGACGCTTCGTACTGGCTCACGAGCGCCTGCGTGTCCTTCGGCAGCGCGCCTTGCACAACGACCTTGCGCCACCGCCCGCGCGTGCCGGCTGGCCGGTACATCACGCATTGCGCCTTGACGTCGGCGAACGCGCCACCCTCTGCCGGGATGCTCCAGCCGCTCCACGGCTCGACGCGGATATCCCACTTTGTTGCGCGGGTCATTGCGCGGCCTCGCTGGCAGGCGCGTCGACAACCGGCAGCGAGCCAACGATCGCCATGCGCACCACGGCGCGGATCGCTGCGTCGTCGTCGGCGCAGACCAGGGCGGCGCGAGCGAGGAAGATGTTGTGCACGAAGGTCTCGGGCGTGCCCGACTTCGCCGCGTTGGTCGTCGACAACCGCGCGAGCGCAAGCCACTCGGCGACCGTGCGATCCCGCTCGTCGTCGTCCACGTCGCACGCGATCCATGGCAGTGACGCGGCGATGCCGCTGTCCACGGCAGTCACCGGGTCGAGCGTCGCCATCGCCTCCGGCTCTTCTTCGCGCAGGTCGTAGCTGCCCTCGCCGAGGCACCACTCCTCCGCCTCTTCCGGGCTCGTCGCCAGCACGTACGCCGTGACCTCGACGGTCACCCGATAGACGCGCCGCGCAGTCACTTCGCACCGCCGATCGCCACCGGGAACAGCCGCGCGAACTCGGCAGCCTTCGTTGCCTTGTAGTTCAGCGGGTGGCCGTCGTGCCATTCGCCGCAGTCCGCCTCTTCGATCGACATCACAGCGCCGGGGCTGATGTGATTCGGTAGGCGTGCGTTTTCGATCAGGCTCGCGAGTTCTTCGGCGCCGCACTCGTCGAAGTCGACGGTGCACAGCACGATGCGAAAGACCTTCACTTCGCACCGCCGTTCACGACCGCGCGGCGCTTGCGGCCCGACTCGCCTTCGTGCAGGGCGGCGAGGGCGGAGCGTGATCGCGCCCTCGCCGCGACGGCCGACTCGATCATCGAGCAGAGCCACTGCGTGTAGGACTGGCGCGCGTCCTTGGCGAGCCGGTGCGCGCTCGCAAAGATCTCATGGTCGACGCGCGCATAGAGCACCGGCAGATCATCGTACGCCCTGTGCACGCGCTTGGCCCGCGCCGCTGGGCGCTTCTTCGGTGTGGTCATGTCGCGAGCCCTACCATGGGCGCTTGCGACGCGCAAGGATTTTTTCGCGGTTGCGTCGCGCTTGCAACGTGCTAGTGACCCGCGGTGACGCCGACACGCGACCTCTTTGCGCTCGCCGGATCGCCCGCGCAAGTCGGCTGCGACGCACCGACGCCGGGTTGCCCGGTCTGCGCACTGCCATGCGAGCGGAGCATGCCGTACGGGCGATGGCAAGGATCGACCTTCACCGACCAAGACAAGCTGCGCGGACACGGCCTCTCCGATCGTATCTGCGAGCCGTGCGCGTGGGTGCATTCGTGGGTTGTGCCGCCTGGCCACGCGCCGCCGGAGCCCGGAAAGAAAGGCGTCAACCTGCGCCTTTTCTGGCACGCGCACGACGAGCGCGGATACGTCTACGGCAACAAGGGCGACAAGGCCACGATCCGCGACTGGCTCCGCGCTCCAAAGGTCGGCGCGTGGTGGTCCGCGATCGCAGACAGTGGCCAGAAGCACGTTGTCCCATGGACGCCCGTGAATCGTGGCGCGTCGACGATCGTGCGACTCGAGCAACGCAACATCGCGATTGGCGACTGGTCGCTCGTCGACGCGATGACGGCAGCGCTCACGGCCGGCGTGACCAAGGGCGAGATCGCGACTGGCATCTACACGCCGCGAGCATGGCAGTTGGCCGAGTGTCACGTGCGCGAGCTGCAGACGCGGCCGGAGTTGTTCGGCGGGTGGTGGGAGCTGGCGCTGTGGCTTTCGCAGCGCGACGAGGCGGCAGTGGCGGATCGAATGGCGGCAGAGAAGGAGGCTCGCGATGCTCGACGAAGCGAAGGCGGACGCGGTGCGGGACGCCGCGGTGGCGGTGATGATGGCGACGCGAAGCGAATACCTGCGCGCCGGGGCAAGCGCGCTGAAGCACTGGGACCAGCTGCACGACCGGTTCCACCTGGCACTGCGAACGTCGAGCACGGCGCAACAGCTGGTGACGGCGCTGCGGAGAGGGCTGCGCCTGTCGGCGCCCAGCTCGGACTCTTCGGCGGCGGCAGTGGCACTGACTGACGCGATGGATGCCGACCCCACCGCGTACATGGACCTGCTGGAGTCTGAGATCGGGCTCGTGATGGCGCGCGCTCGGCTGGAGTCGGAGAGGCGGCGCGATGCGCGCGACGCGAGCGATCTGGCGCGGATGATGGATGCGGCGATCGAAACGCCGCGTGGAGGCGAGTGATGCAGCAGCACCGAATTGAGATCATTCTGCGAGCGCAAGAGCCCATCGCACACGCGGAGGGCACGATCGGAAACAGCCAGGTGGCGATGCGGCGCAAGGTGCGATTGCCAAGCGGGCGGTGGACGAAGGTGCCTTACGTCACCGGCGACACGATGCGCCACGGGCTGCGTGAGGCCGGCACGTACGCGCTGCTCGAGGCGGCCGGCTTGCTGCACGAGGGGCCGGCACTGACCGAGGCCGCGCTGCGTCTGCTGTTCAGCGGCGGCATGGTGCTGGGCGCGGCCGGCGACGTCGTGAAGATCGACGAAGCGCGTGCGTTCCGCGAGATGCTGCCGCACATCTCGCTGCTCGGCGGCTGCGTCGGGAACCGCATCGAGCCCGGCAAGATCGAGGTGCGCGACGCGATGCTGATTTGCGACGAGTGGCTACACCTCACGCCACGATGGATGATCGACTGGATGACGGCAGAGGGCGTCGAGAGCAGCGGCGCGCGCGAGCATCTGGAGATGGTCCAGCGCGTGCGCATGGACCCGTCGCTTGACCCGAAGAAGCGACTCCTTCTCTCGTCGGGCGAAGAGGCCAACGTGCAGACTCGATTGCTCGCCAGCGAGGCGGCGAGTGCGCGCGACGACGACGCCGGCAAGGACCGCGCGAAGTCGACGATGATGCCGTTTTCGTACGAGACGATCGCGGCCGGGTCGATGTTCTCCTGGGGCATCGACTGCGTGACGCACACGCAGATCGAGCACGACACGCTGTGGGTGATGCTCGCGGCGTTCCTCGCTCGCGCTCGCGTCGGCGGAAAGAAGGGTACGGGGCATGGGCTGCTCGTGCCGGTGATCGCGCGCGGCATGGATCGTGAGATCGTGGCGACGACGCCAGACATGGACGCGCTCGACGTGACCGGCGACGCGCGTGCACCGGAGCTCCAACGCTACGTGGCGCACGTCCAGGCGCGGAAGGCGGAGATCCGCGCTGCGCTCGACAAGGTGATCGCGTGATCCCGCTGCGCGTCCTGGCGGATCTCGAGACGCGCCTCGTGCTCCCTGTCGAAGGCATCCACCTCGACGCGCTGCTGATGGCGGCGGTGGCGCGTCGTGACGGCCTTCCACCGCTGCGCACGATGGCGGAGGCGCGCGACGCGGAGGCGCCAGCTATTCCGCTCGCGCTGTCTGCGTGTGGCCGCTACTACCAATGCACGACGTCGATCGTGCACGTCGAAGGGCGCGAGCATCGGTGGGTGAACCGGCGCTTTCCGCTCGCCGAAGCAGTCGCGATGGGCGGCCCGACGGTGAAGCGCCTGCAGCTCTCGGCGGGGGCAGCGAAGGGCTATCGCATCCCTGTCGAGGCGACGCACGCGCGGTGCCTCACGTGGTACGCGGTCGGCGATCTCTGGGCCGTGCGCGAGTTGCTCTCGCTGGTGACGAGCCTCGGGAAGCGGCGCGCGGTAGGCGAGGGTCGCATCATCGCGTGGCGCATCGACGCGATTGACGAAACGTGGCCAGGCTTCCCTACGCATGCGTCGGACGGCGCACCGATGCGCAACCTGCCTGTGGACGCCGTGACGAGCGGAGCGCATGTGCTGCGGGTGGGGCGCGTGCGCCCACCGTACTGGTCGCGCACGGACGAGGAGATGGTGGCGGCGCCGTGCCTCTGATCATCACGCCGCGGCATACAGATCGCGATCTGGCGCACTGGCGCACGTGCGAAAAGGTGGACGCTCTGACCGCGCAGAGGCGCGCGCCACGGCTGCGCGAGATGGCCGCTCGTGCGGGCGACGTGGCCGCGGCGTTCGCTCGCGGGGGCGGATACGCCGGGGTGTCGTGGGGGAAAGACTCTGTTGTCGTCGCGTCCATTCTCGCCGAGCATCGCACCGATCTCCCGCTGGTGTGGGTTCGCGTCGATGCGTGGGAGAATCCCGACTGCGAGTTGGTACGTGACGCGTTCCTCGCGCGCTTCGATGTGCGGTATCACGAGATCAGAGTGGCAATCGGACCCAACCGGCACGGCGGGACTCTGTCGCTCGGATTCGCGGAGGCTGCGGAGCGATTCGGAGCCCGATACATTTCGGGCGTGCGCGCAGACGAGAGTGCCATTCGCCGCGCGTCAATGGGCCACCACGGAATCACGACAAAAAACACGTGTCGGCCGATCGGCAAGTGGAGCACGGCCGACGTGTTCGCGTACTGCGCGCTGATGGATCTGCCGCTGCATCCCGCATACGGCTACACGATGGGCGGCATCTACGATCGGATGCGCCTGCGCACCGCATCGCTCGGAGGCGTCCGCGGCGCAGGCCACGGGCGCGCAGAGTGGGAGCGCGTCTACTACGGCGTGCGACACGAGGGGACGCAGCGATGGCTTCCGTGACGCTCACCGACGCCGACTGGTCCGCGCCGTGCGTGTCGTTCGATCGCGAGACGCTATGTGTAGGCACGCCGATCGCGCTCGACGGCTACCGACATCCACTCGTCATGCGCGAGTTGGCGTGGCTACACGCCGCGCTCACCGGCGCGATCGGGCGCGGGCACGCGAAGCCATCGCACTGCACTCCGGCCGACTGGTCGCTGGTGCCATGGGATGCGCCGAGCGGCTGGGCGGTCGCGTGGTGGTCAGAGGCGGACGCGGCTGCGCTCTCTGCGACGGTGCGCCCGTCACGCATCGGCGCCGTCGAGTGCAGCCTCGCGATCGGCGCACGCGTACGCGTGCACGTCCCGCCCGCGTACGTACCCGGCGCGCACCTCGTGCGCCTATCGCTGCGTACGCCGCTCGTCGTGACCAGCACGCAGAGCGACGGCCGCAAGCGCAGCGCGCAGCACGCGACGAGCGCGACGATGCTGTCCGCCGCATGGACGCTCGCGCGCAAACTCGGCGTGCATCCGCAAGCGCTCGCGGTATCCGTGCTCGACGCGCGCACAACGAGCGGAGGTGTGGACTATCGCGGCAAACTCGGCCGCGTGGAGGGGCTTGCCGGCACCGTCGATCTCGCGTGCAACGCGCCCGCGCGGTGGCTCTTTGAGTGCGCGTCGCGCGGGCTTGGACTCGGCGCGCGCACGGCGTACGGGTGCGGCCGCGTGGAGACAACGACGCTCGCGCGTTGACAATCGACGCGGCGCGCGAAAATAAATCTTGCGCGTCGCTTGCGTTGTGATATTGATATGGAGTCGACGCGAGGTGACGCGCCGACGGGGAGGCTGACGATGGCGACGTATCGACTGACCGACAGCGAGCGCGACGAGATTCTCGAGATCTCGAAGCCGGTAGCGATGATTGCTCTTCACTGCGGCAACCCCGCCGCGAATCAGCGCGAGATGGCGATGTCCTTCTGGCGCCGCGTCTCGGCGCGCGTCGGCTGTCTCGTCGACACGATCGGCGCTGGCGGCACTCGCGACATCCGCGACTTCACCGCGCAGCCCGATCCGTCGTGGGTCGCGCCGGTAGTTGCGCCAGCCGCTGAGCCCGCGCCCGAGTGCAAGACGTTCGACGTCGTCGACGGAGTCGCGTCGTGACCCCCGCGCAGGCAGCGGAGCGGTTGGAGATGGCGAAGGCGGCTCTTCGCGCCCACCTCTCGCCGGTGATGAGCCGCGACAGTGCGCTGCTCGAGCGCCTCGAAGCGGAGGTGGACGCCGCCGCTACGGAACTGTGGCTGTCCGTGGTGGACGCGATCGAGCCCGTCGACGACTGCGACCGCCGCAACTTCGGCGACTACGGCTCGGCGTGTGCGCACGAGGCGAACAGCATCCGCTGGTGGGATGCGAAGATGACGCGCTACGCAGCCGAGCACGGCTACTCGTCGGCAGTCCTTTCGCGCCACAACCGCGACACGGCAATCGTCGATGCGGTGACGATGATGCTCCGCTGGCTCGACCTCGACTTCGGCGCGCCTCTCCAGCGTCGCACGCGTCGCGGTAGCGGGATTGCGAGGACGGCGTGAGCGTCCCTGGTCAGTGGAACATGGGCGCACCGGAGCGCGATCCCATCATCGGCACGAGCGCGATCCTCTGCTTCTGCGGAGCGCCGGCCGTATGCTTCGGTGCGTACGAGGATCCGAACGCGCTCGGCGGCGCGTGCGACGAGTGCTGCGGGCACGGCAACGAGGACGGCTGGTGCGAGTCGCTCGACGCAGACGCGGACCTGCCGAAGATGGCGGCTGAGTGCATCGCGAGCGCTCGCGAGAACGGGCGCTACGAGGAGCGTGACGACGACGTGGGCATCGAGGTCAACGCCGTCGCCGCGTGGGCGCTGTTCCTTGCGTGGGTGCGCTCATGACCCGCACCACCCAATACCGCGCGCACCTCCCCGGCTGCGCCCCGCAGGTCGTCTCCGAGTGCGCCGGCCACGCGCCGAGCGCCGATGCGCGCCGCCGCTGTGATGCGCTGCTCGCGCGGTTCCCGGACGTGACGCGCGTCGATGTGTGGCGCAGCGGGCGGCTGGTGTTGTCGGTGGAAAGGCGGGCCGCGTGATGCACATCGACGATCCGCGTACGTACTACGACTTCGCGCAGTACCTCATCGACGACGCGAGACTGCGCGCGGCCTACGCCATCCGGTGCGACAAGGGGCTTTGTGCCGCCGTAGCCAAAGGCCACTACGAACTCGCGGAAATGAACCGCTCGTCGCGCAACCTTGCCGTTGTCGCCGCGGTCGAGTCGCTGCTGCGGTGGGTGCAGTCATGACCGCCCTCCGCCTCGAGCCGCCCACCACTTCGCAAGCCGCGGAGATCGAGGCGCTCCGCCGCCGCGCGGAGCGCGACTGCCGCTGCCACCTGTGCGGCGCGTGCTTCGCGCGGATGCGTGATGAGAGCGCGGCGCGACCGTACGTGAAGACCGAGAGCGCGAGTGATCACAACCGGTGGAAGGGGAGTTACTGATGACGACTGCGATTCAGCGATACACGGTGACGGTCGAGAAACTGGCCGAGTACGACGCGGCCTACAAGGATCGCGCGTTCGACTGCGCGACCGCCGAGGGCATGCGCCTTGCGGTGACGGCTCGCGCTGAACTGCGCACGGCGCGCGTATCCGTCGAGGCCGAGCGCGTCGCACTGAAGGCGCCGCTGCTGGCCGCGTCTCGCGAACTGGACGCAGAGGCGGCGCGTGTGACGGCGCGCATCGAAGCGCTGGAGATGCCGATCGACGACGCGATCAAGGCGGTCGAGAAGGCGAAGGCCGAAGCGAAGGCAGCGAAGGAGCGCGCCGAGGTCGCACGGCTCAAGGCCATCGCCGACGAAGAGGCGCGCGTCGAGCGCGAGCGAGTGGCTGCGGAACTCGCGGCCGAGAGGGCGGCTGCTGAGAAGGCGCGCGCCGAGGCCGAAGCGGAGCGTGAGGCGGCGCGACGTGAGCGCGAGGCGGCGGAGCGCAAGATCGCCGAAGAGCGCGCGGCAGAGGCGGAGGCGCGTCGCATCCGCGAAGATGCGGATCGGGCCGACCGCGAGTCGGCTGCCGAGGCTGCGCGACGCGAGCGCGCGGAGGCTGACCGCGTGGCCCGTGTCGAGCGCGAACGACTCGCGGCGGAGGCGAAGCAAGAGGCCGACCGACGGGCGCGCGTCGAAGCGGATGAGCGCGCGGCGCGCGAACGTGAGGCGGCGGAGGCGCGGCGCGTCGAGGACGGGCGCATCGCCGAAGAGCGGAAGCGGCTCGCAGCGGAGCGTGCGCGCATCGACGCAGAGAACGAAGCGGCTCGCGCGAAGGCGAAGGCGGACCGCGAGGAGATGATCGCGAAGTACGTCGCTACCGTCTCGCTCCGCGATGCGGCGCAGCGGGCTTGCGACCTGCTCGTGAGCAAGGGCTACGGCGAGGACCCGGCGACGCGAGCGCTCGCGGCTGCACTCGATCGAGACGCGGCGCAGCGCGAGGCCGCAGAGTGACCGCCCTGCGCAGAGAATGCGGCGGCCTCGGCTCACCCGACGACGACACCCTCACCGCCCGCGGCATCGCCCGCGCGCAACGGATCCTCGAGATCGCCGCCGTCATGTCGCGCATCGTCGGCAGCGTCGCCGCGATCGAGTGCGCGCGCAGCATCGCGCAGGCCAGCGCCGACGGCTTCATGGCGCCGGGTGAGGCGACGCTCGCGTGCATGGCGCACCGGCGCACGCACTCGGCGACGTACGGCGCAACGTGGGCGCAGGTCACGGAGCGGCACATCTCGGAGTGCGCGAGCGCGGTGGCTTGCGTGGGCGTGGTGGTTGGCAACGAAAGAGAGGCGTGATGGGCACGGACAAGTGGACGATCGACGGAGTGACGTCCGAGGCGTCGCCGACAGTTGGCGGCATGTACGACGTGAACCACTCGCGCAAGGGCCGCTTCCGTGCACGCGCGCTCGCGGTGCGCGGCGAGTGGCTCGACGTCGAGATCGTGTCGGGCATGGCGCGGGCAGCGCTGCGCGGCAATGAGCGCGAGGCGGGCGAAGAGGTCACGCTGCGCAACACGCACGCCGCGCTGACGACGGTGACGTCATGACCGCCCCGTTGTCAGCAGCCCAGATCCTCCGCGCGGCGGCCGAGATCGTCGAGCGGCCGGGGGCGTGGATTCAGGGCGTGGCGGCGCGCGACGTGGACGGTGTTTGCGTCGGCCTGGTACGCGACATCCGCACGCTCGGCGTTTGCTTCTGCGCGCAGGGTGCGATGTGGGCGGTCACCGGTGACGCGGAGGCGGCGGGGGATGCCGAGGAGGCACTGCGCAAGGCCATCCCGGCGTCCACACCCGGCGGATACCGCAGCATCGCTCTCTGGAACGACACCCCCGGCCGCACCGCCGACGAGGTGGCCACCGCCATGCGCCGCGCCGCCGACACGCTCGACCCGCCGCACCGCTCCGACGCGTGCGCGACTGGCGGGGATCCGTGCGTGGCGACGTGTTGCATGCCGACGGCGAAAGACGACGAGGCCGCGACATGACCGCGCGCATCCTCGACATCACGCCGGCCGCCTATCATGCGGATGCTCGCGGCGGAGACGGGCCGCCGTCGCTGTCGTCGTCGCTGGCTGGCGTGCTTCTCGCTCGCTCGCCACTGCACGCGCACGCCGCTCACCCGCGACTCGGCGGCGTGAAGCGCTCGAGCACCGAGGACATGGACGAGGGCACGATCGTTCACGCGCTCGTGCTCGGCAAGGGCGTCGAGTCGGTGGCCGTGATCGACGGCTTCGACAACTTCAAGAAAGCCGCCGCGCAGGAACTCCGCGACGCCGCGATCGCTGCCGGCAAAACGCCGGTGCTCGCTCGCAAGTTCGAAGAGATCAGGGCGAAGGCCACGCGCATCCGCGGGCAGCTCGCGGGGCTGGGCCTGCCGCTCGACGGCGTGAGCGAGCTTGCCATCGAGTGGACCGAGGAAACGGAGAGCGGGCCGATCGTCTGCCGCGCGATGCTGGACCACGTGCGCGCGAATCGGACGCACATCCTCGACCTGAAGAAGTGCCGCGACGCATCGATCGAAGGCTTCACCAAGAGCGTCGGCAGCTACGGCTACGACGTGCAGGCGGCGGCGTACACGCGTGCGCTCGCGGCGGTCTACCCGGAGACGGCTGGCCGCGCCGAGTTCCTGTTCGCGGCCGTGGAGCTCGACGCGCCCTACGCGGTCGGCATCTACAACCCGGCGGGCGACATGCGGGAGATCGGGCTCCGCCGCTGGCGTCGAGCGTGTGAGTTGTGGGGGCGGTGCCTGCGCGACAACGAGTGGCCGGGATACGGCGCTGGGTTCGTCGGGCTGCCACGGTGGATGGCGATTCGTGAAGAGGAGGCGATGCTCAATGGCGACTGAGGAACTACCGCAGCTGACTGTCCGGGGGCTGATCGACAGGTTGCAAGCGCTGCTGTCCGAGGGCTGCTCACCCGACGCACTGGTCTGCACTGAGGGGTGCGACTGCTACGGCGAGGCGACCAGCGCAGATCTGGATAGCGATGGCAGCGTGATGATTGCGAGGCGCCGATGAGCAGGGACAATGCGGCCCGCGTGTTCGAGGACTTCGAGGCTGTGCGCACGCAAGTCCTGCTGTGGCTTGGCCTCGTCGGGCCGAGCGGATGCGGCAAGACGTACTCTGCGCTTGAGCTGGCCACTGGCATGCAGGAGGTCAGCGGCGGCGACATCCATCTCCTCGACACGGAGAACGGCCGCGGAAGGTTCTATGCCGACCGCTTCAAGTTTCGCCACGTGCCGTTCTCTCCGCCGTTCGGCCCGGCGGACTACCGTGCGGCGTTCGCGCACTCCATCAAGAAGGGCGCGAAGATCATCATCGCCGACAGCTTCTCGCACGAGCACGACGGCCCCGGTGGCGTGCTGCAAATGCACGATGCGGAGGTCACGCGACGCGGCGGAGACAAGCACAGCTTCGCCGCGTGGGCTGCTGCCAAGGCGCCGCGCAAAGACTTGATCACGTTCATGATGCAGAGCGATGTGAACTACATCCTTTGCTTCCGAGCGAAGGAGAAGATCAAGCTCGACGCGTCGAAGAAGCCGATCTCGCTCGGTTGGCAGCCGATCGCGGGACAGGACTACATCTACGAACTCGCGCTCAACTGCCTGCTACTCCCCGGCTGCAAGGGCGTTCCGATCTGGAATCCGAACGACCTGATCCCGGCCGAGCGGCAGATGGTCAAGCTTCCCGAGCAGTTCACGGAGCTGTTCGCGGACGGCCCTCAACTCTCACGCCAAGTCGGCGCGGCACTGGCAACGTGGGCGTCGGGTGGACAGGCGAGCCGCCAGGCGCTTCCGCCAGAAGTTGCCGCGATCATCGCGCGATACGCCGAGTGCGACGATGCGAAGTCACTGGCGGACATCAAGGCGACGATGCTGCCGGCCGCGTGGAAGATCGCGAACAAGCAAGCGCGAGCGGCAATCACCGCAGCGGGCACGGCCGCAACCGACCGTGTGAGAGCCGCAGTCGCCGACCGCGCGGCAGCGGACGAGGGGACTCCGTTCGATTCCTGATCACGGCGCCGCGGTCCATCGCCCATCCCCCCTTGGATGGCCCGCAGCGCCTCGACGGCGGCCCGGCGTCGTAGCCCCACGCGTCACCCCTGCGCGTGAGGTCCGGGACTTCTTCTGGCGAGAGGAGTGGCGACAATGTCCGAACCGAACGATGCACATCGGCACGCGCGCAAGATGGAGTTCGCCGCGATGTCGCACGGTGACCTGGCGATACTGGCCGCTGCGCTCGACGAAGAGGTCGCGGCGCTGCGCGAGGAACTCGCGGGCGTCATTGCAGCCGCGAGCTTCGTGTCGAGCGAAGCCGAGTCCGCGATCGATCGCTTCTACGCGCAGCTCTACGTGCACGCGACGGACGATTACGTCGAGGACGACGCCGAGATCGAAAACGCGCTGCGACACGCGCACGAGACCGAGCATGAGCCGGTCGGCGACGAGGAGGAGTTCACGCCATGACGAAGCTAGACGATCTCGTGTCGCTGGAGATGGCGGCGACACCAGCCCCATGGGAGCACCGCAAGGTGGACGACCTGATCGTGAGCCAATGCGGAAAGTGCGGGCATACGAGGACCACGCCATGGTGACGCACCCTCGCGATTTTGTTGAGGCGCTTGGCGAAGTCGACCGGCTCCGCGCGATCGTCAAGAAGATGCGCCTCCAGCTCAAAAACGAACGGGTCGAGGTCGAGGCGGCACAGCGCGTGATCATCCGGCTGGAGCGCGAGTGCGCTGGGCACAAGCCCGAGGTGGCGCCGCTTCTCTGGACGATGCGCCACCGCGCCGAAGCGCACGGCGTCTCGCTCGTCGCGATGGTGCGCGCGTACTCGTCGCCTCTGCGCGGATTCGGCGGCGACCGCGGCGCATGGGTGCGAGCTCTACCGATGCTGCCGACGCGCGGCTATCGCGTGCCGTGGTGGACGTCGCTCGACGGCGTGCGGTCGTTCCTTGCGGGAACGCTGCCGGATCCGTGTCGTCGGCCTGCTCTCCATTTTGGAAGCGTCGCCGACATGCGCGCGCGGTTTCCCAACGCGGTGCCGATTGATTGCGGCGTGCCGCCCGGCGGGAACGTTTTCATCACGGAGAGCGGGACATGAGCGCGCCCACCTGCATCCTCTGCGGCGCCGACGAATCGCAAGGGCCGCTCGACCCGCGGCGCTGCGACGTCGAGGGCGCCGTGCGCTGCGCCGAGGCTCGCAAGCGGACGCGCGATCACGGCCGCGACGTCGGCCCCCTGGCGCGGGTGGAGGCGGGGCGATGACTTCACTTCCTCTCTTCGGCATCGACGCTCTATTCCCGATCGCGGCACCCGGCGACACGGATCGCGCAAAGCGTCTCTCGCAATACTTCACGCCGCCGCGCCTTGCTGCGCGCATCGCTGAGTGGGCCGGCGTGCGCGGGCTGCGCGTGCTCGAGCCGTCAGCGGGCGGCGGTGCTCTTCGGCGCGCGTGCATCGACGCAGGCGCGGAGGACGTCGACTGCGTGGAGATCGATCCGCGCTACATCGACTCGCTCCGCGACGAGCGCCTCGGACTCGTGCTCTCCGGTTCGTTCCTCGATCTGCGGCCAAGCGACTGGCCCGATTACGTCACGGGCTGGGACGTCGGCGTACTCAACCCGCCGTATGAGAAGGGGCTCGACGGCGCCTTTCTCGCGCACGTGCTGCTGTTCGCGCCGCGTGCCGTTGCGCTCGTGAGGCTCGCTGCGCTGGCCGGCAAGGACCGCGGTGCCGACCTCTGGGAGCACGTCGAGATCACGCGGCTGGTCATCCTCTCGACGCGGCCTGAGTTCGAGGGCGAGCTTGCGGCCGGCGGTGCGAAGTCTGATTTCGTCGTCGTCGAGTATCAGCGTCGCGACCCAAGCAGGCCGCGTCCGCTCGTCGCCGTCGAGCATTGGGCGGGGGCGTGGTCGTGACCCGCGCGCAACTGGCAATCGACTGGTCAGCGGCGGCGGCGCGGGATGAGACGCGGACGGTGCTCTCGCTCCGCTGAAACCGTTGACGTCCCGCGAGGCGCTGATATCATCCGGCGTCGGGACGAGTCAGCAGCCGTTGCTGCGGTGCATGCTGCGAAGCGAGCCGGTTTCCCCTATCCCGGCGCGCAATGATCACGGCGTGTGGCTGGCGCGTCCCGACGATTTTACCGCCCCGGCAAGGGCAGATAGGACAGCATGGCAGTCGAGACTCAGCAGGTAGAAATCCGTCGCGTCCGCATCGACGGCGGCACGCAGATCAGGGCCGACCTCTACGATCCAGCGGTGCTCGCGGAGTACGCGGAGGCGCTCAAGTCGGGGGCAAAGTTTCCGCCGATCCACGTCGTCGAGGAAGGAGACGACCTCTGGCTCGTCGATGGCTTCCATCGGCACGCCGCCCACCTCCGCGAGAAGCGCGGCGTCATTGACGCGCAGGTCAAGCAGGGCACTCGGCGCGATGCGATCCTTGCTGCCGTAGGCGCCAACCGGACCCACGGACTGCGACGGACGAACGCCGACAAGCGAGCCGCTGTCGCTCTGCTCTTGGCGGACGCTGAATGGTCGGGGAAGTCGAACCGGTGGATCGCGGAGCGGTGCGGCGTCAGCGACCACTTCGTCGCAGCGCAGCGCCCTGAGCCCGAGGCAACTGCGCGAAAACGCAGTACAGACATTCCAGATTCCGAGCCCGTCAGGCGCGAGGGCAGGGACGGGAAGCCGCGCCCGGCGACGGCGAGCAAGTCGCCCGTAGCGGCGGCCCGCGCCGTCGCGGTGCCGGCCGCGCGAGCGCCAGCCCCCGCGGCGCTACTCGACGCCATGGGGCGCGAGGTACCGGCCGCGCTCGCGCCGTTGTGGCGCGCGCTCGTCGAGTCGTACGACGTCACCAGCGCCGCCGTCGATGCGCTGCGCGCAGCCAGCACCGCACAGCGCGCTGCCGTGACGCGACTGGCGAAGGGCCGCGAGGGCACCGTGATGCTGCACGCCACGGTACAGGCGTGGGGCGTTGGGCAGGCATGCTCTGCAGCTCGCCACGCCGCAGACGAGACGCGGCCGCACATCGTGTGCCCAGAGTGCGACGGGACGGGCGGCCGGGCTGGTGCGTGGTGTACGCACTGCGGCGCATGCGGATGGCTCACGGCGTCAGCGCTCGAGCGGCGCGCGCGAGGGGCGAAGGTGCGCCGATGACCGTCACGCTGCGACCGTACCAAGACGAATGCATCGCTTCGATCGAGCGCGAGCACGGGGAGAAGGGCCTGCGATCGACGCTGATCGTACTCGCGACGGGACTCGGGAAGACGACGATCTTTGCGGAGTGGGCGCGGCGTCGACTCGAACGTCACGGCGGGCGCGTGCTGGTCCTCGCGCACCGCGAGGAACTCGTTCAGCAAGCGGCCGACCGCATGCGCATGCAGGTCCCCGGTGTGCAGGTTGGGATCGAGATGGCTGGCCGCGTGACGTCGACGCTGATGCCGGAGTCGATTGTGGTCGCCAGCGTGCAGACGCTCGGCAAGCTCGCGCGCCTGAAAAAGTTCGATCCGTGGCAGTTCACGTCGCTCATCATCGACGAAGCGCATCACTCGTGCGCTGACGGATACCGCACGATCATCGACTATTTTTCGGCTGCGCAAGTGCTCGGCGTGACCGCTACGCCCGACCGTCTCGACGGGGTAGGACTTGGCGGGATCTTCGATTCGTGCGCGTACCGCATGGAGATGCAAGAGGGCATCGCGGGCGGCTACCTCGTGCCGATCATCGCACGCCGAATCGTCTGCGAGTCGCTGGATCTATCGCGGCTGCGCACTGTGCGTGGTGACCTGTCGGAGAAGGATCTCCAGCAGGCGATGTCAGTCGACAAGGTGCTGCACGAGATGGCCGGTCCGCTCGTGCGCGAGGCGGGCGATCGTTCAACGATCGTGTTCACGCCGGGCGTCCAAGTTGCACACGCGCTCGTCGATGTCCTCGCGGCGTACACCAGCGCGCGCGCCTGCGCGATCGATGGCACCACCGATTCGACGGTGCGGCGCGAGGTGCTTGCCGCCTACGCTGCCGGTGACATCCAGTTCTTGATCAACTGCGCCGTGTTGACCGAGGGCTTTGACTCTCCGCGCACGTCATGCGTCGCTCTCGGCCGGCCGACGAAATCGCGCGCGCTGATGACGCAGTGTATCGGCCGCGGAACTCGGCCGGCGGAGGGGAAGAGCGATCTACTCGTCGTCGACTTCGCCGGCATCGTCGGGCGCCATGTACTCGTCGCGCCGCTCGACGTGCTCGGCGGTGAGGATATGCCACCGCTCGTGCGCGAGCGCGCCCTAGAGCTCGTGGACCAGGGCGAGTCCCTGGACCGGGCGAGGGCGCAGGCGGAGAGAGAGGCGACCGAAGCGGAGCGTGCACGGAAGGCGCGCGAGCGTCTTGCAGAGGAAGAGGCCGCCCGTCGCAAGGCCGCCAAGGTCTCGAGCGAGGCACGGTACGCGGCGCGCAACGTGGACCCGTTCGGGACTAAGATACTGGCGATCCCCGAGGATCGGGGAGGCGAGCGCGCGAGCGATCGGCAGCGGGAGATCCTTGCGCAGTTCGGCGTCGAGATCCCGAACCTCTCAGCGGAGCAAGCGCAGGCGGCTATCGGCTCCCAGATCGCGCGTCGCAAGCACGGACTCGCATCGTTCAAGCAGGCGCGTCTCCTTCAAAAATATGGGTATTCGCCCGACTTGAGCAAGGCCGATGCGTCGATCGTGATCTCCGCAATCGTCGCAAACGGATGGTCGCGGCCCGCGAAAGATCCGCTTGACGGTCGCGCGCCCGTCGGCTAGCACTGCGGTGGGCGGTCGATTCGTTCGGCCGGTCGAGAGTAGGGACCTCGACGCTTCGACGCGACCGAGCAAGCCGGCAGCGGCGCGCGGGAACGGAGAAGATCACCGCCTCCCACCGGACAACGGAATGCCATACGCAAACCGCCCGGACTCGGCCGATCACGGTCATGGGGGGTAGGGGGGTCTTACTCCGCTCTCTCGCGCCGGTGGGATGAGGACGTGTCTTGGTTCGGTTGTCTTGGTCTTGGATTGGATACGGGCAGCAACCCGGAGAGGATGAGAGATGGCAACACAGGATGAACGCGAGGCCGCTCGCCTCTTCGATGCCCCGGGGCAGACGCTTTCCGATGCGTGGGGCGACGTGGTCAGCGCGCCCGATGGCGCCGAGGCGGCCGCGCTGTCGACCGCCGTTCGCATTGTCTCGTTGCTCGTCATGTGCGGCGAGATCAACGTGTCTCGAGCGCTTGACGAAGTGGAGTTCGCGCGAGCTGCGGTACGATGCGGGCTGACGGCAAGAGACATTCGTGCGCGACTGGCGACGGGGATGTGCACGCTGCGCGTGTCGGAGTGGCGACGATGACATCGGGCGGCTCGCTCATCGAGTGCGACGTCCCCGCGGAGTCGAGCGGTGGGTACAAGGGTGGGAGGATGCGATGAGCGCCCGCGGCATCCCCCACTGCCCCGTGAAACTACACGCCGGCTTCCCGCTGCCCTGCGTGCGCTGCGCGAATCCCGTGTTCGACGCGCCCCGCCCAGACAGCGTGCGCCGAATGCTCCCGGCGACGACGACAGCAGCGGCGCGCACGAGGCGGCTCGCGGCTGATGCGGCGGCGGCGAAGCGGGGCGGGCGATGACATCCACCGGCGCCAACCTCACCACGAACCCGCCCGGAGCATGGGCGCACCTCGCGGCGCATCACGTGCGCGAGGCGGTCTACGCCGGCAGTGCGCTCGACCGGCAGGGGAGCGAGCATCGCGCGTCGCTGCGGGGCGCTGCCGAAGTCGAGCGCCGCGAGTGGGTCGACGCGGTGGCCTGCGTGCTGCGATGGGTGCGAGCGTGACCGCCCCCGCGATCCGCGTCGCCACCGGCGGCCAAGCGAAGCTCTTCGAGTGGAACGGCGAGCGCCGGTCGATCTCCGGCTGGGCGCGACACCTCAAGACCACGCGCGACAAGATCCGCACGCGGCTGAAGCTCGGGCTGCGGCTCGACGCTGACGACATCGGCGGCACGTATCGGCCGCTGCAGTCGCGACCGAAGCGCAAGGCGTCGCAGCCGCCGGCACCGATGCCGAGCGCGCCAGTCGTGGACCACGTCGCAGTGGTCGCGCTGCTGCGTGCCGTGGGGTACCGCTGCGAGCCGGCGGTGATCGGTGGCGTCGAGGTGCTGATTGTGAGCGACGCAGCCACGGGGCGGCGGGAGGCGGCGGAATGAGGTGCGTGATTCTCGCGATTGATCCGGGGAAGCGCGCGGGCTGGTGCATTCAAGCACCGCCCTGCGCGAACTCGCCGGACCGCTTCGTGACCTCTGGCGCTGTCGAGACGCACGCCGATCGCTGCGCCGTGATTGGCATGGCGCGCTCGATCGCGGAGGTTCGCGCTCTGCCGCTCGTCGTCGTCGCCGAGTCGCACACGCGCTTCGGGAAGTGGGGCCGCGCAGCAGCCGCCGGCACCGCGTCGACGTGGGGCCACTGGCAAGTCGCAATCGAAGAAGCGCACCTCGACGCACTGCCGCGACTCGGCCGAGCGAAGGGATTCTCGGGTGTCGTTCGCGTCCCCGCCGAGAAGTGGTATCGCGCCGTCGTCGGTAACTCGCGCGGATGGAAGCAAGACGGGCGCGAGACGAAGCTGCAGCGCGTGATGCTGCGCGCCGGAATCAATGACCCCGACGCGGCCTGCGCGAAGCTGATCGCGGAGTGGGCGTCGAAGGCGGAGGCGGTGCGCAAGGTGTTGCCGGTAGCGTTCATGGTGGCGACGAGCGAAGGAGCGAAGCGATGACGAATCAAGCGAGCGAACCCGAGCGCGTGACGGTCAAGGATCTGCGGGTGGGGGATCGGTTCCGGTGGCGCGGGGGCATCCGTGAGATGACGCTGACTGCGATCGGTCGCGCGCGAAACCCCGACGGCGACGAGTGGCCCGTGTCGGATACCAGTCCCGTCGAAGTCATCTCCCGCGCCGACCAGTTCGCCAGCGGGGTGAAGGCGGCGGGGGTGGCGTTCGGGCGCGCGCTGTCTGCGTCGGTGCCGCAGCCTGACGGGTCGTCGCGCGTGCTCGTGCAGGTCGGCGTGCCGCTCGGCTTTCACGAGACGCAGCAGGCCGCCGCACGTGAGATCGGAAAGATGCTCGCGGTTCAGGAGGGCGGCGGCTGGTGCCTCGCGTGCGGGGATCTCGCGCCGATCGGCCAGTCGCTGTGCCGTCGCTGCCCGGCGCCGATGGTTCCGCTGGCGATCAAGCTGCTGCCGCCACCGCCAGCAAGCGACGCGTATGCCGCGATGCTCGATGCGCTCCGGGAACTCTCGACCAACGCGCACGCGAAGTTCACGGCCGACCCCGAGACCGCCCCGCGCTGCCCATCCATGCACTGCGACCGGCCAGTCAAGCGGCTGGAGAGCGGCACGTGGTGGTGCGCGTCGTGTAGCTGGCACGGCGCATCGCTGACGGCGCCTCCGGCTGCGGCGAAGTTCAGCGCTGGCCAGTGGGTGCGCGACATCGCAAAGGGCACCGTTGCTCAGGTGATGCGCGTTCGCGTCGGGTCGCCGCTTCCGTACACGATCGTCAACCGCGACGAGAGTGCGAGTGTGGAGCGTGCAGAGTCGCAACTTGAAGCAACGGAGCGCCCCCGAGATGACGAGTGGCGGACGCTGCCGATCAAGGCGTCGGTGTACTGATGAAACCCCACCGCGTGCAGATCATGCAAGTCGTGCTGCTCGAGATCGGCGTCCTAGCCGAGAACGAAAGCGACGCACTCGACCGCGCCGCCAAGCACGGCACGCAGCGCCACCGCCTCGTGCTCGACGCCACCGAGTCGATCGGCTTCCCGCCGCTGGAGTGGGCCGAGTTCGTCGAGCAGCAGCGCGCCGAGATGGCACGGCGCGATGCGATCGTCGCGGAGTACGACGCGGCGGCGGAACGACTGGCGAGCGTGGGGCTGGCGCGCGAGGCTGCCGGAAGGAAACGCACATGACCAGCAGCGCGAATGACCCGGCGATCGTCGCAGCCATCGAAGCGCTGGAGCTCGACGAGACGCTCGGCAGCGATCACGCGCGGGCGGATCTGTTCGCTGCGATCGACGCCTACGCAAAGAGGATCGCGACCGGCGTGATGCTCATCAAGGCGACGATGACGCCCGAGGAGCGGGACGCTGCGGTCGGCAAGCTGCGAGCACTCGCGGCCAGCGCGTCGAACATCGTCGCCGCGGACGAACACGGCACCGGTGACGGCAGCGCGAATCCGTGCCAGGCTCAAGGCGGGACGGGAGGGCGTAGGCATGATCCCTGATCAGGTGATCTACACGCGCGCCGGGGGTATTTCGTTGCGTGCTAGGGTACGTGGATGACTGCGATCGTCGTCAGGACAGGGCGGCCAACGTCGTGCACGCCTGAGCGGCTCGAGGCGGTCGTCAAGCGCATCGACAAGGCCGCGCCCATCAAGCTGGCGTGCGAGGCGGAGGGCGTGCCCCGGCAGACGCTCGAGCTCTGGACGTCACGGGCAGAGGCGGGAGAGGAGCCGTACGCCACCTTCCTGGCAGAGGTCACACGCGCGCGCGCCCGTTACCTCGCGGGGCGCTGTGAGAAGATCTCCGATGCCGGCGACGAACTCGGCTCGGACGGCGACTGGAAGGCGAACCAGTTCCTCGTCGAGCGCGGCTTGCCCGAGGAGTTCGCGCCGTCGCTGGTACTGCTCGAGAAGGCACAGGACACCGTGATCGACGCCCTCGTCGCCGCTCTCCGCGATCGCCTCTCGCCGGCAGCGTGGGCCGAGGTCGCGCCGATCCTCGGGCAGCCGGTCCCGGCCGAAGAGCTGAGCGAGTAGGCGCGCTGTGGCGTGGGGCGGACACGTCAGCGACAAGATCCGCGGCAAGCGCCGGGCATCGATCCTCGAGCGCGTCGCGGTGAGGGTGCAGGCGATCGAGGTGGCGCACCCAAGCGACGACGCCCCCACCGCGATCTCCCTCGCCCCCTACCAACGCCGCTTCGTCGCCGACCCCTCGCGCTTCCGCAGCATCGTGAAGGCACGTCGCTGTGGCGGCTCCTTCGCTGCGGCCGACTCCGCGGCGCTCCGCATCCTCGGCCTGCGCATGACGCTCGACGGCACCATCGAGCGCGACCCCGAGAGCGGCGGCGTTCCGCAGCGCTTCATCTCGCACTCGGAGGAGGGAGCGCAGGAGTTGCTGGCGGAGACGCACGGGCTCGCCGAGCGACTCGCCGCCGAGCACCGCCCCGACGTGAAGGTCGGTGAGCTCGCCGCGACGCACTTCGAGACCAGCAACGGGCACGACGCATCGGCGCACGCCGGTGACGGTCGCACAGCTCGAGGTCGCGCTGGCGACGTGACGCTCGACGAGTTCGCCTACGCGCGCGATCCGGTGAAGCTGTGGACCGCGGTCAAGAGCATCTCGGACAAGACGCTGGGGCGACCGGCCGGCTACCGCGTCACGGTGGTCACGACGCCGTTTATTGCCGACTCGCTGCCGCAGTCGGTGTGCGTGGCGCCCGTGCGCAGCAAGCGCAGGTTGCCCGACGGCACCGAGCGCGAGGATACCGAGGACACGTACGACGATCGCTTCGCGCACTTCTCGCGCTACTCATGGCCACTGTCCTACGTCGTGACGCAAGGCTTCCCGCAGTCGATGACGCCGGCCGAGCAACGCGCCTACGTCGAGCAGATGCGCCTGGAACTCGGCGACGACGATGCCTTCGAGACTGAGTACGAGGGCGTGTGGTTGTCCGCGGCGGAGATGTTCCTCGAGCGCGAGTTACTGAACCGCGCCCGCTACGACGCGACGGACATGCCCGACGTCATCCTGCGCGAAGTCGGCGGCGTCGACATTGCGCGGAAGGGAAAGCACCTCACCGCGATCGCCCGCATCCGAGTCGCACGCGACTACCGGGGCCGGCTCATCATGTACGCGTTGCCCGTCGACACGCTGCGCGGCGTGGACTTCGCGACGCAAGAGGAAGCGTTCGCGGGCATCATCGATCGCGGCTGCGTCCACCTCGCCATCGACGAGACCGGGATCGGCATGGCGCCAGCGGAGGCGCTCGCTCGTCGCTTCCCCGGCAAGATCACGCGCGTCACGTTCACGCAGGCGAGCAAGGAAGATCTCGCGTCGAACCTCCGCCTCGCGCTCGAGGAGGGCCGGCTGCTGCTGCCGCACTCACCCGAGCTGCTGCGCGACCTTGCATCGCTGCGCCGCATCGCGCAGCCCGGTGGCGGCTTCCGCTACGACGCCAGCGACAAGGGCGGCTCGCACGCAGACCGCGCATGGGCACTCGCGCTCGCGGTGTCCGTGGCGATGCGCGACGACTCGGGGCCACTCGTCCACAGCGGCACCCCGCGTCAGGCGCCGCGCGTCACGACCGGGTGGGGTGAGGGGCTGGGGCGGGGAAAGAGCATTTGGGGGAAGTGACACCACCCCCGCCATCGGCTACGCTCCGCCTCGATGGCCCCCGACGCGCCTCCGCCCTCCGCTGACTACGCACCCAAGCCACCGAAGCGCGAGGGCTTCGCTGCGCTGCCACGTCACGAGCGGCGGCGGCTCGAAGCGCTGCAGCGGAAGCATCGGAACGCGGAGGCGAAGCGACGGCGGGAGGCGCCGGTCCAGCGACCCGCGGCGCCCGTGCTCATGCTCGCCGACCAACGCGACGCCGAGCCGTGGTCTGACGAAGAGAGCGCGCAGCCGTGAGCAAGCGCCGCCAACGCGCCCACGCTCGCGCCGTCGCCCGCAGCACCACGCTCGTCGCGGCGCCACCGTCCACGGCACTCGCGGCGATGGCGCCGGAGCCCGCGCGAGAGGCGCCGCACCCGATGCACATCAGCGTCCGCCCGCGCACGCCAGAGACCGGACGACTCGCGAAGCCGCGCGACCTCTACTCGATCCCCGGTCGCATGGGCGTCACGCCGGAGCGCCTCTCGACGTGCCTGCGCGAGCTCGACCAGGGTCGATACGAAGCCTTCGCCGACACGATGACGCAGATGCAGGTCTCCGACCCCGTCGTGCGTCGCGCCGTCGACATCCGCAGCGGCGCCGTTGCCGGTCGGCCCTTCGAGTGCGCGGCACCGCCGAAGGTGGACCCGATCATGCGAGGCGCCGCCGACGATCTCGCGGGCATGGTGCAGCAGTGGCTCAACGGGCTCGACGCGCCGCACGCGTTCTTCATGCGCGTGCTCAGCGCCATCTACTACGGCATCAGCGCGCACGAGCTGCTGTGGAGCAAGCGCGGCGGGCTGTGGCTGCCTGAGCCGGCACCGATCATGACGCGCGAGTTGCGCCACGATCGCGACTGGTCCGTGAGCGTGCGCAACCGCGACTACGAGTGGATCAACACGCGCGCGCATCCGGGTCGCTTCCTCCTGCACTCGCCATACACGATCCCCGCGCGGCCGGTCGATCAAGGCGCCTTCCTCGCGACCATGTTCTATTGGCTCTTCAAGCGCGGCGGTATTCAGTTCTGGATGAGCGGCGCCGAGCGCTTCGGCAATCCGCTCGCGCTCGCGAAGATGGCGATCGGCGCCGACATCGCGCAGAAGCTCGAGACACTCGCCGACCTACAGCAACTCACCGCTGATTCGGTGGGCGTCGTGTCGGGCACCAGCGACATTCAGATCGTCGAGCCAAAGGCGGCCGGTTCCACGAGCGTGTGGGAGACGCTCGTGTCGATGCTGGACACGCAGATCTTCCTGTCAATCGGCGTGTCGCCCGATCTCATCCTCACCGGCCCGAACGGCTCGCGCGCATCGACCGATTCGCGCAAGGGCATCATGGTCGAAGGGACCAAGCTCGACGCGTCGATGATGTGGGGGTCGATCGTCCGCGACGTCGTGACGTGGATCGCCTACTACAACATGCGGCGCTCTGACGTGCCGTTCCCGATCATCAAGAGCCTCTTCGACGACGCGCCGGCCGTGACGCGCGACGCGATCGAAGTCGGCGCCGTCACGAAGAACGATGTACGTCGCGGCATCGGGCTCGAGGTGTGGACGGCGGACCAAGGCGGCGAAGACATCGCCGCGCTCCCCGTCGCGCCCGCCGGCCCCGGTGGCTTCTCCGCAGCCGTACCCGCCATCCCACTCGCCGCCGAACCATCGCCCGGAGGTGCGCCCGCGGCGGCCCCTTTCCCGATCTCGTCGGAGACGGTGCCGAGCGCGACACGGGGGATCTTCTCGCGGTCGCCGACCCGGTAACGCGCGAGCGCATCAAGCGCGCGATCGGGCAGCCGTACGAGCTCGCGACGCGGGCGACGCTGGCCGGTGTCACTGCGTGGGCGCCGGTGCGTGAGGCGATCATCGCTGCGGCGACAAGAGGCCCCGATGCCGTGCGCGCCGCAATCGACGCGATGCGAACCGAAGCCGCCGACGTCGAGCGGCTCGCCTTCGAGTCCGCCGTGATGGGCGACTTGGCGGGCCAGATGTTCGTGCGTCTCGTCGAGGGCGGCGCACCACCGGAACCGATCGCGCTTGCCGTCGATCCCGACGCGTCGTTCCTCTCGCTGCCGTTCGACGAAGCGATCGACTGGTGGATCCGCAAGGGCGGCTCGCGCTCGACGCTCGACGAGGTGCTGCGCGCGTGGCGGAAGCGGAGCGCGCTCGCGGCGTCCATGCAGTTCGACACCGTGAGCCAGTCGGCGATCGCGGCCATCGAAAAGACGCTGGCGGAAGGCGGCACGCTGCGCGACTTCCAGCGCGCGATGGAGACCGAGGCGATCACGCTCGGCATCTCACCGGCCGGCGCGGGCTACCTCGAGAACGTCTACCGCACCAACGTGGCGACGGCGTACGGCGCGGGTCGCTTCGCGCAGCTGAACGATCCGGCGCTGCTGAGTGCGCGGCCGTACAGGCAGTGGCGGACGGCCGGCGATTCGCGCGTCAGAGCGGAGCACGCGGTCATGCGCGGCGTGACCTGGCGCGTCGGCAACCCGGCGTTCGAGGGCGTGGCGACTCCCGGATCTTGGCGGTGTCGTTGCGTGACGGTCAGCTACAGCCAGGCTGACGTCGACGAGGAGGGCATCGCGATCGCCGACGCGCCGCCGTCGGGGTTCTTCATCGAGCCCGGCTTCGGCGCCGCGGCATTCGCGAGGTGACCCATGTCCGATGAACCGCTCAAACTCTCTCTCGTCCCGACGCTCCACGATGGCCAGCGCAAGGACATTGCCGACCAACTGCGATGGCTCGCCGACATGATCGAGTCGAAGTCGTCGCCACCGACCGGGCTCGCCGTCGCGCTCACCTTCGCCGATGGCGCGAACGGCACGTACCACCGCGGCCCCGTCGTCCCGCTGCTGGGCGCGATGTGCGTGCTGCGCGTGCGCCTCGAGCAGACCATCGAAGACTGAGCGCGATGACGGCTGCGGCTCGGTAGGTCGCGAGGCGCGACAAGGGCAAGGACGCTGCGGACGCCTCCCCGCACGCGCACCTACCCTATAGGCGGGTTCGACTCCCGCACCGGGCCGCAGCCTTGATCGCTACCGTCCAGTCGTGACGCGCGCCAGCGCCGCATTGCGGATGTACACCGCGACCGGCTCGAGCGCGTCAGCCGCAGCCGCCTCGATGCGCTCGCGTTCAGCCGGCGTGAGCGACACCGCCAGCGGACGGCGCAGCATCTCGGGCGGCAGGAACTTGCGGCCGCGCTTGGCGGGGGCGGTCACGGCACACCGCACGACGCAAGCCACGCCAGGCGCGCAATCTCGGTATCGTCGACCGCGCAGAAATACCAGTCGAGCGCGTCGCTGCCAGCGTCGGTCAGCTCCAGGCTGAGGCTGTCCTGCTCGTCGAGCGGGTCGTAGCCCAGCGCCTCGCACGCACGCCTGGCTGCGCCGTAGTCTGCCGCCGCTGCATCGTAGGCGGCTCGTGCCGCAGCCTGGCCGGACGTCAGTCCAGCGGCCTTGATCTGACGCGCCACGCGACCGAGGCGCTTGCTGAGCGACTCTCGCCCGGGCCGTGCTGCGTGCTCTGTTCGCGTCGCCATGTTCCCATGTATTGCAAACGCGGTGCCATTCAAGAAACCCTTGCAAATACGCACTTCGCGCCACGTCGTCACACCGAAAACCGCGACATGCGAAACACTCGAAACACAAAGCGCGACACGTTGTCACGCGTGCGCGATTCCGTGCGCTTGCGTGCGGCTTCGTTCTAGGGCACCCTCGCCGGAATGCATCCGCGCCACGATGTCACGGCCGACCGCGACGACACGTCACACGTGCAGGTCGTCGAGCGTGACGGCGTGGCGCAGTTGTTTGCGTTCGCGAAGCTGCCGCACGTGTCGGAGTCGGCTCCGCAGCGGTGGGTGCACGTCGCGCGCGAGGGCGTGTGGCGCGGGCATCAGAGCGGTGTCGAGATCGCGCTGACGCACGAGGTGCTGGCTGGCTTCGTCGCTCGGTTCGCGGCGACGAAGAACGCAACGGTCGGCACGTACGGCCATCCGCCTGGCGACGACTTCCCGGCGTCGCTGTGGATCCTCGACATGGAGCTGCGCGGCAGCGACCTGTGGGCGCTGTGCGAATTCACGCCGGACGCGGTGCAGGCGATCAAGGGCGCGAAGTATCGCTACTGCTCGATCAAGTTCGCGCTCGAGAGCATCGACCGTGAGAGCGGCAAGCCGGCCGGCCCGGTCATCCAGCAACTCGGCCTGACGAACATTCCGTTCATCGACGGGCTGACACCGATCGCGCTTTCGACCCTCTCACTCGTCGGCGCGTCGGCGCCCCAGACACGGAGCCTCTCAGCCATGGACCCAAAGAAGATCTATTCGATGCTCGCTTCCGCGCTCGGCATGGCGAAGGACGCGCCGCCCGATCAGCTCAAGACCGCCGTGGATGCGTTCCTCGCGCTCTACGCGGCCACCATCGGAAAGCCGCTCGCCGAGGTCGCGGCGCCGGCCGACGACACGGCGCTGTCGGCGCTCTGCGCGGCGGCGTCAGCCACCAAGTCGTTCTCGGCAAAGACGCGCACGATCCGCTTCGCCGAGGGCGACGCGATGCCTGGCATGGAAGAGGCACTTCCGGCCGACGCCAAGGCCGCAGCGAAGGCGATGATCGCGGACAAGTTGATGGAGGCGACCTCGCTCGACGAGACCGCGCTCCTCGCCGCCGTGGAGCAGAACCTCGATGCCATCGTCGCCGTGCTGACCGCGGGGCCGAGCGGCACGGGGCTCTCGGCGAAGGACGCGACGATCGCGCTCTCGCTCGTGCAGAAGAGCAACGCGGCTCTCGGCGCGCGCGTCGTGGCGCTCTCCGCGAAGGTGACCGAGCTCGAGGCCGGCGACGTCGCTCGCGCGGCGAAGGTCAAGGCCGACGCCATCGAGGCGGAGTTCGTGCGCCTGCGCGATGTGACGGGGCACCTCGTCGAAGCCGAGCGCGCCGAGTTCACGACGCTCGCGATGAGCGCTGGTCTCGACACGGCAACGAAGCTGTTCAGCCGCGGCCCCGCACCAGGCGGCGCCCCGCTCGCGGTCGGCCCCGCAGCACCGAAGGCCAAGGCGCCCGGCATCCCCTCCGATGCGCCGCTCGACGAAGCCGATCCGCAGGTGCGCATCTTCCGGCTCAGCGCCACCGGGCTCGGCCACAAGGGCGCCGACTCCGACGCATTCGTGCGCCGCGCACTCGCCATGAAGGCGACGACCCTGACCGCCTGAGCACGACCTCTCACCGAAGGACACAGACGCCATGACCGCAACGACCACCGTAGTCGCCCGCTACAAGCGCAACGGCCCCCGTGGAGGGGGTCGCGGGTTCACCGCCAGCTATCTCCTCACCGACTCAACGACCATCGTCGCGGGCGCCCTCGTCTCGCTCACGCAGGCGACGAGCAAGGCGCTGAACGCCACCGACGCCGCGAGCGAAAAGTTCGCGGGCGTCTGCACCAAGACCGTCACCAGCGGCTCGAGCAATACGACCGTGTATTGCGAAGTCGAGTACGGCCACGAGGAGCTGTTCACGACCGACACCTCGCTCGCGGCCCTCGTCGGCACGATGGCGACGGTGAAGGACAACAACACCGTGACCAGCGCCGCGTCGACGAACGACATGCAGGTCGGCGAGATCATCGAAGTGCTCTCGACCACGCAGGCATGGATCAAGGTCCGCAGCCCCGAAGTCCCCCTGACCTGATCCCTCTGGGATCTTCACCGCACCCAGAGAGAACACCAACACCATGGCCACTCGCAACGCAGTCAACGGCGACGCGCTCGATGCGTTCGTCGTCACGTTCAAGTCTGAGGCAGAGCGCCTCTTCACGAGCGTGGAGAACACCGCGCTTGTCAACGCGTTCTGCTCCGAGGTCTCTTCGGAGGGCGGGCAGAACGTGACGCAGATCTTCGGCGACCACCTCGGGACCTGGAAGGAACTCATCGGCGGCCGCGAGGAAGCGCCCTCGCGCATCTTCTCGCAGAACGTCACGCTCGCGACGTACTACGTCCCGGATCTGGTCATCCCCCGCAAGGATTTCCAGTACGACAACATCGGGGTCAACGCAGCGCGCGTGCGGACCTACATGAGCAACGCGCTCTCGGCGCATGACGTCCTGCTGCACCAGGCGCTCGCGCTCGCGTCCGGCAAGGGACCCGTCGGATACGACGGCGTCAACGTGTTCGACGACGACCACCCCTACGCGCCGGCTGCCGGCACGCAGAGCAACTACGGCACGGCGGCGATGTCGTGGGTCAGCGTGCGTGCTGCGCTCGCGTCGATGACGTCGCTGCTCCGTGAGAACTCGGAGCCGTTCAACATCGTCCCGCGCTTCCTGATCGGCGGTCCCAAGAACGCCGAGATCATGGAAGAGATCACGAACGGGAATCTGCGCCTCGCTGGCGCGGCGACCGACGGCATCGAGGGCGGCACGCGCGCCTACGGTGGCGCCATCGACAACGTCCAGAAGGGGCGTCTCACCGGCATCATCGACTATCGCCTCGTCGGGGCGAAAGACGATTGGTGGGGCATCACCGGCACCGACACCACGGGGCAGCTCAAGCCGCTCATGGTGATGAAGGGCATGGCGCCGCTTCCGCAGATCAACGTCGACGACCAGAGCCAGTTCGTTCACGACAACGACGCGTATTCGTTCGGTCTCATCACCGACATGAAGATCGCGGCGGGCGCGTGGCAGGCCGGCTTCTGGAACGTGCTCTGATCGACCGCGCGGCGCTCCTCTCGCAGTGAGCGCCGCAGCATCCGTCACGCTGGGGCAACGGTAGCCCGGCGGCCTCATAAGCCGCAGCTCGTGGTTCGATTCCACGGCGTGACCCCCAGGGCCATCAACACGTGCGCGGCGCTTTCCAAAGCCGTGACCAGAGGAGACGCGACGACATGCTCGACACGAACACGATCCCACACGGCGGCAAGGCAACCTCCAACACCCCGTCACCGGGCGCGCGTCTCTCGGTGCGCGTCGTCATCCGGCCGGAGTTGCTCAACAAGATGCTGCCGGACGGCCGCGTCTACGGCCCCGGCGAGCACACGATCCAGATCTACAAGGGCGACCTCCCGAACCTCGAGTGCCTCGTCGAGACGCGGCCCGAGCTGCTCGATCAGGCGCGCTCGCGACACGCCGCGAAGGTGCAGGGCTGGGTCAACCTCACGCGCAAGAAGGACGCGAACGGCTACCCGACCGGGCCTGAGGGCGCCAACGTCGAGGGCAACTACACCGGCGGCTCCGTTCAGACGGAGTTCCGCGAGCTGACGATCGGCGAGCCCGATGGCCGCGGTGGCGTGCGCAGCGAGGGTCGCGGCATCCGTCCACTGCTCTCCGTGGACGTCATCGACCAGCTCGGCAGCGTCAAGGACGAAGAGCACCGCAACGACGTGCGCATGCGTGCCGAAGAGGCGCGGGCGCAGATCGTTGGTCAGCCGGTGGGCATGTCGATGGCGGACATCGAGGCGCTCGTCGAGGCGCGTGTGAAGGCGGCCGTTGCCGCACTCACGGATCCGACGCCGGCCCCCGATGCCGGACGCAAGGCGGGCAAGTGACCGCGCCGAAGAAGAAGCCGCACGCCGCGGAGCCGACTGCGGCGGAGACCACGGGGCACGCCGACAACGACGGCGACGAGCCATCACGCGCCGAGACGCTGCCGGCGCCCGCCGTCACCATCGGCGACCGCGCCCACTACACCGCCGAGAACGGCGACGGCCCGTGGCACGCCGTCGTCATCGGCAACGTCGCCGGCATCTACACGCTCGACGTCGTGAAGCCGAACGGCTCGCGCCGCATCGTCGTCGCTGCGCTCGGCGACGGTCACGGTGAGTTCACGCTCGTCGCGTAACGGAGGCTCGTCGTGGCGATTCTCTCCGAGGCGTACATCGTCAGCATGCTCGGCGGCGCGGTGGCCGGCGCAGAGAAGTACGCATCGGCCACCGGCAGCGATGCCGATACGGCCGCTGCGTGGATCTCGGCCGCCGATCTCGCCGTCGTCAGCGCCGCCAAGAAAGGCGGCTACTCGACGGTGAGCAGCACGGGGCCGGTGCCGGCGAGCGGCGAAGCCTTCGAGATGCTCCGCGCGATGGCCTTCGTCGTGTGGCTCCGCGTCGCGTACGGCTACGGCAAAGAGATCACCGTCCCCGGCGACATCGACTCCGAGTTGCCGCGACCGTCGTCGCTCTACGCATCCGCCGACGAGGGCCGCATCGACCTCCCCGGCCTGGACCGCACGCAGATCGGTGGCGATGCCGGCGTCGACCTCCAGAACGGCGGCATCCTCACCACCGAATCAACGCAGCTGTTCGCGCGCGCCCGCCTCAATCTGATGTGACCCCGTGACCATCGTATTCGCACCCACGCAGTCGCCGTCCGAAGTCGCCGCGAAGTTCCGCGCGATGCAGGCGCGTGCGCATGCGCTGGGGCCAGTCCTCGCGCCGGCGCGCGAGATGGTCGCGAAGATGATCGACGACTCCTTCGAACGCAGCCAGTCGCCGGACGGCACCGCGTGGGCGAAGAACGCGCCGAGCACGATCGCGCGCAAGCGCGGCAGCGCAAAACCCGGCATCGACAAGGGCATCTTGCGCGCGTCGCAGTACGTCACGGTCATCCCCAACGGCCTCGACTTCGGCACGCGCGTGCCCTACGCGGCGCCGGTCCAGTTCGGCAGCGTGCGCGGTGGGCGGCTCAAGCACGCGTCGTACACGGGCGGCGTGAAGCGCGAGAAGGGCACCGCGTGGAGCTCGACGACACCGGGCCGCGCGTTCCTCCCGTTCACGCGTGAAGGGCTCCTGATGCGCACCGGGCGCGCGCAGACGGTCATCGACGCGGTGACCAAGATGGTCATGGCCTACATCGTCACGGGCAAGGTGACGCCGTGAGCGACGCCGCGATCCGTCAGTGCATCCGCGAGGTGCTGACCGGCGTGCTCGAAGGCGTGCGCGGCATCCCCGTCGACACGCTGCGCGAACAGAACAGCGGCGAGAGCGACTACGCGCAGGCTGTGGCGTCGATGGTGATGCCAGAGTTCGAGCTGACGATCGGCTACGTGCCGACGCCGACCGAGCAAGTCATTCAGCCAAGCTCGCTGTGGATCGAGGGCATCACGCTTCGAGTGCGCACCGTCTACAAGCTCGACAGTGCAGTGCTCACGCCGGCACGCATCGGCGAAGTGCGGAGCCGCAGCGCCGACATCGGCAAGCAGATCCGGACGCTCTTCAAGTGGCCGGGGACGCTCGAGTTCACCGCGACCAACGAGCCGACCGGGATCGCTGGCGGCGTCATGGAGTGGGGCGGGATGACGACGGCGCAGGATGCGAACCCCGCGAACAGCGATCAGCGGCTCTACACCACCGACCACAACTTCACCGGCTGGATCGTTTCGACCGAGGAGATCATCGTGCCCGTACTCTCACGCACCGCATCGGCGGGGTTCGCCTTCGCGGCATCCGACGTCGGCAACTGGATCCACGCGAGCGGCGCCGGTGCCCAGGCCGCCACGCTGCCGGACCTCTCCGCGTCGCTCACGTCCGGGCGCGAGATGGTGTTGTCGCTGCAGCAAGAGGGCGCCGCGACCGCCGTCACGATCACACCGTCGGCGACCTCGCAGATCAACGGCGCCGGTGTCGGCGTCGCCTACGTCTGCGCCACCGGGCGCACTCGCACCGTTCTCTGCTCGCGCGATGGCCTCGCGTGGTTCACCGGCTGATCGAAAGGAACGACCATGACCGCCGAAGTATCAGCCCTGCAACGCGTCCGCTTCATCGGCGAGAGCACGTTCAACACGTCGCGAATCGCCGATATCGCGCAGTTCGTCGACGTGCCCGCGATCGAGAAGACGCCGATCTTCACTGGCCTCGAAGCGCATCAAGAGCCGGAGGTCGTGCAGACGCACGTGCACGGCTACCGCGACTCAAAGATGGTCAAGGGCCTGCGCTCGTGCACGCTCGACTTCTCCATGCACCTCGCCGGCACCGGCAACATGCACAACGGCGCGACGCTGCCGCCGCTGCCGACGCTCACCGACTGGCAGATGTCGCTGCTCGAGTTCCTGATGGGCGGCAGCGAGACGGTGACGCTCGGCACGCCTGGCACCGCGTGCACGGTCGAGAGCACGGGCACGACGACGCGCGCGATCGTGATGAAGACCAACACGCTCAGCGTGGCGCCGCCGGGCTGCGCCTTCGCCTGCGTGATGCCGTCCGGGCTCATCGAGGCGCGCGAGATCCGCAGCTACTCGGCCGGCGTCATCGTGCCGAAAATCGCCTTCTCCGACGTGCCGGCGGAAGACTCGCCGATCTACTTCGGCACGACCTTTCATCTCATCAACGGGCTCGGTGCTGACCTCGCGTCGATCCAGGCGATCTGCGAAGGCGTCGCGCTCGAGGATTCGTTCCTCGGGATGGGCATGTGTGGCACCTACGGAATCGACGTGGCGCCCGGCGCGCTCGCGAAACTGACCGTGAAACTGATGGGCGCGGCGTGGAGCAAGAAGCCCGAGGGGACCGCGCTCACCGCGCCCGACGCGTTCACGAACTTCGCACCACTCACCAACATGAGCAGCGAACTCCTCGTCGGAAAGGTGCAGACGCGCGCGACGTGGACGCGCTCGACGACGACGTGCACCGTCACGAGCTACGCGCACGGCATGGCCAGCGGCGAGACAGTCACGCTCGTCAAGAGCAACGACATCACCGCGACGCCGCTCGGCAACGAGGTCATCACGGTCACGGGCGTCGACACGTTCACCTTCGCGTGCGCCAACGCCGGCATCACGACGGGCGGCACGCTAACGTACATCGCGTGTCAGCTGCGCAATCAGATCCGGCACTCTGCGAGCACGTGGCAACCCGGCCTGGTCAACGTGCCGATCACGTCTCCCGAGGGACTCGGCAACAGCAACATCACCGGATGGAAGCGCGGCCGTTCACGCGCCGTGACGGGCTCCTTCACGGCCTACGACGAGCCCAGCATCCCCTCGCTCATCGCCGACGAGAATGTCGAGAGCTGGCAGGACGCCGACACCAACGAGACCGACCTCGCGATCTACCAGCAGATCGGAATGACGACACGCGGCATCGTACTCATCACGGCACCGACGGTTCAGATCAACGTCGTGCCGACGCGCGCGGACGCCAACGGTCTTTACGCGCAGGTCGTCAGCTGGAGCGGCCGCAACGACCTCAGCTCCGCGGAGACCAGCGACGTCTCCTCAAGCGCGCAACGGATCACGGTGTTCTGATGGAAGACGCGACCAAGCAACTCGAGTGTTACGCGTCGTTCGATCCCGCGATCGATCGTGACGCGATGGGCGCAGCGTTCGATGCGCACTTCGGCCGATTCGGTGCCGCCGAGATCGCGCGCGCCGGCACCCGCGATCCGTCGCTCATCAAGTTCCACCCCGGCAAGCGCGCCTGCAAGTTCGTGCTGCGGCCGCTGACGCTCGCCGAGCGCTTCGACTGCGATGCCGTCGTCAGCACCGAGCATCGGCTCGCGCGCGCGCTTGGCTACGCGCTGGTGCGTGCCGAGCTCCACGCGCCGATGAGCGCGACGGCGACGATCCTCTTCGCGCGCGACACGCAGCCGGGCTTCACGCTCGAGATGCTCACCGAGCTAATGGGCCTCGTCGGCGTAGAGACCATCTACGAGATCGGCGCGGTGGCGTACACGCGGAGTCGCCTTGGCCCTTTCGACGTGCCCTTTGCGCCGCTGCTGCTTACCTCGGCGCAAAGGCAAGTGACGCAGCTCCTACACCATGCGGATTCCCTCGCGCGGCAGAAGTCCGACACCCAGACCACAAAGCAGGAGTCGCCATCGCAATCGGCTGCGAACGAGACGTCCGCGCCGCCTGGCGATGCGACTGCGCCGGAGAGCGACACGGCGCCGCCCGATCCTGCTCCACCACCAACAAGCTGAGCCAGGTCGTGGCGAACCTCCACACGTCGATCGCGGAGGTCACCGGTTCGGAGCCCGTGACGTGCCCGTGGCGCGTCTACGAGGATCCCGTCGTGCAGGCCGGTCGCGTGCTCGCGTCGCGCATCGAGTCCGGCGTCGTCGACATCGACCGGCAACTGTCCGTGGTCGTCGAGGCCGCGGATGTCATCCGCAACGTCAGCTCGCATCTGATGATGCTGGACCTGCGCGCGAAGCGTGAGCAGCGCACGAGCGAAGAGAACATGCGCCGAGGTGCGTCGTGAGTGAGTTCGACGTCACGGGGCGCATTCGGTACACGGATGAGGGCGCGAGCGCAACGCTGACCAAGGTGACGGGCGCCGTCGATGCGCAGACTGTCGCGCTCGCGAAGGAGAACGCCGAGTACGTGCGGCTCCGCGCGGCCGCTGAGCAGACGATCAAAGCGCAGCAGATGTTCGGCGCGCAGACGCAGACCATCACGACGACGACGGCAACCGCGACCACCAACGTCGGGCAGTTCGGATCGGCCGTCGGACTCGCGGGGCAGGCGATTGGGCGCGTGAATCCCGCGATGGGCGGCCTCGTCACGATGGCCGGTTCCGCGCTCGGCGCGATCCAAGCACTCACGACGGCGGGCATGGGGCCGTTCGGCATCGCGCTCGCCGCCACGTCTCTGGCGCTCAGCGCCGCCACCGCGCTCTACGCGGCCTTCGGTGACGAGCAGCGAGACGCCGCGGATGCAGCGGATGAACTGACCGCGTCTCTCTACGAGCAGAACCGCGCCAACGATCTCGCCGGAGAGGGCCGCATGCGGGTCCTTGAGGCGGAGGAACTTCGGCTCCAGCGCACCGTCGACACGCTGCGCGCCAGCCACGGCGACGCGGTGCTGCTCTACCAACAGGAGCAACTACTCAACGAGGCGCGGCAGCGTCTCATGCGCGAGCGGCAGACCGACACAACGACCGCAGCGCCGCGCGCGCGGTCCGAGGGCGAGGTGCTCGCCGAGATGGCTCGGCTGAGCGAGGGCCTCACCAGCGAGGGCCGCACGATTCAGGCGCCGACCGGTGGCACGGCAGGCGAGGCGGCGCGCAAGGCTCGCGCTGACGCGGCTCGGCAGCAAGCGGAAGAGGACGCGCAGGGCCGCGAGGCCGACTCCGCAGCGCGTCTCGCGATGCTCATCGAGGACATGGACGCGGAGGCCGAGGTCCGCGCCATGATGCGCGAGCGCGAGATCAACGAATCCAACGCAGCCAAGGACCAGTCGATCGAGATCGAGCGGGCGCGCGTCGCTGGCGTGAAAGCCGCGCTCGATGCCGAGACGGCGCTACGGGCGAAGGCCGCGAAGACGCAGCAGCAGATCCTCGACACCACAGGCCAGGCGCACACGCTCCTCGCCAGCGTCATCGAGGCCAGCGCCGGCAGCAGCGAGAAGTCGCAGAAGGCGAAGACGCAAGCGCTCGCCGCGGCGTCCATGGTCCAGTCCGGGATCGAGATGGCCGTCGAGATCGCCCGCATCGCGCAGAGCTACCCGGACCCCGTCGGCATGGCGACGCACGCGATCGGCGCCGCAAACTTCGCGGTGGCGATTGGTGTCGCTGCCGCAGCGGCCGGTGGCGGTGGCTCAGCGCCCCCGTCGGGCGGCGCCAGCGTTCCGGCTGCGTCGTCGCCCGGCGGCGGGCCGAGCGGGCCTCCTGCGGGCGCACAGGAGCCAGGCGGCAACGTCTACAACATCACTCTCGGCGGTGGCGGCGTCGTGTACGCTGCCGACCGCAACGAACTCATGCGCACGATCGCGGATGGCGTGCGGGCCGCTGACACGCGGAGGGGTCGCTGATGGCTCGCGATCTCTACAGCGCCGCGTGGGACTTCGGCCGCCTCAATCTCGGAGCGGTGAGCGGCGCCAACGCGGCCGTGTTCGCGAGCGGCACCGGTGGGCCAGCGGGGAACGCCGGATTCGCGTCCGGCATGTACATGCACGGCAACGTCGGCATGACGGGCGGCACAGAGATCGATGGCGTGCCGCTGCTGCAGTTTGCCGACGACCTTGACGCGCTCCTCTCTGGGAGTTCACTCGCGGTGCAGTTCTCGCGCTCGCAACTGCGCTACACGATCTCGAGCGCGAACGCGTTTGCCGTGACGTGGACCGGTGCGCAGGGCGTGGCGCTCCGCGATATCCTCGGCTTCGAGGCGAACCTCTCGAGCGCAGCAACGCACACGTCGACGAAGCGGCCGAAGTATCTGATCTGCACACGGCACGCGGGGCAGTCCGCGGTGAAGGCATCGCACGAGCCCGGCGGCCGCATCCAGCACGCGGAAAGCGAAAGCGGCTTCCAGTACGACATCGGCCCCGACGAGCTCGCCACGTACGCCAACTGGACGCAGCCGTACGAAACGAACATCGGACCCACCGACGCCGATTGGGCTGGCGACTTCGCGGTCGGCGGCGCACCGATGCGGCGCACCGATGTCGGCGCCGCGACCAAGGTCTACTGGACGTGGGAGGATTTCTGGAAGCACGTCCGCGCAACGCTGCCGTTCGCGCTCGTCGACCAGGCTGCCGGCAGCAACGAGGGCGACGTGTACAAGCTGCACGGCGACGCTGCGCACTTCGATCCGACGCGGAAGACAGTCGACTTCGACGGCCACTGGATGCCCGCGATCAAAGCGCTCTACAAGGGCGCGAGCATGGAGTTTTAGGTGACCTGGCCGACGGTAAAGGCCACCGGCAGCGGCTCGCTCGCGTGGCGCCTCATGATTCCGGGGCACCCCTACGAGGCGGTGTCGAGCTCGGCTCTCGTCGGTGCCGGCAGCGAGGGCCGCGTGCGTCTCGGCGGGCTCGAGGCAGAGCCGATCCTGTGGGGCGAACTCCTCGATCCTGCCATGGTCGAGATGAGCGCGCACGGGTTCACGGCGGCCATCGTCGAGGACGGTTCCCTGCGATGGAATGACAGCTTCACGCTGCAGCCTGAACTCGTCTGGTATCTGCTCACGACGATGACCGTCGGCGCGACCACGATGAATCTCACGGCCGCCGGTCCGGCTGATGGCGAGGTGCTCTATCTCGGGCAGGAGTGCGTGCTCATCACTGGCGGCGGTGGCACTGCGACGCTGACCGTCACGCGCGCCTACCGCGACACCATCGCGACGGCGCACTACGTCGACACCACGATCGGCCTCACGCTGCCCGAGGTCACTACGTCGCGGCCGAGCGTCAAAGGCATGCTCGCGTTTCTCTACGCGTACGGCGACGGCGAGACCGGCGACGGCACCCTCGTGTGGCGCGGCATCATCGGCGCGGAGCCGCGACTACGCGGGCTCACGACGTGGGAGATTCAGATCGACAGCGTCGCCGGCATCCTCGATCAGTCGTTGTCGGCGGACCTGCAGGAGCCGAGCACGCTGCGGGGGATTTCGTACCTATCGAACACGTGCCCGGTGTTCGATCTGTCGATGAAGACCGGCGCGTCTTTCCTCGACACGCAGGCCGATTACGCGCGCGTGCAACTCTCGACGAGTTCGGAGTTCTACGAGGAGCAGGCCGACTTCTGCGACGCGCTGAACGCGGCGATTCAGACGGCGACGTCTGGGTGGACGGCAGGCACTGAGTTGAATCGATCCGGCGGACAGCTGCCCAGGCTGATCGCGACGCCGTCGCCTGGAGGCGCCTGGACGCTGGTCTACTCGACCACGGCAGCCTCGGCGAAGTGGCTCACCGTCACGAGCGATCTCACGCCGACCGTCGTCATCGATCCGATCTTCCGGTCGGACCTGCAGTTGGTTGACCTCGCCGACGGGGTGCCCAAGCCCACCGTGTCGACCAACTCGCAATATCTGGTGCCGTATGCAGGCGGCGTTGTCGTACCTGGCGTCGGCACTGTCCCGCGCGGCGTCGTCGGCCAACTCCCCGATCGTGCCGGCGACGCGACGAGCGTTTATGTCGGCGGCACGGCGGTTGTCTCGGCCGGCGATGGCCTGCTGATTCAGTGGCCCGAGGCGCCAGGGCAACCCGAGCGTGCGATCAGCTACCCCGTGATCGCCTGGAACTCGACGACGCGAATGGCGACCGTCGTCGTCAGCGCGCGGCCGGCGCGAGTCTACACCGCCGACAGCGCGCCCATGCTGCAGGTCACCCGCTACTACGTCGACGAGGCAACGGGCGGCACCTTCGCAGACTTCCTCGAAGCGCTCACCGACGGGGCGCCGACTGAGGCCGGGCTCGGCAAGCAGCCGAACGTCACAGAGGAGCATGTCGACATCGCGACGACGCAGACCAACGTGGCGCGCGTTGCCACGGGCCGCGCGTGGCTCACGCAGCGCGGCTACGTCGGCGTCACCGACATGCCGCTGGCCGAGATGCTCACGAACGAGGCGCGGCTCTACGGCATGGCGCCGGGGATCACCGCCGACGGTCGCATCGCGTGGATCGAGTTTCGCATCGGCGCCGCTACCGAGGCGAGCTCCTACGAGATCACGGCGGACAACAACCTGAGCAGCCGGCAACTCCCTGGCTACGAGCCTTCCGCGTTCGGAACGGTGAACACGATCAAGCTGCTGACTGGCTTCGATCCCGTGAGCGGCGACCACAACGGCGATCAGTTCGTGTTGAAGGACGCACGCGCGCTGTCACGGCAGCCGGTGCCATTCGTGATGGATGTCGAGCCGCGATCCGTGTTCATCGACGGCGACCGCGCGATCCCCGTGGGCGACATCGCTGCGATGGCGATGTCGTGGTTCGGCACGCTCGGCGCCGCCTACGCCATCGCCACGATCACGTGCCCGCTGTCAGCGATGGACGCCGTGATCGGCACGCAGTGCAGCATCACCGTTTCGCAGTTGCCGAATGCGACGACGGGCGGCCGCGGCATCGTCGTTCAGCCGGGCATCGTGATCGGCCGCGACTGCAAGCCGATGCAGGGCGCCGTCGAACTGACGATCCTCACGACGCAGGTGCGCATCGCTGGCTACACGCCGTCGTCACTCGTCGACAGCAACGCGCTCGTCGCGGGCACCACGTACGACCTCACGCTCGAAGCGGTGCAGCCGGTCGGCTTCGCGAGCGCGACAGAGTGGGCGGTGACCGACGCGATCGTCGTGCGTCAGCATGACGCCAGCGGCGCGACCGAGGTCGCCGGCACCGTCAGCGCGATCAACGTCGGCACTGGCGTGATCCGCGTCGTGCTCGCGGGCGCCATCCCCGGCGGTGTCGTCACGCTAGAGTACGGGGCCGCGGCGAGCGCGACCGTCGATCAGCAGGTCTATTGCTACATCGCGCAGGACGATCAGTTCATCGGCTTCGCGTCGGTCGCGAGCGCGCGGCAGTTCGCAAGCTAGCGGAGTTCGCGCACTCGGGGGCAGACGTCAAAACACGTCGGAATGCCGCCCTCGGCCTCGCCGAACGGCTCGCCGTAGCACTCAGGCATCGCGTCGCTGTCGCTGCCGCACGTTGCCGGGAAGTTGCCCGGCGCCCCCACGCGACAGAACGGGACGAAGTATTCGCCGTCGTCGGTGCAACGGGCGAGAATCTGGTCCGGCGTCAGGAACTCGCCGCACGTCGCCACGTCGCGGCCCGGCCACATCGGGCCGAGCGTGGCGACGTCTCGCACATCACACGTCGCATCGGGCGTCTCTGCGCCGCACGCGCTCACCATCAGCACCGCCGCCAGCATCGCGATTCGCTTGGTCATACCGGTAGCGTGATGGGCGCGTGGGCGTGCGCAACGCAAGTTTAGTTGCGTCACCGATCGGCGTCGGCGCTTGACAGCCAGGCGCCTCCGTGGGATGACGGGAGTATGCAACCACACATCGCCGAGCTACGAAAACAAGTCGAGATGGCCGCCAACAAGCACGCCACAGCCGAGGTGAGGTTTCGGCGACTGGCGGACGCAGTCCCGCTCGACAAAGAGACCGCCATAGAGGCGGCCCGCGCCGAGCAAGCGGCGCATGAGGGCCTCATGGAAACGGTCGACGCATACGCCATGGCCATCGCGAACAACGAACTCGCCGACCAGCCCCTCAAAGGCATCAGCCTCGCGTTGCGCACGATCGCGCTCAGCCCCAGCGAGCACGCGGCTGATCGTGTGGCCGCCGCCCGCCTCATGCTCGATGCTCGTGCGACGCTCATCGAGTCGGACCCGCTGCCACGCGAGGCCGCGCGATGACCATCGCCGATCGCATCACCGTGCGCCTCAGCGCCTCGCTACTCGCGCGCCTCGACGCGTACTGCGCTCGTGAGAAAAAGCGCACCGGCTACCCCGTCACCAGGGCGGACGCGGTGCGGGCGCTGATTGAGGGGGCGGCGAAGTGAAGCTGCGCGACTACCAAGAGCGAGGCGTGCGGGAGATCGTGGACGCGCTCGCAACGCATGGCCGCGTGCTCGCGGTGTCGCCAACCGGCAGCGGCAAGACCGTGATGGGCGCGGCCGTCATCACCGGCGCCTGCTCGACCGCGCGCGTGCTGTGGATCGCGCATCGCCGCGAGCTGCTCGCGCAAGCACGCAAGGCGCTGAAGTCGGCCGGGCTCGCTCGTGTCGGCATCCTCTCGGGGACGGCGAAGGAGGACACCGACGCCCCGGTGCTCGTCGCGTCCATCGACACGCTGCGACGCACGGACCTCGCGCGCTTCGATCTCGTCGTCGTCGATGAAGCGCACCGCGTCGCGGCGAAGTCGTATCAGGACGTGCTCGCGGCGCTGCCGGGTGTGCCGGTGCTGGGGCTGACGGCGACGCCGCAGAGGCTCGACGGTAAGCCGCTGTCGGACACGTTTGCGCACCGCGTCGTGGTCGCGCTGAATGCGGAGCTGTTCGCGTCGAAGTACCTCGTGAAGCCAGTCACGTACGGAGTGCCCAAGCACATCGCGCGCGCGATGCGGCGCGGCGTGACCAGCGGCGACGGCGTAAGCGACGCGCTCAACACCATGTTGATGCGGCCGAAGCTGATGGGCGACGTCGTCGAGGAGTGCGCAAAGCACGCGCCGGGCGCACGCACGATCGTATTCGCCGCGAGTCGCACGCACGCGAAAGCACTGGCCAAGCGCTTCACCAAGGCAGGGCGACCGACCGCGTATCTCGACGGCGACACACCGGACGGCGAACGCTTCGACATCCTCGAACGGTTCGCGGCCGGCGCGATCGAAGTCGTCGTCAACGTCGACATCTTGACCGAGGGCTACGACTTGCCCGCGGTGAAGTGCATCGTGCTCGCGCGGCCCACGAAGTCGCGGGCGCGCTACCTGCAGTATTGTGGCCGCGCGTCTCGTCCGCACAATGGGCGCGGCGCCGTCGTCCTCGACCACGCCGGGAACTGGCTCACTCACGGGTTGTGCTGGGAAGACCGTGAGTGGCGGGACGGGCGTGAGAAGGGCAGCGGCGACGCGCCGTGCTGGCGGTGCGAGTGCGGGCACATCAACCCGGTCGGCACGACCGAATGCGCGGAGTGTGGAGCGGCGCGGCCGAGGTCGGAGCGAGAGGAGGCGGACGAGCGTGCGCAGCTTGAGCGCATCGAGGCGGGCGCGAGCGCGAAGGCGGCGCTGGAGAAGCGGCTGCGTGAGTTTGCGGCATCGAAGGGGATGGCGCGCGCGGAGGCGGATGAGTGGGTGCGGAAGGCGGTTGCGGCGTGACGAGCACAAAGGTGGGACGCACTTGCCTGCGGTGCGGCAAGGTCACTCTCTGGTACCCATCGGAACTGAAGAAGAGCGCTCGTGAGTTTTGCGGAAGAGCGTGCCGCTCCATCTTTCGTCGCGAAAACCCGGTCATGCACGAGACGGCCTGCAAGAACTGCGGGCAGCTATTCCAATGGAGCGGGCGCCGGCCAAGCGCCGCCAATGCACCAAAAACCTGCAGCCCAAAGTGCGGACGCGAATCGCTTCGAATCGAGGGCGCAGTCGTATCCGTCGCATGCGCCGTGTGCGGGAAGAGCGCCAGCCGCCCCCGCAGCCACCTGTGGCACGTGAAATCGTCGCGATTCTGCAGCACGTTTTGCGCTAATCACAGGTGGTTTCTTCACGGCGTTCAGGTGGGAACCGCGGACCTTGCCGCGATCATCGGGTGCCACCGCCATTCGATCGGCAAGGCGCTCAGGGGCATCGTTGGCCAGTTGCCGCCTGGCTTTGTCGTCGAGACGCACGCGCGATGCGAGACGAACCGGCCGGGGCACAAGGCCGTGCGATGATGCAGCGAAAGGACACGACGATGCGAACGACCTGGGCGCGCGAGACGCTGCCGCCGCGGCGCGCTACACTCCGGCCGTGAGCACCTCGACGCGCGCCGGCTTGACGCTCGGACTTCCGGCAAGCGCCGCCGCGGTCGGCGACCAGCCGGTGCGCACGAGCACATGGCGCGGCATCGTCGACTCGATCAATCACGTTGCCGACGAGCGCAGTCGCGTTTTGGTCAGCTATCCGCAGCGCTCGACGACGACGGGCGGCCGCCTCGCCGGCAACAAGGCGTCACTCGTCAACACGTGGGTACGCATCTACAGCTTTGGGCCGTTCGCGCTGTTGGTCGGGCCGCGCGGCGTGCCGTACCCGATCCGCGCTCGCGTCGGCGGCCGTGCAGCGACCGTCACCGACTCGTGCATCCTGCGCATCGGCGTGTGCCCGTGGCCGGGGCGCGGCGACGGCATCATGGACGCGGTTGGCGCTGGCGCCAACATCATCGAGACCGCGGCATTCACCGACGTCACCAACTCATGGCGCGCGCCGACCGTCGCCGACCAACTTCTCGTGCCGGGCGCCGAGTTCACGGCGTCGAGCCTGACGATCGTCGATGCGCTATCGAGCGGGTCGCCGGGCTCGATCTCGCTCGTGCAGGGTACGGTGGAAATCTGGAGCAAGTGCAACACCTCGAACGGTGTGTGGTGTAGCCAGGCGTACGCTGCAGAGCAGGTTGCGCTATGAGCGCCGCCGTCCCCACGCGCCGCAGCATTGCGCAGATCGACGACGTCGTCACCGGTCGCGCCGTCCGCGGTCGCACGCACCGGACGGCGGCCGAGCTGCTGAACTGGACATCGGGAAACGGCGAGACGCTGATCCCCGCCTACGATCCCGATCAGACGATCGCAGCCGGCGCGACGAAGACGTTTCGCTACCGCGTGCAGCCGAACGGCCGCGCGGTGCGCCGCGTGTGGAGCCTCGCCCTCTTCGGCACTGGCAACGTGACGATCACAGCGGGTGCATCGGCGCCAGTGCTGCGCGAGGTCTCGCTCACGGGCCTCTACGTCCAGCACAACGAGGACTTGACTGCGAAGAGCGCGTCCGACCAGGAAATTTCGCTCACCATCGCCAGCGGCGCGAGCTCGGCATCGTCGATCAGCGTCGTGCAGATCGCGTGCATGGAATCGCCGCGTGCCGTGCTCGACAAGGATGCCGCGGACTACGGCATCGAGCTGACGAGCGAGGCGGCACGCGAGCCCATCGACGCCCGCGACTACAACTCGCTCGGCGGCATCGCCGCCGCTCTCGCGCTCGCTCCGCAACGCCGTCACTACCTCGCCTACGCGCGACCGGCCAACACCACCGATTGCTGGTCCGACCTCACGGGCGCCTTTGTGCCGCTGCTGACGCTCGGCCCGCTGCTCGGGCGCAAACTGCACCCCGCGGACACGACAGCGAACACGCGCTGGTACTTCCTGTGTCGCGGCTCGCTCATCACGGCGAATGGCGAGATCAGAATCACGAACAGCTACGCGGCATCGACGACGACTCTCGCGGTCACCGTCGGCGCCGGCTTCGGGTCCTTCGCGTGGTTCTCGATCGACGAGCCGGACTTCCCCTGCGAGGATCTCGCGGAGGCCGATGGGCTGCGGCCAGCCGGCACGTGGAACGGTTACACGCTCGAGCTGCGGTCGACCGGCGTCGGCACGTTCTACGTCGCGAGCGCGTGCTGCTTCGAGGTGCCGCCGTAGCCTTGCCGCCGCCACCCGCCTCGCGCTAGACTGCGGCAGCACACAACCGCACGCAGTCGCACGACTCCGTGCTCGAGGGCACCGATGGCCAAAGACTTCCTCAGCCGCATGGACGCCGATATCCGGCCGCCGGTCGAAAACGCGGCATCGTCGGCCGTGTCGCCGTTCGGCCGCGACGGCATCCTGCGCATCGCACTCACCGCGGCAAGTGTGCGCGTCACGATTCCCGAGCACTGGCGCGGGCGCGACGTTGACTTCACGTGCGACGGCGGGACGGGAATGTACGTGCTCTTCGGCGGCCCGACGGTGACGCTGGTGACGCCAGCGACCACGGTCAGCACGATCGCGGGGGGCGCCGGTGTCGAGGTCGCGACGTTCGTCACTGGCACCGGGAAGAAGATCGAGGCTGGCGCGACGAAGACCTACACGGTGCCGAACGACGCCGCGATCACGCACTTCTGCTGGTACGGCGCGAGCGCTGCCGGCTACATCGAAGCGGTCAACAGCACCGGCAACGGCGTGCCCCCCGCGCCATGAGTCGGCGGAACGCTCGAGACAGCCGTCGCGGCGGCAACGGCGGGGGTGGGGCGGCGGCGTTCGATCCCGCGCTCTACGGCACCGTCGATTTCTGGACGCGCGGCGACGACGTCACCCTCAACGGCAGCGACATCGCGTCGTGGAACGACAAGAGCGGCAATGCACGACACTGGGCGCAGGGCACCGCCGCCGTGCAGCCCGCGCAGGCCGTCGCTGCGCTCAATGGACGCGACGGGATCCGGTTTACCGGCGCCGCTGGCGAGTTCTTGACCGGCCCCGACCTACTCACCCTCGGCCGGACCAGCGCCGAGATCTTCATCGTCGCCAAGAAGGTCGCCGACCCCGCCGCATCTGACCCGCTGTCGGGATTCTGGGAGACGTCCAACTCCGTCGCTGGCGCCGTGCCGTTCACGGACGGCGCGATCTACGACGGCTTCGGGTCCAGCGCACGCAAGACGCTGCCGAACCCGACCAGCAACCTCGCCAACGGATTCGTATGGAACATCATCACAGCGTCCGGCGAGTGGACGTCGTCGATCAATGGCGCCCTCTCCGGTAACGACTACTACACCACAGCAGTCAACACTGTCGACTGGCTCGCTGCGCCACGCGTCGGCCGCGACAAGAACGCGTCCGCACGCTGCCTCGACGGGTGGCTCTTCGAGATGCTCTGTTACTCCGCGAAGCTGGCGACTCCTGCCAGCCGCGCGGCAGTGAACACGGCGCTCAAGGCCTACTACGGGATCACCTGATGGCCGATCGCGCAAAGACCTGGACCGGCCCCGAGGCTGATGCGATAGCTGCGTGCGCCCTCGTCAACAAACTCGCCGGCTACCCACGCAAGGGCGTCGGCGGCTCGCTCGTGCAAGTCGACGAGTGGGACGGCGCCGGCGACTGCCCCGCTGGCTGGACCATGGCAGTCGCGCCCGTCGTCGACCCCGACACGCGACAGGCCAGCATCGCGGTCAAGGCACGCGACGCGGACCGGCTCACGCTGCCCGACGAGCGCGCGAAACTGACGCCGGAAGAGCAGGCCGCGGCGGATAAGATCGCGTGGTCGGCGAAGGCTGCTGCGGTCGAAGCGGAAGCGGTGAGGAAGTGACGCGCGCCGCTGTCGTCGTGATCGCGCTGCTGCTCACGGGGTGCGTCATGCCTCTCCCGCGTGGCGCCGAGCGTCCTCCGCGTGAGTCTGACCTCGCAGTCGTCGACAGTGTGATCGCCCGATGGCGCGCAGCTGGCGAGCCGTTCGAGAGTCGATGCCGCGAAGAGCGCGCATCGCGCACGGTGGTCATCCGCGCGGACCAAGAGACGATGACGTCGACGGGCTACTGCGCCTCACGCGGCCCGTGCTGCGGCACCGCAGAGAAGCGCGCGGCTTGCGGCTGCACGATCGGTTGCGCTGCCGGTGCGACTACGTGGGAGTCAGACATCGTCGACCCGCTCGCGGCGATCACTGGCACGTATCGCGTGATGATCTGGGTGAGCGCGTACGAAGATGAGCAGACCCAGAGGCGCGTCATCGCTCACGAGGCGACGCACTGGCTCGGACGGGCCTGCATGCCGAACGGCCGGCGCGACGTCGACGCAACGCACGCGCGCTATCCCGAGCGGTGGGGCAGCACCGGCTACGAGTCGGCGGGCTGGTGAGGTACACTCCCATAATGCACACGGAGGCCCTCGAGTGAACTGGTGGGCGGCACTGTCGGCAGTCATCTCGCCGCCCGCCGTCCTCTACGTCTTGCGCATCATCCGGGAACGTACGGGCGCTTACGCTCGCGCCTCCGCTTCCGAGATCGACTATCTGCGCGCGGAGAGCAAGCGCGAGCGGGAAGAGTGCGCCGTCGAGAAGGCGCGCGACGCGGGCACTATCGCAGGTCAGGCCGCGCGCATCCACGAACTCGAGCGCATCGCCGCCGAGAACGCGCTCGAGTTGCAGCGCGCGGAGAGCACAGCGTCGGCGCTTCTGCTCGCGCGCGACCTGGCACGCGACAACGCCGATGCGTTGCAGGCGCAGATCGATGCCGGCGCGGAAGACGTGCGACTCGCTCGCGCGGCGCTCCGTGGTATGAAGACGTGACGTGCGGACTGGCGCCGCGCAGAGGAGAGACGATGAATCCGAAGCTGTTCAAGTCGCCGAAGTGGTGGGCCGGGGTGATCGCATCGCTCGTGCTCGTGTTCGGCGATCACACGTGGCAGACGATGATCGGGATCCCGCCCGAGGCGCAGATGGTCATCAAGGGCATCGGCGCGATGCTGCTGCTCTTGCTTTCGTCGCCGGCCGTCAAGCAGATGACCGAAGCCGACCGCGAGACGCTGCCGCCGGCGGTGACCGTCACTGGCAAGGGCGCCGTGGTGCCAGTCGAGGATCGCTCGTCGCTGCCGCCGGGTGCGCCATGAGCGAGACGCTGCCGCCCGAGCACATCGTGCAGTTCTTCGGCTACACGCATCTGCCGCCGCACCTGCAAGCTGTGAGCAAGCCGTTCGCCGAACTCGCCGCGCACATCATCGGCACGTTGCCGCGCAATCCCGAGCGCACCGTCGCGCTGCGGAAGTTGCTCGAGAGCAAGGACGCGGCCGTGCGCGCGCTCGTCGCGAAGGACGGTGCGCCGTGAGCATCTTCTCCGCCGAGCTGCGCCGCCGCGCCGTGATCGGATTCTGCGCCGCGTGGCTGACGCTGTTCGGCGCCGTGCTTGCGGGCGCGTGCCTGTCGGGCTGCGGCGCCTCTGCACTGCAGGTCCACGCCACCGTCGCCGACACCGTCGGCCAGGTCATCACCGCCAGCGGCGACGAGCTGCTCGACGCACGGCAGCGCGACCTCGACACCGCGCACCAGGGCGCCGCCTACCGCGAGGACGCCGCCGCCGCGGTCGCTGCCGTCCGGCTGCGCTACGAGCCAGCCGTCGCCAGCTACGACGCGCTCCGGCTTACGCATGACGCGTGGGTCGAGACGCTACTGCTCGCAGCTGCCGGTGACCTCGACGACGCGCCGCGCTGGGCCGCGCTCGCAGCGAGGTGTCTGCGTGCATATGACGGGTGGGCGCTGGCCGCGCGGTCGCTGGGCCTCGACGTGCCGCGCGTGCCGCCGATGTTGATGACGGTCGCCGCGATGGCCCTGCCGGCGGTGACGCCATGAGCCCGCTCGCCACCACGCTCAAGTCGCTGGCTGACGCTGGCTCCGTCGCCACGCTCGCGATGCCGCCCGGCATCGGCCGCGACATCGCCACGATCCTCACGGCCGCGCTTGGCGTCTCGTCGTCGCTGGCGAAGGGCGGCGCCTCCCGCGACGAGATCGTGCGCGCCATCCGCCGCGTACCCGACCTGCACCCGCGGATCGCCGCGCAGGATGCGGCGGTCGATGCTGCCGTGGACGCGAAGCCCTCGCGCGACGACGAGCCGACCGCAGAGCACGGCGTGACGGGGAGCGGGCGGTGAGCCCACTCAACCCCGGTATCGCGCGCACCGTTGCGTGGCTGAACGCACTCGGCTTCGAGACGACGGACAGCGGCGACGGGAAGACGCACGACTTCGAGTGCGATCGCCCGCACCCGTACGTCGTGATCGTGAGCGCGCGCGAGACGCTGCTTGACGACACGGAGCGGCTGCGCGTGGCGCTCCTAGGGCGTGACATCGCGGTGGGCGATCTGCGCGAGGACGGCACCGGGCCGTACCTGCAGGCGTGCTACGTGCCGGGCAGCATCGAGCCAGCCACCATCGATCTCCAGAACGTCGACGACGCGCTGATGAGGCTGTCGTGAGCGACGAACTGCAGCGCGATCTGCGGCGTGAGCGACGCACAGCAGAACAGAAGACGGCGCACCTCATGCGGCTGTTGGCGGAAGCGTCGACGCGGAGGCTCTCGTGAGCTGCGCCACCGTCGCGTTCGATGCGCTGCTCGACGACATCGCCGCCGGTC
>JBAYUZ010000003.1:0-53512 GCA_041674885.1 Dehalococcoidia bacterium
GCGAGGTAGACCCGGTTGATCTCCTCGAACACCTCGCGCGAGATCTGCTCACGGAGCTCGCGCGCCAGCTGTCGGGCACGGTTGACGGTCGTTCGCACCGACTGGGGATAGTCGAGCGAGGTGATCACGAACTCCTCGGGACGCAGCGCGCGGTTCAGTGCGCGTGCCTCCTCGAACTCCTGCTTCGCGTCGAGCGACTCGATGATCGCATTCCACGACTGGTAGTCATCGCTCAGGAGCTGCTCGGCGCTTGCGAGCGTATGCGCGTCTGCGAGGCGCGCGAGATTGTCGGCGCGCTCGATGTAGCGCCCAAGCCAGTAGAGATTGTCGGCGACACGGCTCAGCACCTCAGGCCTCCGGCTGGTCAACGAGAACCCAGGTGTCCTTCGAGCCGCCACCCTGGGAGGAATTCACGATGTAGGAGGTCGAGTCACGTGCGACGCGGGTGAGCCCGCCTGGAAGCACCCATGAGGTCTCCCCGGTGATCACGAAGGGGCGCAGGTCGGCTCGGCGTGGCTCGAAGCGCTCACCGTTGAAGGACGGGATCGTCGAGAACTCCTGCACCGGCTGGGCAATCCAGTGGTGCGGATGCTCGCGGATCGCCGCACGCGCGTCGGCGAGTACCTGCGGACTCGCCTGCGGGCCAACGACGATGCCGTAGCCACCGGAGCCGTCGGTCGGCTTGAGGACGAGCGACTCAAGGTTCTCGATCATGTAGTCAACGTCCGCGGGCTTCCAGCCGATGTAGGTCTCGACGTTCGGGAGGATCGGCTCCTCGCCCAGGAAGTAGCGGATGAGGTCGGGCACGAAGCAGTACGTGGCCTTGTCATCGGCCACGCCGCCGCCGATCGCGTTGACTATCGTCACGTTTCCCGCGAGGTACGCGTCCACGAGACCGGCGACCCCGAGCGCGCTATCGGCACGGAATGCGGTTGGGTCGAGGAAGTCGTCGTCGATACGTCGGTAAATGACATGCACCGGCTCCAGGCCGGTGGTGGCGCGCAGGAAGACGCGGCGGTCGTGCACCACCAGATCTCGGCCCTCCACCAGCTCGATGCCGGTCAGGCGAGCAAGGAACGAGTGCTCGAAGTAGGCGGAGTTGAACGAGCCGGGGGTCAGGATGACAGCGCGGGTCTCGTCCGCCGAGATGTACGACGGGCGAACGGCGATGAGCATTTGCAGGAGCCGCTCACCGTAGGAGTCGACGGCCTCCACGCCACCGGCGGGGAACAGGTCGGGCACCGTGTTCAGCATCGTGCGACGGTTCTCGATGACGTAGGACACGCCCGACGGCGTCCGCAGGTTGTCCTCCAGGATGTGAAACTCGCCGTCGGCGCCCCGGATGAGGTCGATGCCCGCGATGTTGACGAACACGCCGAGCGGCGGAATCAGGCCACGCATGCGAGGCTGGTACGCCGGGTGAGTCAGGATCAGAGGCTCCGGTACCACTCCATCACGGAGCGACCGCTGGTTGCCGCCGTACACATCCACGAGGAAGTGGTTGAGCGCCTTCACCCGCTGGACGAGGCCGCGCTCGATGTGTCGCCATTCGTCCGGCGCGACAATGCGAGGCACGAGCGAGAACGGGAAGATGCGCTCGGCACCGGCCTCATCGCCATACACCGCGAACGTGATGCCGCTGTTGAGCGTGTCGAGGTCAGCCGTGTCCTGGCGCCGGACATACGTCGAGGCGTCCCAGTCCCGGATGCGGGCCTCGAACGCGCGATAGGGTGCCCGGACTGACCCGTCGGGCGCGAACATCTCGTCTCGACCGCTACCGATCTGGTAGCCGCTGAAGAGCCCCATCACCTGGCCCCCCGTCCACCCTCGACGCTGAACCTCGTTGCTGCATGCTACGCGACTGGTCGGTTCTTGCCTGCGGTATGGCCGGCTGACCTGCGTGCCTGCTCCGTTCTCCGGATGGGTGGGATGTGCAGGCGGTGCGGGTCGTGCCGGCCGGCGACCGCATCGACATCCCGTGGCGATCCGTTACAATCCCCGTCGAGCAGGAGCCGGAATGCAGTGATGCAGCCAGTTTCCATCCTCTCGCCCGGTATCCGGTCGAGAGAATGACTGAAACTGGGGACTTGAGGGCGACACGCGTGCTCTGATCACGCGAGTGCCTCCACAGCAGGGTGCCGCGGTCGAGTCCGGTCTCCCGCTCCAGCGGCCAGTACACGGGGAAACCCGCCCTTGAGGCGGGTTTCTTGTCAGTCGGTCGAATCGATGTGCCTCTGCGCTTCTTCGGACTTCACCGGGGCGTCGAGGATATGGCGGGGGTTGACTGATGCTCCACGAGATCGTGGCCGGTTCTGTGCGCCCGTGGCGGCTTGCTGCGGTGGCTCTGGTGGCGCTTGCGCTGCTCCTTGCCCGCGTCGGGCCCGCGGAGGCGGCGGTCGGCGTGACGGTCACGGCCAACGCCTCAGCGGCCTCAGCGGCCTCTGACCTCACGATCGACGTCGTCTTTGACGCCGTCCCCATCAACGCGCCCGCGACCATCGTCGTCACGTTTCCGGTCGGGTGGACGGTGCCGACCAGCGCCGACCTGACGGCGGTCGGGGTGAGCTGGGCGGGCTTGCAGGACGTCACGCCGACGATCACCTCGAACGCAGGCGCCCGCACGATCTCCACGACGATCACCGTCGACCAGGTGTTGAACGGACCCGCACCGGCCATCACGCTCACGATCCCGAACACCTCCGGGCTGACGAACCCGGCAGTTGCCGGCTCGTACGCCATCACGGTGGATGCGCCCGGCAGCGCGCAGGGCAGTGGCTCAGTCAACATCACCGGGGGGGCGCCGGCGGTCACGGGCGGGGCGGTGACGCTCAGCACCTCGACGGTGGGGGCGAACACGGCGGGGACGATCGCGTTCACCCTCGGCGGCGCGCTGGCGACGGGGAACAGCATCGTGCTCACGTTCCCGGCCGGCTGGACGGTCGCGGACGGTGCGATGACCACCGGATTCTGGGCGGGCCTCGATGGCGCGCCCGCCTCGGTGACCGGGAACGCCGCCGCGCGTACCGTCACCATCGTCATCGGTGCGACCGCGCAGACAACGCTCGCCGAGACGATCACGATCACCGGCAGCACTCAGCTGGTGAATCCGACCACCCCCGCGGTCGGCGTCTCCATCGGCATCTCGGCGACCGGTCAGACCGCCGGCACCTCGAACGTGTTCAACATCACGGCCGGCACCCCCACGCAGTACACGCTGACCGGGCCCGCCGCGGTGAACGCGGGCGTGGCGAGCACGAACTTCACGATCACGATCCAGGACGCGTTCGGGAACACCACCAACACGACGCAGAACACGACGTTCACGCTGGCCTCGACGACCGCCGGGACGGTGACGTTCGCGCCGGTCAGCCCGGTCACCGTCACCACCGGCACATCAAGCGTGACCTTCACCTACACCGCCACGCAGGCGGGCTCCAAGACCATCACCGCAACGCGCGCCTCCGGCGACGCCGTGGGCGGGCCGCAGACCGCGAACATCACCGTGAACGCCGGTGCCGCCGCGAAGCTCCAGCTCCTCGTGCCCGGCGAGAGCGCCTCCGCGGGCTCCGTCACAGGTAAGACCGGGACACCGACGGCACAAACCACCGGCACCGCGTTCAGTGTCACCGTGAACATGGTGGACGCGAACTGGAACGTGGTGACCTCCACCGACACCGTCGGCATCACCTCCACCGATGGCGGTGCGACGCTGCCGGCGAACGCGGCGCTGGTCGCGGGAACGAAGACGTTCAGCGTGACGCTGAACACCGTCGGCACGCCGACGGTCACCGCGACCGACATCACCAACGGTGCGATGACCGCCTCGGTCAGCCCTGCGATCACCGTCGCTGCACCCCCGCCTCCGCCCGATGAGCCGAGCACCGGCGGTGGCCCCCCGATCGTGCTTCCCGTGGCCTGTGGCCAGAACCAGATCAGCGATGGCAACGGTGGCTGCGTCTGCATGGCTGGATTCGTACTCGTGGGCATCAACTGCGTCGAGCAACCGCGCCCGAAGCTCACCGCGCTGGCGCTGGTGCCGCTGACCGCCAGCGGCGCCGTGGACCTCAGTGTCGCGTTCTACGACTACCCGCGTGCCGACCTGACGGGCGGACGGACGACGTTCACGCTCTCGGTCGCCAGCGGTCGGTCCTACGGCGTGGCCGCCGAGGCGGACTCCGGCACGATCACCTATCGTCGCGGTGGCATCCCCTTCGACCCGAACAGCACTCGATTGGCTGCCGGGGACGTCGTGACGATCCAGGCGGTCATTGACGCCGGCACCTCGCCCACGTACACGCTGACGTTGGCGGCACCAGTGGCGCAGCTGACCAATGCCGCCGTGACGCTGTCCTCGGCGGGGTCGGGCGCGACCGGGGTCACCGCGACGATCACGTTTACGACGCCGGTCGACATCCCGTCGGGCGGCAAGATCAAGGTGACGATGACCGGCTTCACGTGGCCGGCGACGCCAGCCGCATCCTTCATCTCTGGGGCGGGCACCACGACGGTGGCCTCAGCCGCCTTCGCCAGCAACGTCCTGACGATCACCACGTCCACCGCGGCGATCAACGCCGGTACGGTCACGCTGCAGGTGACTGGCGCCACAAACCCGGGCTCCCAGGGCGCGCGGGCGGACGTGGCGATGAGCGTCACGAGCAGCGCCGACGCGGTGCTCGCCTCGACCTCGACCGGGACGATGCCGGCGATCACGGTGCCGTCCCTCAGTGGCGTGCTGTTCACGACCGAGCCGTCCGCGCCGAACACGGCGACGACGATCGTCGTGACGTTCACACCGTCGAGCTCGCTTGAGGCGGGCAGCACGATCAGGCTGGCATGGACGGACTTCACCCCCACGACGGGCGTCACTGCTGCGGCGACCTTCGCCGGGATCCAGGGCACGACCGCGACGCTGAGCGGGGTGTCCGCGACCGGGGCCACCGTCACCGTCGGGGGCGCCGCCCTGTCAGGTGGCAGCCCCGTGACGCTCCGGATCACCGGCTACACGACCCCCGCCGCGAAGACCATCGCGAAGGCGGGGCTCACGGTCGCCACATCCACGGTCACCACCGCGGTGGCGTCCTCGGCAGACGTCGTGATCGCGGCGCCGCTGTCCGTCAGCATCTCGGGGCCGTCGACGGCCGTCGCGCGCCCCGCAGGTGGAATCGTGCAGCTGGCCACGAGCGTGAGCGGGCTGGGCGGGGTGACCCCCACGTACGCCTGGACCGCGACGCCGGCCGGGTGCGGAGACCTCGTGGAGATCGTCAACACGAGCAGCCTGGGAGTGTTTGTCCCGGCCACTGCCTCGATCCCCGAGTGCACGTTCACGGTGGCCGTCACCATCGGCTCGCAGACCGCGACGGCGTCGCACACCATCACCTGGACGGCAGCGCCGCCGCAGGGAAAGCGGCTGGAGATCGTCGGAGCGCCGAGCGGCACGATCACCACCATCCCGGTCGATGTGAAGGTCACGGTGCGCGTCTTCGCGGATGACGGGACGCCGGACACTACCTTTACCGGCAACGTCACGCTGTCGGCGCGGGCGTCGGGCCGCACCTTCACCGTCGGCATCTCAAGGGTGTCGAAGGGCGTGGCGACCGTCTCCAGGTCGTGGACGCCGCAGATCGCGGATGCCACATGGGTGCTGACCGCCCGCGCGACCGGCTACGACGAGGTGACTTCGGGCTCCTTCACGGTGACGCCGCCGCCGCCGTATCTGAAGTTCACCACGCAGCCGGGAAGCGGCACGCCGGGCGCGGCGCTGACCACGCAGCCGACCGTGACGGCGTACAACGGCGATGGCACCGTGAACACCTCGTTCAACGGGAGCGTCAGCATTGTCCTGAAGGCCGACACGGCGAACGGGGCGACGCTGACTGCCACGTCCACGGCGGTAGCGGGGGGGGCAGTGAAGTTCACGGGTGTCAGCGTCAACAACGCCGGCACCGGCTACGTCCTCGTCGCCTCGGCGACGGGGTACGCGGACATCGCGTCGAGTAAGTTCGACGTCGTCGGCACGCCGGCGAAGATCGTGATCACGCAGTACACCGCGACCGCGGTGGCCCAACGGGATTCCCAGTTCGAAGTGCGCGCCGAGGTGCGTGACGCGGACGACCGCCTGGTCTCGAGTGCCGCAAGCGGGCTGCAGCTCCGCCTGAGCGGCAACAACGAGAGTCTCACCATGGCCAGCCGTCCCTCCAGGGTGGTGGACGGCGTGGCGTACTTCACCGGTGGCTACTACTTCCCCGCCGCGGGCAACTACCGGTGGGGCGTGAGGGGCAACGGTTCGACGCCGCCACAGGCGGATACGGCGGAGTTCAAGGTCACCGGGCCTCCGAGCAAGCTGGCGTTCGTGGATCCGCAGCCGGGCGGCCTCGGCTACTCCACCCTCATCGTGCAGCCCGTGGTGGAGATCCAGGACGAGCACGGCGACCGCGTCCCGGGTGCGACGAACCTGGTGACACTCACGCTCAACACGACCGGCCAGAACTGGGTCATGAACGGTAACGAACAAGCGGCGGTGGCCGGCACGGCGAAGTTCACCGGTGTGGGCATAACGGGCGGCACTGCGCCCGCGGGAACGACATTCACGCTGACCGCGTCTTCCGGGACGTTGACCGCCGCGACGTCGAAGCCGTTCGGCCCAGCCGCGTCGACGACGCAGCTCGCATTCGCGCCTGGGGTGCCGACCAGCGTGGTGGCAGGGCAGTACTTCTCGCTCATTGTCCGGGCGACCGACGGGGCAGGGCGGATCAACTCGCTGGAGAACGGCATCGTCACGCTGACCTCGGACGGGAACGGGTTCAAAGCCCGGAGCGCGCCGTTCGTGTCGGGCCAGGCGTCATTCAGCGGGCTGTTCTTCCAGTCTGCCAATTCGACGGGCTTCACCCTCTCGGCCGTGCTCGGGGCATTCACGGCCAGCACCGAGAAGATCGTGGTGACGCCGTCGGGGCCCACGATGCTCGTCTTCACCAAGCAGCCCACCTACGAGGTGAACAACGTGGTCTTCACCACCCAGCCGGTGCTGACGCTGATGGATGCCACAAGCGCCACGTTCACCGGCGCCAGAGGCACGATCACGCTCTCCACCGGGTTCTCGACCATCACGATTCAGGTGCCGCCGACGCTCGACGGCACGCTGAAGCAGACCGTGACGAGCGGCACGGCGACGTGGACGGGCCTGAAGGCCCTGACCGGCTCGGAGGCCAAGAACGTCATCCTGACGGCGACGTGGACGGATGGCACGACGTCGCTGACCGCTAACTCGACACCGTTCGATGTGTACCTGACCACGGCGGCGAAGGACACGGCGCGCGCCGCCGAGCAGTCGAAGGGCTACCAGACGACGCTTCGCTTCGAGTACGACAGTTCCTTGCTGGACAACTCGGCGGCGGCCTCGAAGTTGCAGGCCAACCTCCAGAGCGACATCTGTAGAGCGTTGAATCTCGACGCAAACGCATGTGCTCGGGTGACGGTCGCGAGCACCTCGCAGTCGCTCACCTCAGCGTTGCGCGTGGCCGGATCTGACGGCGCCGTGCGTGCCGCGATCGAGGTTGCCGGGGAGCCGGAGCCCACGGTGGCCGTAGTCTCCGCCAACCTCCAGGCGCTGGAGGCGGAGCTCGGCGCGGCGGCGCCTGCAGGCGCACGGGCGCTGTACGCCGTTGGCCGCGTCGCCGCCGACGCCTACGGCAACCGCCTGGACGTGCTGGACAGGCCGCAGCGGTTCTCGCTGCCGGTGCCGGAGAGCGTGCTGCTGCCGGGCGTGCTGCCGGGTGACCTGAAGGTCGCGTGGTGGGACGGCCTGCGCTGGACCATCGTGCCCTCGGCGACGGCGGTCAACTTCGACGGGTCGTTCACCGTCACGGTGAACACCGATGCGCTGGGCGCGTTCGCGGTGCTGTACGCACCGGGCGCGGGCCGGGTGCAGGGCTTCGGCGGGTTCAGCACGGAGAGCGGCAACGAGAGCGCGATGGTCGGCCTCGGCATCTTCGCCGGTGGCAGCACGCAGGCGCTGGCGCACGCGGTCGGCCTGAACGGCGCGGACGGCGTGTGGGTGCAGGACGTGACCGGCGAGTTCCGACTGCTCTTGGCCAACGGTCCCGCGTTCGTCTCGGCGGACTTCCACCGCGTGTTCGCGGACGGCCTGGAGTCGAACACCGTCATGTTGCTGGTGCGAGCTCCGCGCGCGTAGCCGTCACCCGGAGCAGCGCTCGGTGACAGGAGGCGCCCTGCGGGGCGCCTCCTGTGTGTTCCGAAGCCTGTGACCACCTTGTGCATGGCAGTCGCCTGTGGCACTGGCGTCGGTGCGGGAGGGAGTGCGATCCTCGCGCTGGTGGTGTCCCGGCGTTACAGGCTGCGACCGCCTCGACCTCGCATTCCAAAGTAGCCCGCCAGCCCAAGCACCAGCGTCACCGCCAGGGCGATCAGGAGGAGGTTCGTCGTCAGATGCAGCACCGTGCCGAATCCGAAGACGAGGCCTAGCAGCAAGATGATGACCAGCAGCCCAACCATCGAGGTTCTCCCTTCCTCAGGGCTCGATGTTCCGCGCGCACTTGTGCCTGCGTGACATCAGGGGCCGTTCTGGGCGTTGCGGGTTGCTGCCACTTCGTGCCTCGCGGCGGTCACGGCGGGTCCGACGGCCCTGCGCGGGTGTGGCGAACGAGGCGTGGCGTGCGGTGCTAGACTCGCCGCGTTCTTGAGGAGGCCGCATGACGCGCGATGAATTGATCGAGGCCATCGAGCGTGCGGAGCAGCGCCTCGTCGCGCTGCGCCCGACGCTGGAAGCGGCGGCGGAACAGCCGCTGCCGACCGGCACGTGGCGCGTGCGTGACGCACTGAGCCACCTCGCCGCTCGTGCCAACCCCATCCCTCGCGTCCTGCAGCGGATCGAGGAGGCGGCGTCCGGGGTTGCGGCCCCGCGCCCGCCGATCGACGACGTGAACGCGGAGCAGGTCGAGGAGCGCGAGGGCCTCAGCGCTGCCGAGCTCCTCGACGAGATGCAGGCCGGGCACCGCGCGACGCTGGAGCAGATCCCGTCCGACGCCGTCCTCGCGGGCACGCTGCCCGCGATCGGCGGCGGCGAGGCGAGCGTGGCGGAGATGATCGCCCGCATCGGTGTGGGTCACGAGACGAACCACCTGAACGAGATCGAGGCGACGCTGCGCGCGTAGCGCGCGGGTCGGTGGGCGGCGCCTGGGACGGAGTCCACATGGCCGGCGCGCTCGACGGGGTTCGCGTCATCGACTTCGGGCAGTACGTGGCGGGGCCGCTGACCGCCATGCTCCTCGCTGATCAGGGCGCGGACGTCGTGCGCGTGGAGCGCCCGGGCGGCCCCGCGTGGGACACGCCCGCGAACGCGATCTGGAACCGCGGCAAGCGCTCGATCGTGCTGGATCTCACCACCGAGGCTGACCGCGAGGTCGCGCGCGACCTGATCGCCGGCGCGGACGTGGTGATCGAGAACTTCCGCCCCGGGGTGATGGACGCGTTCGGCCTCGGTGCAGCGGCGATGCGCGAGCGCGATCCGCGCCTCGTCTACTGCTCGCTCCCCGGGTTCGCGGCCGATGATCCGCGCGCGGCGCTGCCCGCGTGGGAGGGCGTGGTCAAGGCTGCGAGCGGTGCGTACCGACGCAACCGCGACGGCGTACCGCCGGGTGCGCCGGTCTACACGCCGCTGCCGATCGCCTCGACGTTCGCCGCGGAGCAGGCGGCGATCGCGATCACGATGGCGCTGCGCGCCCGCGTGCGCGATGGCGTGGGACAGGCGATCAGCGTGCCGCTCTTCGACGCGATGTTCGCGGCGATCGGGTACCAGGGACTGCTGGAGCACACGCCACCGGAGCGTGCGCGCCTCGCGGGTGGCGCGGGGAACGGGACGTTCCGTTGTGCCGATGGGCGCTGGATCTACTTCGGCACGGCCAACGGGAACACGCCAGCCGTGCTGGAGGCGTGCGGCGTCGCCTCGTGGGTGGCGGAAGGGCTGCTCCGCCCGGAGCGACGCGAGGAGCGACAAGCCCGGTGGCGCGACATCTTCGCGACGCGCCCCGCCGAGGAGTGGGAGCGCATGATCTCGGCGGCGGGCGGCGAGTGCGCGGTCTGCCGCGAGCCGTGGGAGTGGATGCGCGATCCCGCCGCGATCGAGGCGGGCATCGTCGTCGAGCGCGACGACCCTCGATGGGGAGCGACGCGGCAGCCCGGACCCGCCGTATGGCTCTCGCGCTCGCAGGCGAAGCAGGCAGGCGCCGCACCGACCGCCGACGGCGACCGCGCCTCGGTGCTCGCCGACGTGCGGCGCGCGCGCACGACTGCGCCATCGGTCGCACCCTCGGCGGACGTGCGCCCGCCCGTGCTCGAGGGCGTGTGCGTCCTCGACCTCTGCATCGTCCTCGCGGGGCCCACGTGCGGCCGCACGCTGGCGGAGTACGGCGCGGACGTCATCAAGATCGAGGCGCCCGATCGGCCGCCCGCGCCACTGTTCCACCTGGACGTGAATCGCGGCAAGCGCAGCATCATCCTCGACCTCAAGGAGCCCGCCGGGATCGACCTGTTCTGGCGGCTGGTCGAGGACGCCGATGTCGTGGTGCAGAACTTCCGCAACGGCGTCGCGGAGCGGCTCGGCATCGGCTACGAGCAGGTGCGCGCGCGCCGCCCGGACATTGTCTACGCCTCGCTGAACATGTACGGGCAGCAGGGTGTCCTTGCGGCGCGGCCGGGGCACGAGCAGTTCGCGCAGGCGGCCACCGGGATGCAGGCTCGCTACGGCGCAGGCGGCGTGCCGCAGCTGCAGCGCCTGGCGGTGACCGACTACGGCACGGGCTACCTGGGTGCATACGCCGTCGCGCTGGCGCTGCTGCACCGCGCGCAGACGGGCGAAGGGCAGCACGTTGCGACGAGCCTGTCGCATACCGCGACGCTGCTGCAGGCGCCGTTCATGCTCGATCACGCCGGTGCGACGTGGGACGAGCCGCGGGGGCAGAGCGCGATCGGCGACGGGCCGCTTCACCGCGCCTACGCCGCGAGCGACGGCTGGTTCTGGTTCGGGGCGCACGAGGCGCAACGCGCCACGCTCGGTGCGCTCCTCGGCATCCCCGGACTCGCCTCGATGCCAGACAGCGAGGCGGCCGATGCGCTCGTGGAGCGGTTCCAGACATCCACCATAGCGGCATGGGTGGAGCGACTCGTGGGAGCAGGCTTCGGCGCGAGCCCGTACGTGCACGACCTCGCGGCGCTCATGCGCGATCCGTGGGTCGTCGCCCACGGGCTGAGCGTGACCCGCGCGCACGACGGCGGCGGGTTGATCACGCACACCGGGCCCGCCCCTCGATTGAGTGGCACACCGCTGGTCGCGGGACGGCCCACACCCTCCGTGGGTGCGGACACGAGCGCCGTGCTCGCCGAGCTCGGCGTGGACGCCGAGGCCGAATCGATTCGCCGCGCCATCACGCCTCGTGGTGGGGTCGCCGACGCCGGATAGGCGCCTGGGTGCGGTCAAGCCGACGATGCGCGTACAATGTCTAGGCGTGGCGCACCGATGAAGCCTGCGCACGCATCCACCGCAACATGTGCCCGATGATCTGCATCGTCTCACCCAACGGGTGAGACGATGCCTGATTCGACGGCAACGAGTGCTCGAGGCTGACGGAGCGCTCCGCACAGACAACTTGCAGCGCCGTTCGGCGCCTGTGCGATCAGAGCAGCCGCATCTGACTCGGAGACTCGATTTGCCGTTGTTTGCTCGCTGGCGTTCCGCGCCGGCCACCGCTGCGATCCCGCAGGCGTCCAATGTCACGCAGGCCCATGAGGTGCACGCGGCACCCAATGAATCGGCCGACGAGCCGACGTTCGCGTCGCTCGGAATCGCCAAGGACATCGTCACCGCGCTGGATGAGATGGGCGTCACCTCGCCGTTCCCGATCCAGGTCATGTGCATCCCGGACGCGCTTGCCGGCCGCGATGTGTGTGGGAAGGCGCAGACCGGCTCCGGCAAGACGCTGGCGTTCGGGCTGCCGCTGATCGAGCGCACGCAGGCGTCGCGGAAGCGTCGACCGCGTTCGCTGGTGCTGGTGCCGACGCGCGAGCTCGCGAACCAGATCTGCGAGACGCTGGCGCCGCTGGCTGCGGCGCGCGGGCTGTGGATCATGGCGGTGTACGGGGGCACCTCGATGGTGCGCCAGATCCAGGGGCTGCAGGCGGGCGTCGATATTGTCGTCGCGACGCCGGGGCGGCTGAACGATCTGCTGGAGCGTGATGAGATGTCGCTGGCGGATGTCTCCTCGGTCGTACTCGATGAGGCCGATCAGATGGCGGACATGGGGTTCCTCCCGCAGGTCGAGCGCATCCTGAGCCGCATCGATCGCAGCGCGCAGACGCTGCTCTTCTCTGCAACACTCGACGGCGTGATCGGGACGCTGGTGCGCAAGTACCAGCACGACCCCGTGCACCACGAGGTCGTCTCCGATGGCACGACAGCCGAGACGCTGGAGCAGCGCTTCATCGGCGTGGAGCCAGACGAGAAGCTCGCGGTCGCTGCTCGCGTCGCGGGGAGCGGCGCGCGAACGCTGATGTTCGTGCGCACGACGCATGGCGCCGATCGCCTCGTCAAGCAGCTCACCCGCTTCGACCTTGCCGCGACGCCCATCCACGGTCGCATGAACCAGAACAAGCGTGAGCGCGCGCTGGAGGCATTCCGCAGCGGGGAGTCGCCGATCCTGATCGCGACGAACGTGGCGGCGCGCGGCCTGCACGTGGACGGCATCGACCTGGTCGTCCACTTCGACGTGCCGGAGGACGGAAAGACCTACCTGCACCGCTCCGGCCGCACGGCGCGTGCCGGCGAGGACGGCATGGTCGTGACTCTCGTGCTGCCCGAGGAGGAGCGCGACGTGATCGAGGTACAGCGGCTTGCCGGCCTCGATTATCCCGTGGTGCACATGCGTGCCGACGACGCGCGCCTGGGTGACCTGGCGAGCTGGACGCCGCCGCGTGGTCTGCCGGTCGTCGAGCGCGGGCCGCAGCGCGTGGGGAATGCCACCTCGCGTCCCGCGAACGCTGCGCGGCCGGGCCGATCGCGCACTCGTGGCGCGCGCGGCGGGCGAGGCAGCGTCCGAGCGCAGTAGGCCGCACGCTCGAGCCTGCCCGCGCGTACGCGGCACTACACAACGGCCGCAGGGGAGTTGCAGCCGCCCGAGGTGCCTCGGCATTGACGCGCAGGTGCAGGTGCTTGAAGGCCTTCCAGTCGGTATCATTTCCGGGCCGATGCGCCTCGGCTCACGCCTCTACTCAGTGGTGTTCAAACATTGTCGAGGCTCGGGGGGCGTGTGCGAGACGGCGAATGGATGCGCCCGAGTCGCGTGACCGCGATGGTGCGGTCGCTGACCGGTTGGCTGCGCGCACCGCTCCTTCTGGGACTGCTCCTTGTGCTGCTCACGTCCCTGTGGGCGCCGACGCATGCTCAGGCCGTCGCGTACACCTCTGCCGGGTCGGGTGACTGGGGCAACCCCCTCACGTGGGCCCCGAACGGCATCCCGAACGCCGCCGACACCGTGGTGATCGCGGGCGGGCACACGGTCACGGTCACGGCCGCGCAGGACGCGCTGGGTGTCACCATCAACGCGAGCGGTGTGCTCACCGTCACCAGCGCCACGCTCACCGTTGGCGCCACCGGCATGCTGGTCAACGGCAGCGGCACGGTGAACAACAACGGCACGATCGCGCTGACCGGCAACCTGACGGGCGGCGGGTCGCTCATCCAGGGCACGAACTCCACGCTCACACTGGCGAACGCCTCCGCGCCGACGATCACAACGCTGAACGCGACGTCGAATCTGCCGAACACCGTCAACTACAACGGTGCCGGGCAGGCGATCAACAACACCTACTCCTACTCCCGGCTCACACTCTCCGGCAGCGGCGCGAAGACGGGGAACACACCGGCGACGATCTCGACCGCGCTGACGATTGCGGGCACCGCCACGTACTCGCTGACGGCCGCCACGATCGCCGGTGACCTCAACGTCCAGGGCGGCACGCTCACGGTTCCGAACGTCATCGTCACGGTGAGCGGGAACACGACGGTCTCCGGCGGCACGCTCACCTTCTCGACGGCCGGCACGGCAAAGACATTCACCGGCGACGTTGTGATCAACGGCGGCACCTGGACGAACAACGTCGCGAACGTTCCGGTGACGATCGCGGGCAACATCACCTATCTGAGCGGCACCTTCACGGCGGGCACCGGTGCGCACACGCTCACCGGCACGAACAAGCAGATCACTGGCCCGATCACGATCCCGACCGTGACCGTCACGACCGGCACCGGTCTGACGATCACCGGGACGAACACCTTCGGCGCGCTGACGGTGACCAGCCCCGCGACGGTCACCAATCAGGGCACGCTCACCATCTCAGCGGCGTTGGGCGTGACGGCGCAGCTCGCGGGCACGGGGACGTTCATCAACGCCGCGAACGCGCAGCTCGACCTGCAGACGAACACGACAGCTGGGAACTTCGCGATCACAACGTTGACCGCGACGGCCGTGCCGAACACGGTGCGCTACACCCTCGCAGGCGCGCAGACCGTGAAGGCCACCGGTGTTGCCGCGTACCACCACCTGGTGCTCAACGGCTCCGGCGCGAAGACGCCCGCCGCCGCGATCAACGTCAACGGTGACCTCACGCTCGAGGATCCCGCGACGTTCACCACCGGCGCGTTCGTGCACAACCTGTACGGCAACTTCATCAACAACTCGAACCAGGCGACGCCGGTCACCGCCACCGGTGGCACGCTCAACTTCGAGACGCCGTCGACGCCGGCCGCGACGAGCATCGGCGGGTCGAGCGCCAGCACGATCACGCTCGTCACCGCGAACTTCAACAACGTGCAGGGCGTGAACACCGCGAAGACCCTCACCGCCACGACGGTGGGCATCGGTGGTGGCGCCTCATTCACCAACACCGGCACGCTCACCTGGACGACGACGACGGTGAACGGTGCCGCTACCTTCACGAACAGCACCGGCGGCACGTTCACCGGTACGACGTTCACCGTGAACAGCAGCGGTGCAGCGACCAACGCTGCCACGGCAACCGCGATGACGCTGTCCGGCACCGTGACGGTGAACTCCTCGGCGACGCTCACGAACAACTCGACGATGACGTTCGGTGGCACGCTGGTCGGCACCGGCTCATTCGTCGCGGGCACGAGCTCAACAACGAATCTGAACAACGCGACCGCCCCGACGATCACCACGTTCAACCTGACCTCGAACACGCCGAACCTCGTGGTCTACGGCCTCAACGGCGCGCAGGGCGTGCGCAGCACGACCTACAGCAGCCTGACGCTCAGCGCGACCGGTGGCGCGGCGATCAAGACCGCCGGTGGCGCGATCATCGTCAACGGCACATTCACGCTGACCAGCACCGCCGCGTTCACCATGGGCGCGTTCGATCACACGTTCGCGGGGAGCTGGGTGCACGACTCCACCGCCGCGACGCCACTGGTGGCCACCGCAGGCTTCGGGCCGACTTTCAGCACGCCGACGCCGGCCGCAGCGACCTCGATCACGGGCACGGGCACGGGCACGCTGGCGTTCACGAACCTCACGGTGACGAACACCGCAGGCATGACGCTCAGCAAGCCGATCACCTCGACCGGCACGATCACGGTGAACAGCTCGCTCAGCGCCGATGCCACAGGCACGATTGGCCTGAGCGGTGCGGGTGCGCTCACGCTGGCCGCAAACGCGACCGTGACGAACGCGAGTACCCTGACGAACAGCGGCACCGGTGCGATCACCCTTGGTGACGGCGCCACGTTCACGAACAACAACATCGTGAACTCCACGAGCACCGGCGCGATCGTCGTCGGTTCCTCGCTGGCGACGGCGACGTTCACGAACAACGCGACGGTCACCGTCTCTGGCAACCTCGATGGACCGGGGCAGTTCGTGAATGCGGCTACCGGTACGCTGAACCTCAGCGGGAACGCGACGATCACCACACTCACGGCCAGCGCAGCCGGTAACACGGTGAACTACTCGCTCGCCGGTGCCCAGGCGATGCGAGGCACGACGTACCATCACCTCACGATCGCGACCTCCGGCGTCAAGACGGCCAGCGCCGGCGTTGTCGTCAACGGCACGCTCACCCTCAGCGGCACGGCGACGTTCGCTGCGGCCACCTTCACGCACACGATTGCCGGGAACTGGGTGCATGGTGCGACCGCGGCAGTGACCTCTGGTGGGACGTTCAACTTCACGAGCACGAGCGGCACGATCACCGGCGCCGGCACGATCGCGTTCCAGAACGTGAACATCGCGAACGGTGCGAACGTGACCGGCAGCGTGAACATGACGACCGCCGGCACGTTCACGGTCGCGAGCGGCGGGCAGCTGACGCTGGATCCGAGCACGGTGGTGAGCGGTGCCGGCACCTTCAACGTGGCCAGCGGCGGCATACTCGGCATCCGCCACATCCTGGGCATCGTCAGCGCGCCCACGGCGAGCGGGCACGTGCAGACGACGACGCGCACGTTCGCCACGGATGCGACGTACGTGTACGAGAACAACGTTGGATCGCCGCAGGTCACGGGAAACGGCCTCCCTGCTACCGTCGCCGGGCTCACGATCACGAATCCGAACGGTGTCACGCTCAGCTCGTCCGTTGCGGTGAACACGGCGCTGACGCTCACCTCCGGCACGCCCGGCGGCGCGCTCTCAATCGGCGCGAACACGCTGACGGTGGCCGGGACGATGACGCTTGGCACGAACGCGTCGCTCACGGGCGGCGCGACGTCGAACCTCGCGGTGAGTGGCTCCGGCGCGAACGTGTCGTTGCCCGCGGTCACGCTCAACAACTTCACACTGAATCGATCGAACGGCGCCACGCTCACCGGGACGATGACGGTGAACGGTGCGCTCACACTGACGGCCGGCGCCGTGACCACGGGTGCAAATCGCGTCGCGCTCGCCAACACCGGGACGCTCACTCGCACCACCGGCTACGTCGCGGGCACGCTTGAGAAGAACGTGACCGCCGGGGCGGCCGTCTCCGTACCGTTCGAGGTTGGCGCGAGCACGTATGCGCCGCTCACGCTCGTCTTCGCGAACGTCACCGGTCCGGGGACGCTCTCGGTCACCGCGACTGCCGGCGACCATCCGTCGATCGGCACGAGCGCGCTGAACCCCACGTACTCGGTGAACGAGTACTGGGGCGTCGCGCTCGGCACCATGACCTTCGCGGGCACCTACACCGCCACCTTCGGCTGGGAGGCCAGCGCGCTCGATGCGAGCACGGAGCCGGTGCTGTTCGCCGTCGCGGCCCGTGACGGTGGCGTGTGGACGGCGCCAACGGTTGGTACGCGCACCACAACCTCGATCGAGGCGACCGGTCTCACCGTGATCAGTGCCCCGACTTCCTTCGCGATCGGCAACTCGACCGCGTACACCCCGGCGGCCGGCGGCGGTGGAGGCGGTGGCGGTGGCGGTGGCGGTGGCGGCAGCGCGCCGGTCGGCACACCGGCGGTCGAGCCCGGCGTCGGTACAGTCGCGGTACAGGGCCTGACGACCGCGACGGTCACCTCTGGCTCGACGGCGGGCGCATCGGCCACCCCGCCGAGCGGTTTGATCACGGTGTCCGCGCCGGCCGGCGCGCTGCCGTCCGGCGGCGTTCTGTCGATCGGTGGTGTTGCATTCATCGACGTCATCACGCGGGACGCACCGCCCCCGCTCGGGAGCGCCCTTGTCGCCGGGATGGTCGTGCAGCTCGTTGACGCCGGCGGCGCCGTGATCAGCGGCCCGTTCGCCGCACCGGTGACGATCGACATCACCGTCCTGGTCGACTACCTGCCGCCCAGCGCCACTCCGGCAACGCTCGTGCTCGCGTACTGGAACGGCACCGAGTGGCTGGCGATCCCGGCGACGATCACGGCAGGGGAGAACGGCGCGATCCGCGCGGTCGCACAGGTTGACCACTTCACGATGTTCGCGCTCGTGCAGGATCCGTCAAGGCGGCTGCGAAGCGCGCCGACGAGCATTACGCCGACGGCGCCTCAGCCGAACGTGCCGACCACCGGCACCTGGAGCGGGAGCGTTGCATCCAGCGGCTTCTCGATCGTCGTCTGGCAGGGGACAGCGGGTACGCCCTCGGCGAGCGCGATCACGCTGCTGCAGCCTCGTCCGGTGGCGATGTGGTCGCTGGTACCGGGGGCACAGCGCTTCCTCACGTACGTGCCCGGCGCACCGGCGGTCGTGAACGACCTGCTCACCCTTGGTGCCGGGCAGATCGTGATCGTGCGCACCAGTACGCTCGCGCCGTCGGCGCCAACCTCGACGACTGCACCGAGCAGCGGCGCGAACACGTCGAGTGCCGCACGCACGTACGTGGTGACGGCGACCGACACGCTCTCCGAGATCGGCGACCGCTTCGATGTGCCGTGGCAGCAGATCGCGACGGCGAACGGCATCGCCGGCCCGGCGTACGTGCTGCGTCCCGGCCAGGTGCTCACCATCCCCGCGACGACCCCGGCCGCGTCACCGAGCAGCGGCGCCAGCACGTCGAGTGGCACACGCACGTACGTGGTGACGGCGACCGACACGCTCTCCGAGATCGGCGACCGCTTCGACGTGCCGTGGCAGCAGATCGCGACCGCGAACGGCATCGCAGGCCCGGCGTACGTGCTGCGCCCTGGTCAGGTGCTCACGATCCCCGCGGCAAGGTAGGTCGCTTCGGGGCACGCCTCGGCTGGTGACCATCGGGCGGCTAGACTGCGCCGATGCGTTACCTGCGACTGCTGACGCGCGCGGACACGCTGGCGCTCTGGGGCGGCCAGCTCACCTCGGTGATGGGCGACCGTCTCTATGCCATGGCAGTGCTGTGGCTCGTGCTGCAGATGACCGGATCTGCGCAGCTGATGGCGCTCGTGTCGCTCTCCCAGTCGCTGCCGCTGGTGGTGGTGGGACTGCTCGCGGGCGGTCTTGTGGACTCGTGGGATCGGTTCCGCGGGATGGTGGCCATCGATCTGCTGCGCGCGTTGTGCGTCGCGGCGATCCCCCTCGACTACGCGCTGGGCACGATGGCGCCGTGGCACTTCGTCGTCGTGGGGGCCGTGCTCGGGTCGCTCGAGGCGCTGTTCGCGCCCTCGCTGCAGGCCAGCCTCCCGGCGGTGGTCGAGGCGGATGACCTGCAGGCCGTGATCGGCCTGATGGACACGACGAGCCGCTTCGCGCAGATCCTTGGCCCGGGGTCGGCGGGCCTGCTGTTGCTGCTGCTGCCGGAGCAGCACTTCTTCACGCTGGACACGCTCACGTTCGCGGCCTCGGCAGCATCACTGGCGTTCGTCGGCCATCGACTGCGCGCACGTGGCGCCGCACAGATGGACCGAGGCGGCCGCGTGCGCGTGAGCGACTGGCGAGGTGGGTTCGATGCGGTGCGCGCGGACGCGGGGCTCGCGACCGGCATCTCGCTGCGGGTCCTCTGCAATGCGGCGAACGCCGCGTTCACGATCGGCGCGCCGGTGCTGGTGGCGACGCGGTTCCATGACGGCATCGCGCAGTACGGGCTGATCCTGGGGGCGTACGGCGCGGGCAGCCTGATCGGGAACGTGCTGGCGGGCAACCTCCAGTTCGGGAGTCGTGTGCTCGTGGTGTTCTCGCTCGCGTGGGGGGCGATGGGGCTCGGGCTGCTGGTGGTCGCATGGGCGCCGGTGCTCTGGATCGCGCTGGTGGCGGTGCTCTGGATGGGGCTCTTCGGCTCCATGCAGCACGTGAGCATGGAGCTCACCATCGCCAGGCGCGTCGATCGAGGTACGTTGGGCCGCGTCTATGCGCTGCAGCGCGTGGCGATGTCCGGCGCATCCTCGCTGGGCCTGCTGGCGGCGGGCGTGCTGCTGGGACGAAGCGGTGCAACGGCGACGCTGGCGCTGGCCGGCGGCATCGAGGTCGCGGGTGCGGCAGCCGTGCTCCTTGTGCTGCGAGTCGTGCAGCGGGCACCACTTCCAGCGCCTGTCGAGTCGCGCTAGCGCGCTCCGGCTACTCGATCGGCAGGGGCGCGAGCCAGAGCGCGCGGCTTGCGAGGAGCGTCCCGACCGCCTCGCCCAAGCCCAGCGCCTGCAGCACCGCCGCGCCGTCCGCACCGGGCGTCGCGGCGGTGCGACCCGCCTCGGCGGGCGTCGCCGAGAGCCGCACCGACGGGCCGACGGTGGTGACGACCTCGCCGGTGTCATGCGAGCGTGTGACGCTCAGACCGTGCGCGACCACCCACGGATCGACCATCAGCGAGGCGACCTCAGCGACCCCATGCGCGCCGATGCCCGCATCGCGCAGCCGCCTGACCCACGTCTCCACGTCGGCCTCCGCGAACCGCTGATCGAGCGCCGCCGCGAGCGCGTCATCGTCCGTGACATCGATCGCCTCGACCTCGGTGACCGCAGCGAGCCGTCGACGCTGTGCCTCTGAGGCGCCGAGCGCGAACCAGCCGTCGGCGGTGCGGTAGAGCGACTGGAGCGGCCCGAACCCGCGCACCTCGGAGCCCTGCGGCTCGTCCCAATGCTTGCCCGCGTAGTGCTGCAGGTACGGTGACTGCAGGACCGACCCGGTATAGGCGAGCGCGGCGGCCGTCTGCTGGCCCTCGCCCGTGCGCGCGCGGTGGTACAGCGCGAAGAGCGTGCCGAGCGCGGCGGAAAGGCCGGTGCCGTAGTCGTTGACGGCGAACGGCTGCCCCTCCGGGCGCCCCGCACCACCCTGTCGTGCCGCCATGCCGGTCGCGGCTTGTCCGAAGCCCTCGTACCCGGGGCGGCCACCCCAGGGGCCCGCGCCGTACGCGGTGACCGAGGTGTAGATGATGCCGGGGTGCCGCGCACGCACCTCCTCGTACCCGAGGCCGAGGCGCTCCATCACGCCGGGGCGGAAGTTGTGCAGCACGACATCGGTCTGCGCGAGGAGCCGATCCATCACCTCGCGTGCACCGGGGCGCTTGAGATCCAGCAGCATCGTGCGCTTCGCGCGGTTCACGTCGGTGTGATAGCGGTGCCGGCTGAAGCGGATGCCCGCGCCCTCCTCGTCCGGTGGGTTCACCTTCACGACGTCCGCACCGAACTCGCCCAGCGTGCGCCCCGCGGTCGGGCCCGCGAGCACCTGGCTGAGGTCGAGCACGCGCAGCCCGGCGAGCGCCGACGTGCGCGCCGCCTCGACGGCGACGGGAGCGGGAGGTCGAGGCGTGTCGAGCTCCGCGAGGATCGCGGCGCGGTCGGCATCGAGTGCGGGCGCGGGCCGCGAGGGTGGAGTGGGGAACGCGGAGAGCCGCACCGGCGAGTTCACCTGTGCCATCCGCCCGTAGGCGGGGTCGTCCACCTCGATCACCGCAGCGGAGGCGCGCGCGTGGTCGGTCTGCATCCACTCGTCGGCGGTGCGGATCTTCAGCAGCGGCAGGTCGGCGTCGTGCCCCAGCGCCTCCCATTCGTCCGAGGTGCGCGCGCGGAAGATCGCGGGGAACTCCGCGCGCAGCGCCTCGCGGATCGCGCGGTCAGTGCCGATGCGGTCGGCGTCGAAGCGCGCCTCCAGCCCGGCCGCGCGCACGAAGCGCTCCTGGAACTTCGGCTTGGCCAGCGACACCATCACCCAGCGCCCGTCGGCGCACTGGAAGTTGCCGCCGCCGAAGTCGTCCGGGCGGCCGCCGCCGGACGCACCCTGCACGCTGAGGCCGTTCGCACCGATCGCCGCGAAGGTCGCGTCGAACAGCGGCACCTCGATGCGCTGCCCGCGCCCGTCGCGCTCCCGCGAGACGAGCGCCGCCGTGATCGAGATGCTCGCGAGCAGCGCCGCGAACGTCGAGGCGATCGGGATCGCGGTGAACGCCGGTGCACCCTCGGAGCGGCCGCGCGGCAGGCGGTAGGTGCCGGTCGCTGCGGCGATCACGCTCTCCCACGCGGGCATCGTCGCGCGCGGGTCATCGGACGCGAAGCCGGGCAGCGAGCAGTAGATGAGGCGCGGGTCGGCGGCGCAGCTCGTCGCCGCACCGAGGCCGAACCGATCCATGACGCCGGGGCGGAAGTTCTCGATCACCACATCGGCCGAGGCGATCAGGCGCCGCGCGACACCGAGGTCCTCGTCGCGTCGGAGGTCGAGCGCGATGCTGCGCTTGCCGCGGTTCCACGTGGCGTTCGCGGGTGTCGCCCAGCGCGGGCCGGTGGGCGGGTCGACGCGGATCACATCGGCGCCCTGGTCCGCCAGCAGCATCGCGGTCAGAGGCCCCGCGATGTACTGCCCGAAGTCGATGACACGCAGCCCGGCAAGCGTCCCTGTCATCGCGCACCCCCTGACGGCATCCTACGCCGTTCACGCGACCGCGAGCCGAGTGACGACTACTGCGCGGCGGCGACCGCCTCGCGGATGTCGGCGGCGATCGCCTCCAGCGCGGTCATCGTCTCGCGGAACAGGCTGGTCGCGTAGGTGGCGCGGAGGACGCCTGCTTCGCGCGCCGCGGCGATCGAGAGCGGGCCGCCACGGCGCAGCGTGACGTTCACCACGCCGGAGGCCGCGACCATCGCGCGCAGCGCCTCGGGGTCGCTGAGGGCGATCGGGTAGATGCAGTCCGCACCCGCCTCGCGGTAGAGCCGAGCGCGACGCGTGCCCTCGGCGACCTGCGCCGCCATGTCGCCCTCGCGGCGAATGAAGACGTCGACGCGCGCGTTGAGGAACAGGTCGACGCCGATGCTGCGGGCGGCGGCCTTCACCGCGGCCAGCCGTTCCGCCTGCGCCTCGGCGGGGCGCAGCGCGCCCGCCTGGTGGTCGGTGTCCTCCAGGTTCAGGCCGATCGCACCGACCTCGATCACGCGCCGCGCGATCTCCTTGGGCGTCAGGCCGTAGCCGGCCTCGAAGTCCACCGTGACCGGCAGCGAGACGCTGCGCGCGATCCGTGCGGTCGCGGCGAGCATCTCCTCCACCGGCGCCTGCTCGTGATCGGCGTAGCCGAGCGCCTGTGCGACGCCGCCGCTGGTCGTGGCGATCGCGGGGAAGCCTGCGGCCTCGAAGCGCTGCGCGCTCGCGGCGTCCCATGCGTTCGCCATCACCAGCATGTCCGGGCCCGCGTGCAGCGCCGCGAACACGCGTGCCTGGTCTGCCTGTGCCGTGATGTCTGCCATGAGTGGTTCCCTTCCTGCGTGCGTGGACATTGTGGTGCGAGCTATACGGCCGGCGGCGGCCAGATGCCGACGCGCGGCTCCCAGCCCAGCGCCTGGCGCGCGGCGTCGTTCGTGCAGCGGTACGAGCGCGGCCGCGTCGCCTCGGCGTCACGTGGCGGCGCTGCGACGCCGAGCAGCGTGGCGAGCCGGTCGAGGTATGCGCCGTTCTGGATCGGCGTGTCGGTGATGTTGTACGTGGAGCCCGCCGGAGCACGGTCAAGCGCCGCCACCGTGGCGTCCGCGATGTCCTCCACGTGGATGAACGACACCCAGTTCGCACCGTCGCCCGGGACGCGCTGCGTGCCCACGCGCAGCCGATCGAGGACGGCATCCTGCGCCGTGTCGGGGCCGACGAAGGAGCCGCCGCGCAGGATGCACCAGCGCACCTGCTGCGGGTCGAGCGCGCGCACCATGCCCTCCATCTCCTCCACGGGAGACACCATCTGCGCGCGGTCGGCGCTCGCCTCGAACGGCGTCGTCTCATCCAGCCAGCGGTCGCCGCCGTCGATGTACCCCATCACGATGCTCTGCTGCAGGTAGACCGGCACCCGAGCGATCTGCAGGGCGGCGAGCAGGTTGCGCGTGCCCGTGGTGCGCAGCGCGCCGGTCGTGTTCACGCCGTCCGGCCGGGTCGCGCCCGGCCGGATCGCGGTGGCGAGGTGGAGGACGGCGTCGCAGCCCCGCATCGCCTCGGCCAGCTGCTCGGGCGTGTCCTGGATCAGGTCGCCGCGCACGAGCTCGACACCAGGCTCCGCGATTGGGGACGGCGAGGCGACGTCACGAGCCAGCGCGACCACCTGGTCGCCGCGCGCGATCAACCGCGGGATCACCGCGCGCCCGTAGACTCCCGTTGCCCCGGCGATGAAGACGCGCATGATCGCTCCTCGGCACGGCATGGCGCACACGTCATGTCGGACACTCAATGTTGAGATGTACGTAGCATCCGCTTCGCCGGGCCGCGCTACAATCCCCCTCGCGGGGTGGAGTCAGCGCCCGCTGCGGCCTCGAGCGGGGCGGAGGAGCGGGAGCGCGTTGCGCGCCGCTGCGAGTGCGGCCAGCAGCAGGGCGACGGTGACGATCAGCCCCGCGATGCCCATCGTCGCCTCGGTGGCCGGGCCGCCCGCGGGGTCGAGGAGCGGCGGCAGGGTGCGTAGCGGCCACGCGAGCACCAGCAGCGCGAATGCCGCCGTGAGCCAGCCGCGTGCGTGCAGGTAGCCGGTGCCGAAGCGCTCCAGCACCACGTGCAGCATCGCTACCAGCAGCGGCGCGACGAAGCCGAGCATGTAGAGGTGCCGGGCGCCGCCAGCGGCGAGCAGCGTCGGCGCACTGCCGCCGAGCAGCACCGCGCCCGCCTGCCATGCCAGCGCGACGCCGTACGCGACGAGCCCAATCCACGCGACCGGCACCAGCACCTGCGCTCGGTCGCTCGACCTGCTCCACGCGCGCACGGCGGTGTCGAGGCGGAACACCCACGTCGCCCACGCGATCGCGGCGACGAGCGACAGGTCGGCGAGCGTCACGAGGATCGGCGTGCTGGGCAGGCCGAAGCCCGGCGCGCCCGCGATGCGCAGCAGCACGCCCGCCGTGAGCAGCACGAGGATCGGTCGTTGCGCCGGCACCTGCACCGGCGGCAGCCCGACGTGTCCGGGGAACGCTCGCAGCCCCACGGCCACGATCGTGTGGAACACGAACCCGCGCAGGAACATCTCGGTCATCGCGTCGAACGAGGCGGGGAGCATGCCGCCTGACCTCGCCTGCGCCGCGCCCAGGACGCCGAGCAGCGCCGCGACGACCAGCCAGACGGCGCCCGCGCGGAAGAACAGCGGGTGCAGGTCGAAGCGCAGCGGCACCCCGAACGGCACGCGCAGCACCAGCCACGCATAGCCGATGCTTCCCGCGAGCAGCGCGAGCGTGCCCGCCAGCAGCAACGGCTGCGTCGCCACCCCCAGCACGCCCGCGCTCGAGGCGAGCACGGCACCGAGGGCGAACAGCGACAGCACGGTCGCGCGCGGTGCGAAGGGCAGCATCGGCTGGCGGTTCAGGCGCACGATGAACTCGAACACGAGCGCGGCGATCGAGACCGCGAACCAGCCCCACGCCTGGATGAAGCCGTGCGCCTGCACCACCTCGATCCAGCGATCGGTGGCGATGCTCCAGTGCAGTGCGGCGAGGATGCCGAGCGTCACGCCCGCCAGCGCCGCAAGGGCGGTCGAGCCAGCGATCGCCGTCGCGGGCAGCCAGAGCCCGCGTGGCGCGCGCTGTGGCGCGATGCCCGCCGCACCGGTCGACATCAGCGAGATGTCCAGGCGGCCCTTCGGGTTGGGTGAGGGTGTGGTCATCGCGCTAGGAGTCGCGCTCGCCCAGTGCCTGGATCGCGGCCGCCAGGGGGGCGACCGTCCAGACCACCAGCGCGCCGATCAAGAGCCACGTCCCGGTGCGAATGCCGACCTCCTCCGTGACATAAGCGCCCAGCGGGCCCAGCACCTGCAGGTCGGGCTCCAGGCTGAGCACGGCGAGGATGCGCACCGCCTCGACAGGATTGCCGAGCACGACCAGCAGCAGCGCACGCCCGGACGACGAGACGGTCATCGCGAGGCCGATCGCGCCGACGTCGTAGAGCAGCACGAGCACGAACCAGAGCACGATCGCGCCGGCCAGCGCCTTCACACGGCCCTCGCTGAACACGGAGACGAGCATGCCGAGGCTCAGCATCGCGCTCGCCAGCACGGCGGAGAGCAGGATGAACAGCGCGTAGTGGCCGACATCGGTCAGCGGCTGCACGAGCGTCATCACCAGCCCTGCCACGCCGAAGCCGAGGACGATCGCCGTCCACACCGCGATCGCAAGGCCGATCCACTTGCCGATCAGCAGCTCCGCGACGGAAAGCGGCTGCGCCATCAGCGTGCGCAGCGTGCCGCGCTCGCGCTCGCCGGCGATCGCGCCGGTGCCCAGCACCAGCGCCAGCAGGGGCACGAGCAGCAGGCAGAGGTTGATGAGGCCGGCCGTCGTGCGGTTGAAGCCCTGGCTGCCCAGGTCGCCCGCGCGCGCCTGCACCAGCGCCAGCGCGATCGCGATCACCGCGAACGTCGCCGCAAACGCGAGCAGCCAGCGTCCGCGCACGGCGTCGCGCACCTCTTTGCGGGCGATGGTGAGGATCACGCGCATGATGCCGCTCCCTCTGCCGCTGCCGCCGCCTCCGTGTTGTCGGCTACGGAGTCGGCGAGGAGTGCGATGTCCATCGTCGCCTCCTCCACGCGGAGGTCGAGGATCGTGAAGTGCGCGTGCACCAGCGCCTCCACGACGCGCGCCTTCTCGGCGGGGTGGCAGAGGACGACCAGCCAGTCGCCGGACGCCTCGATCTCCGCCTCCGGCAGCATCGAGCGCACCACGTTGCCGGCGCGCAGCTGCTCGCCGGCCAGGCGCAGGTAGAGGCGTGCACGGGCGCCTGCGGGGCCGCTCATCGCATCGGCAGGGCCGAGGAAGCGCTGACGACCGTGCTCCAGCACCAGCGCGCGGTCGGCGACGTACGGCACATCCTCCAGCCAGTGTGTGGAGAGCAGCACCGCCGTGCCGCGCTCGCGCTGCTCATGCAGCAGCGCGCGCAGCTCCAGGCGTGCGGCGATGTCGAGGCCGGCGGCGGGCTCATCGAAGATCAGCAGGCTCGGGTCACCCAGCAGCGCGATCGCCAGCGCAAGCCGCTGCCGCATGCCGCCGGAGAGTGCGCCCACCAGCTGCCCCGCGTGCTCCGCCAGGTTCACGTACGCCACCAGGTCGCGCGCCTGCGATCGAGGCACGCCGCGCAGGTCGGCGTAGAACGCGGAGGTCTCCTCGACCGTCAGGTCGGGGTGGAGCGCGGGGTTCTGGGCCAGGTAGCCGATGACGTTGCGGGTCTGCCGACCGTGGCGGGCGACCGAGACGCCGTCAACGGTGATCTCGCCCTCGAATCGCATGAGTCCGACCAGGCACTTGATGAGCGTGCTCTTGCCCGCGCCGTTGGCGCCCAGCAGCGCCAGTACCTGTCCACGCTCTAGGTCGAACGAGACATCATCGAGTGCCGTGAAGTCGCCGTACCGCTTCGAAACCCCGGAAACGGTCAGGAACGCCATGTACTCCTCCGGCTACAGGCGGTCAGCACCAGCAAGGCGCCCCCGACCATGCTCGCTAGTGTCAGGGTAGCGCTCATCCGCACCGACTGTCCGCCCGATGACGTTCGAGTCGATGCCACGGGAGCCATCAGCGGCGCGTGATCGACCACCAGCGGCTCCGAGCGGAAGACGGGGAACCATCGCAGCGCCATCTCCAGCGCCGTGCGCGCGGAGGTGTAGGTGTACGCGCGGAGCGATTCGTTCTGCTGCGTCAGGTCGGCGTACGTGCTGCCGTACTGGAACGCGAGGTCGCCTACGCCGTCACCCCCGGCATCGTAGCCGCGGTAGTCGTCCCAGTAGTTGCCGCGCCCGGCCTCGTCCCAGCGGTTCTTCGCGGGTGTGCCCGCGCCGGTTGCTCGCAGCTGCTCCAGGTTGCCCATGAACGAGTTGCCCGTGAACGTCACCGCAGTGTTGGAAGCCAGCTCCATCGCGACCTGGTTGAAGGCGATCACGTTGTCGCGGAGCAGCGCACCCGTGTTGGGCGCGAGGGGGACACCCTCGATCGTCACACCGAGCCGGTTGTGGTCCAGGCGATTGCCGACCATGCGCAGGCCGTCCACATCCTTCAGCAGCAGCCCGAAGCCGGATGCCGCGGAGCGGTTCCCGGAGAAGCGGTTGTCCTCCAGCGTGATGCGCTTGGAGAACATGATCGCGCCGCCGGTCACGTTGTCCACGAAGGTGTTGCCGATGAAGCTGTTGTCCTCTGACGACATGTAGTGGATGCCGTAGCGGCTGCGCGTGACGCTGTTGCCGCGGATCTCGTTGTGGTGCGCATAGCCGACGAAGATGCCGTCCTTGACCTCGTCGATGCGGTTGTCCTCGATGCGGTTGTCGTCGCTGTTCCAGAGGTAGACCGCGTGACCGCGCCGCTCCGAGTTGAACTCGATGACGCTGGAGATCGTGTTGCCGCGAATCTGGTGCCCGCTGCTGTCGACGAGCGAGATGCCGTAGAGCACGTCCCGCAGCTCGTTGTCCTCGATCGTCGCGTGGTTCGCGACCAGCCGGATGCCCGTGGGCTCGTCCGCCACGTCGCGCGCGGAGCCCTGGATCACGAAGCCGCGGATCGTGACGCCCTCTGCGGTGACGCGCACCACGTCGCCCCGCCGTCCCCCGTCGAGTACGGGCGCGCCGATGCCGACGAGGGTGAGCGGGCGGTCGATCGTGAGTTGCTCGTGGTACGTGCCGGCCGGCACCTCGATTGTCGCGCCGGCAGGAGCTGCGGCGATGCGCGCGGCCAGCGACTCGCCGGCGGCCGAGGCGTGCTGCGGGGAGAGCGCCGCCGTCGCCAGCAGCACGAGCGCCACGACCGCTGGCGTGGTGTTGCGCCACGACTGCCACAGGAACTTCACTGCCCACGGGATCCCGGGGGCGAGCGCCCCGGCGACCATCATCCAGAATCCGATCCGAACGCCGGTGACGGTGTCGAAGTTGATGATGTGCGTGTGCCCCAGCACCTTCGGCGTGAAGCCGCCGGTGACCAGCGCGCGCATGGGCGCTTCGGGGTTCAGCTCGTGGCCGAATCGGTAGAGCCACCACTGGAGGTCGACCAGCAGCAGCACGGGGAAGCTCCACACCGCCAGCGAGAGGATGACGCGCAGTGAGATCGGGCACCGCACCACGCTGGCGAACAGGATCGCGCCGATCAGCGCTCCCAGCGCGTACGGGAAGAGCACCAGCTCTGCGATCGAGTCCGGTTCGATGATCATCGCGCCGATGTAGTGGTTGAGTGCGTTGACCTCGTACAGGTCGCCGATCATGCGCGTGCCGTACGCGGTGATCTCCAGGCCCGCGGGGTACTGGGGCGCGACCAGGCGCATGTGCCAGAGCGGGAGCACCGCAGCCGCGGCGAAGAAGCCGGCCGCCAGGATGCACGCTGCGAACCACCACGGGTCGATGTCGAGGCCCAGGCGCTGCCACGGCGTGCGCCGCCCTGCATTTCCTGCACTGCGAGACGCGTCTGCGGACATTCGTCAACCCTTCCGTTCGACGCGCTGGCGTGCCTCATCCCATGAGACGGCCGCTGCCGCGCTCTGCCCCAGCGTCGTGGCGTCCTCGCTACGGGCGAGGGCGGCAACGCCATAGTCCATCGGTGTCTTGATCGAGTTGCCGAACAGGAAGCGGGCAGTGGAGGCCTCGATCAGGGATTGGGAGCGGTAGTCGGCGACCCACCAGGACGTGCCGGCACCCGGATCGCGATGTCGCGCTGCATTCACCATGCATCCGATGTCGTCGAAGTGCTGCTCGTGCCCGCTCGCCTCGCGCCATGCCGCTGCGAAGCGCGTGTCGCTGATGACCATCCCGCAGTACTCACACTGCTCCGCGCCGATGCGGATCGAGGGTGGTCCGTTGCGTTCTCGCTCACCGGGCAGCAGGACGGTGCCGATCGCCGTGCCGCCCGCGATGAGCGTTCCGGCAGTGGCGAGGATGATGAACTTGCGACGCCCGATCGTCATCCTCGCCCTGCCTTCCTATCTACATGGTGATGGTCTCCGGAGCGGTCGTCGTTACGGAGTGACCATCAGCCAGCCCTGCATCTCCAGGTGGAGCGCAGAGCAGAACTCGGTGCAGTAGAACGCAAATGCCCCGGCGGTGTCCGCGATGAAGTCGACCGTCGTCACCTCACCCGGGTCCAGGCTGCAGTTAACGTTGTACCGCGGGATCGCAAACCCGTGGGTCGCGTCCGGCGCCGTCTCCACGTTGGTGAGGTGAAGGATGACGCGATCGCCCTTCTTCACCGTCAACTGGTCCGGCTTGAAGTTGGAGCGCTTCACTGAGCCCCACACCTCAACCTGGCCGGGCTTGCGCTCAATGCGCTCCTTGCCCGCCTCGATCGCGTGCGGGTCCTTCTCCATCGTGAGCGGGTTGGTGCCGGGGGGGTAGACCTCCCACGACTTGATGCGGTCGGCGCGGATCGCCTGCACGTAGTGCGGCTCGGCCATGCCGATCGGAGTGTCGGTCAGCAGATCCATCTTCTCACCGGTCAGGTCGATCAGCTGGAAGTTCTGCGGCTTCAGCGTGCCCACCGTCGGGAAGCGGTCGATCGCCCACTTGTTGAGCGCGATCAGGTACTTGCCGGCCGGCTTGACCGTGTCGCCCTCCATGCTGACCAGGTGGCCGATGTTGTACTGCACCGGGATCTTGTCGACGAGCTTGAACGCCTTGTCGCCGCTGAAATATGGCTCACCCAGCGAGAACTTGGCGACCGCGCTCTCCACGAAGAGGCTGGTGTAGCCGTACCCCTTCTCGTCGTACTGCGTGTGCAGCGGGCCCGCGCCCACCTCCACACGGCCCGCGACGACCGAGTCGAAGCGCAGGATCGGGACGCCGAACTGGTCCTTCTTCTCGAAGTCCTTCGCGTCGATCGCCTTCTTGATCTTGTCGATGCCGTAGATCGTGACGTGCGGGTCGAGCTTGCCGCCGACGGTCAGGTACACGCCGTTGGGCGCGACGTCCACGCCGTGCGGGCTGCGGGGCTCCGGGGCCAGGTACAGGATGCCCTCGTTCACCGCGACGTCCAGCGGGATCACCCGCATCCCGTTGATCGTCTTGGTCTTGCCGGAGGCAGCGACCTGCTCCGCCTTCTTCCAGTTGATGATGTGCAGGTAGTCGAAGTCGCCCTTGGACGCGCCGGCCTCGATCGGCTGCTTGCCGTCCATGTTGCCGCCGACGGCCATCTCCGAGTTGTAGGAGTTGATGAAGACCCAGCCATCGCTGGCCAGCTTGCCGGAGTCCGCCAGGTCCTGCGTGTACGGCGGCAGCTCGATCTGGAAGCTCTTGCTCAGGTCGAAGCGGCCGTTCTTCGGGTTGATCGACAGGAACGTGGAGTACCCGCGGAACGAGTTGGCGAAGTCATCCAGTGCCTTCGCCGGATCCGCGCCCTCGACCAGCGTCGGCGTCATCGTCGAGATGTGCACGTACTCGCTGTTCGGCGTGACGAAGCAGCCACCGTGCGACGACTCCAGGTTCGGGACGTCGAGGATTTCCTTCGTCTTGAAGTCGCGCAGGTCGATCATCGCGATGCGGCCATTGGCGCGGTCGTTGATGTAGCAGTAGCGGCCGTCGTACTCGCCGTTCGTCTCGCTCAGGGCCGGGTGGTGCGTGTCGCCCCATGTCAGCGGCCCGCGCGCCTTGGAGGAGCGCTTCTGCGTCATGTCCGTGCCGCGCGCGATCACCGGCTCAGAGGAGTCGGATCCGAAGCCGTGGCCCTGCCACGACTCCGGCGTGAACACGCCGATCACCTTCAGGATGCGCATGGACGGCACGCCCATGACCAGCACTTGACCGCCGTGACCAGCCGAGGAGAAGAGGAAGAACTCATCGCCCGTCTGGTTTCCCGGCGCCACGAAGGTCTTGACCGCGCGCGCCGTGTCGTCCGGGCTGAGCTTCCGCTCCGCAGCGATCGAGCCCGCCTTGCCGGAGAGCCCGCTGCTGCCGCCGGAAGCCGGAACCAGTCCACCGCTTCCGCCGGCGGTGCCGCGGCCGACTACGCCGCCCACCACCAGTCCAGCGGTGCCTGCAGCGGCCCCCTGGATCAGCTCACGTCTTGTTACCGCCATCGTGGCATCCTCCCTAAGCAGCCCGGCACGTTGGCCCGGCCGAATTGCGCAGTTAGTTGACGGTGATCGTTCCGGCCATGTCGGGGACGTGCAGGTCGCACTGGAACTTGTACGTGCCCTTCTTCTCGAACTTCACCTTGAGCTTCTCGGACTTCCCGCCCTCCAGGATCTGAGTCGTCGCGTTCTTCGGTTCCACGCCTTCGCTGACGAAGTGCATGTTGTGGAGGTTCACGCCGTCGTTCTTGACGTTGAACGTGACCTCGCCCGTGGAGACGGTGTACGTCTTCGGCTCGAAGATGTTGTCCTTCATGACGACGTCGATGGTCTGCGGCCCCTTCGAGGCGCTGCCCTTGTCGTCGTCCTTCTTCTCACCGCCCTCACCCCCACCGCAGGACACCGCGAACGCCATGAGCGCGAGCGCGAGCAGGGGGAGCAGCAGTCGGCGACCGGTGATGCGTGGCATAGGGAACCTCCTTAGCGAACTGGAATAAATAACAAGTGCGTCGCAAAACATTGCTCGCATCGAACGTAGCACCGCAGCGAATAGCGGCACGGGACGTACGTCCCATCTTTCCGGGCTGGAAGGCGGGTGGAATCTGCGCAAATGCGCTACGGGCGTTATGCGAGCCCGGTGCAGCCCCGGAATCGCCCATGCAGCGCACGTGAGGTGCGGCTTACGAGGTGCCAGGAACCACCGATCGCGTCCCTCGCCAGAGCGGTAGCGTGCACTCCACGCTCAGCCCGCCGGCCGCCGAGGCCGCCGCACGCACCTGGCCGTGGCGGCGCCGGGCGATCGCCGCGACGATCGCCAGCCCCAGGCCGGTGCCGGTGCCGGGCGTGCGTGCCGCATCCACCCGCGCGAACCGCTCGAAGATCGCCGAGTGCTGCTCGGCTGGCACACCCGGGCCGCCGTCGGCGACCATCAGGCGGGCGTGACCGGCATCGATGCCGGTCGTGACCTCCACCGGCGTGCCGGTCGGCGTGTGAGCGATGACGTTCTCAAGCAGCACGCGCAGCACTCGACCCGCCTCGTCGGCGGACAGCGCGGCCTCGACGGGCTGGAGGTGCAGCGTGACGGCCGAGCCATGCGCGGCGAGCTGCGGCTCGAAGCGGGCGCACTCGCGGCGCGCCAACTCCGCGAGGTCGACGTGCGCCGCGTCGTCGCGCGCGGGCTCCTGCTCCATGCGTGCGAGCTGGAGCAGCTGCTCGACCAGCCGACCGGCCTCGGAGGTCACGTCCTGGATCTGGGTGACCGCCTCGCGCTGGTCGGGAGCGAGCGCGCCACCGCGCAGCAGCAGGTCGGCGGAGGTGCGGATCACGGTGAGCGGGGCGCGCAGCTCGTGCGAGGCGTCCGCCACGAACTGCTGCTGCCGCCGGTACGCCTCAGCGAGCGGCTGCAGCGCGCGCCCCGCCAGCAGGTAGCCGCTGCCCACCGCCATCGCCAGGCCCACGGCCGAGACGGCACCCAGCACGAGGACCGTCGTGCGCACCTGCTCATCGCGGTCATGCAGGCTGCGCGCTCCGACCACGACACCCAGCGTGCCGGCTCGACCGGTGACGGGGATCACGTGCAGGCGCATTCGCTCGTCGTCGAACTCTGTCGTGCGCACGGAGGCGCGTGTCGCGGCAGGATCGATGGCGACGTGCTCCAGGAGCTCGCGCACGGAGATGCGCGCGGGGTTGCCGACCAGCGTGCCGTCCGCGCGGAACGCGATGACGAAGGCATCGCGCGTTTCGTGGTCGCCGTCGTGGTCGCGCGGCGAAGGGAGCGCGGGCAGCGTCGCGATGTCCGGCGTGCTTGCGCGCCACTGCTGCACCGTTGCCTCGATGCCCGCGTCGATCTGCTTATCCAGCGCCCACGTCAGCGCGAAGAACACCGCCAGCCCCAGGCTGAGCAGGACGAAACTGAAGACCGCCGCATACCACGCGGTGAGCTGAAATCGCGCCGACCGGATGTTCACGTCGCGGCCGCTTCCAGCCGGTAGCCGATGCCGCGGATCGTCGTCAGCGCCAGCGCCTTGCCCAGCTTTCGGCGTAGGTAGTGCACGTACAGGTCGACCAGTGCGGTCTCCGTCTCCGCGTCGTAGCCCCAGACGTGCGAGAGGATCGAGCGGCGCGACAGCGTCTGCCCGGGGTGTCGCAGGAAGTACTCCAGCAGCCGGAACTCAGTCGGGGCAAGGTCGATGGCGGCGCCGTCACACGTCACCTCGTGGCGGATGAGGTCCAGGCGGATCGCGCCGGCGGCGAGCACCGTCTCGATCGGCGCCTGTCGACGCCGACCCAGCGCACGGATGCGCGCCACCAGCTCATCGAACGCGAACGGCTTCACCAGGTAGTCATCGCCGCCCGCGTCCAAGCCCTCGACGCGATCCGCGACCTCGCCACGCGCGGTGAGGAAGAGCGCAGGAGTGGTCACGCCACGATCGCGCAGCCGCCGCACCACCGTGAAGCCGTCGAGGCCCGGCATCATCACGTCGAGCACCAGGACGTCGAATGCGGTCTCCAGCGCCAGCAGCAGCGCCTCATCCCCGTCGTGCGCGATGTCGACAACGTGACCCTCGCCGCGCAGCCCGGTATCGAGCAGCCTCGCCAGCCTTGTGTCGTCCTCGGCGATCAGCAGGTGCATGCACTCAGCCTAGCGGCTGTCGAGGTCGCCGTATCGCCTCGCTACGCCGATTCACCGTGGATTAGCGAACTCATATCCGCCGCAAACGGAGCAACAAGGGAGGACTGCGACGCTGTGTGGGACGAAGCGAAGGAGGAACGACATGCAGAAGCAGATCGCGTCGGCCTGGGCAGTCGCAGGGACGGCGGTCGCGGTGGCGGTGGTGGTGGTGACGGGTTCGACGGTCGGCCTGTTTGGCGCGGGCGGGGAGTCCGCCGCGCAGGCGCCCGGCACGGCGGCGACGACCACGCTGGCCGCGCCGGTCGGCGCGCCGGCGCAGCTCGTGCCCGCCTCGGGCGTCGCACTGGGCTCCACCCCGCTGACCCTGCCCGAGGCGGGCGCACCTTCGGCGGCCCCCGCGCAGTACGAGCGTGAGCACGAAGAGCGTGAGCACGAGGAGCGTGAGCACGAAGAGCGTGAGCACGAGGAGCGCGAGCACGAGAAGCGCGAGCGCGGCAGCGTGCTGACGCGCTTCTTCAGCCGCGACGACGACGACTAGTCCACGCAACCAGTCGAGGAGCACGACCATGAGCAACGGAGCAGTCAACGCAACGGTCGCGCTCGCCTCGGTCGCCGCGCTTGCGGCGTCCTGGGCGGTCGTGGCCACCAGTGACGCGGCGGCGATTCAGCGCACTGCCGCCTCCCCGGCGACGCTGCCCGCCGCCACCGTCGCCGCGCCGCTCAACCCGCCCGCGCAGCAGGTCGCCGGTGCCGGTCAGGCGGCCACCGTACCGGGCACCGTGGTGCAGGTCGCTCCGGCGGTCGGCGCCGTGCAGCAGCTGGTGCCAGCACCGGCGGCGGCTCAGCCGGCCGCACGCCAGGTGGCGCCGGTCAGCCGCCGCTCGAGGGCATCGTGAGCGAGGCCGGTTTCCGCGCGATGGGCACGGCGTGGTTCCTCCGCGCTGAGGGCTGCGCGCCTGCCGTCCTGCGCAAGGCGCAGCGCCGCGTGACGCGCGAGGAACGCCGGTTCTCCCGCCTCGATCGCCGGTCGGCGCTCGGTCGCCTGAACCAGGATCGGACGGCACGCGACGCCGTGCTCGCCTCGGTCGTGCGAGACGCGCTGGCCTTCGCCTCGTGGACGCACGGCGCCTTCGACCCGATGCCCGCCGCGCCCGGCGCGCGCCTCGCGCCGTGCGCGTTCGAGGACGGGGAGTGCCCAGTGCCGACGCCCGCCCGCCCCACCGTCTCCGTGCGCGGCGACGAGGTGCGACTGCTCGGTTCCGGCACGCTCGACCTCGGCGGCATCGTGAAGGGCTGGATGGTCGACGAGATCGCGCGCTTCCTGGACGACGCGGGCGCCGAGGCGTACCTCGTCGACGGCGGCGGCGATGTGCGCGTGGGGATGCCGATGGACGCGCTCGCGTGGCCGCTCGGCGCCGCAGATGGCCACGTGCTCCGCCTCCGCTCGCGCGCCGTCGCCACGGCCTCGGCGCCGCAGGGTGGCTGTGGCGGCATGTCGACGCACCCGCTGGCCGCCGCGCGCCGACCGGCGGGCGGCTACGTGACCGCCACCGTCGTCGCGCCGGCCGCGATGACAGCCGATGTGCTCGGCTCCGCACTCATCGCCGGTGGCGATGCGGTGCTTCCCGCGCTCCTCCAGTTCGGCGCGGAGGCGCTGCTGGAACGCGAAGACGGTTCGCGACTGATGACCCCGGGACTGCAGGGATGGATGCACCCATGACCTACTCGCTTCCCCGTGTGGGCACCTACGCGGCGATCGCGCTCGCCATGCTCGCCTTCGGGCAGCTCACGAGCACGGTGCTGTCGACCGCGCAGCAGGCCGATCTGCCGTGGCTCTGGTGGGCATCGAGGTCATCCGGCCTCGTTGCCTACCTCGCGATGGCGCTCTCGATGCTGTTCGGCGTGCTCATCACCTCGCGCGGGCTCGATGCGGTGATGGCACGCAAGACCGTGCTGGAACTGCACCAGCAATGGACGCTCGCCGCCGTCGTGAGCACGGTCGTGCACGTCCTCACCGTCGTCCTCCACGCAGAGGCGAAGGTCGGCCTGGTTGGCGCCCTCGTTCCGTTCGCATCGACCACGCTCACCGGGCCGCTCGCGCTCGGCATCGTCGGGATGTGGGGGCTGCTGATCCTCGCGGCGTCTAGCTGGCTGCGCACCTACATCAGCTACACCCTGTGGCGGGGCATTCATGGCACGGCCTTCGGCGCGTTCCTCCTCGCGGGGCTGCACAGCGTCTTCGCTGGTACCGACAGCGGCGTACCGCTGGTGCAGTGGATGTACCTGGTGACCTTCGCCGTCGTCGCAGGGAGCGTGCTCTACCGCGTGCTCATCTCGATCGGCGGCGAGCGAGCAGCCTCGAAGCGCGCCGAGTAGCGGTGCGGCGCCTCTCGGGCTACGCGTCGGTGAGCCAGCGGTACAGGCGCGCGCTGAGGGCGTCGATCAGCATGACCGCCACGAACGTCGCCAGCACGGCCGTCATGAGTCGGTCGTACTGCAGGGACTGCAGGTAGCCCAGCAGGTAGAACCCGATCCCGCCGGCGCCGACGAACCCGAGGATCGACGACGCGCGCACGTTGTACTCGAATACGAACAGGAGCTGCGTCAGGAGCGCGTGCATCGTCTCCGGGATGATCGCCAGGCGCGCGACCTGCACGCGGCTCGCGCCCGTGGCCCGCACCGCCTCGATCACCTCAGGATCAACGCCGTCCATGGCGTCCGCGTACAGCTTGCCGAGATACCCCGCCGAGTACACCGCGACGCCGAGCGTGCCCGCGGCCGCGCCCAGCCCGACGGCGACAACGAAGACCACGGCCCAGAGCAGCGCCGGGATGGTGCGAATGAACGCCAGTACCGCACGCATCACGCGCGCCGAGCCCGGGCCGGCGGCGACCTCGCTGGAGGCGATCGCGAGCGGGAGCGCCGCGACGCAGCCCAGCAGCGTGCCCGCGAACGCGATCTCGATCGTCTCCAGGATCGCGATGCCCACGCGACCGATGACCGTGGGATCCGGAGGGAAGAGGTCGCGCGTGAAGATCGCGACGTTCCGCGCGCCGAACGCCAGCTGACCGGCATCCAGCAGACCGAGATGCGCCAGCACCGCGATGAACGCCAGTGCGGTCACGACCAGGAGCACGCGCCGCCGCGCGCGAAGGCGCGAGGTCATCGCAGCACCTCGCGGATGCGCGCGACGTCCACGTCGGTAGCCGGCGCGTCGACCGCCACACGCCCGTCCTGCAGCATCACGATGCGATCCGCGAACTCACGAGCCATCTCGACCTCGTGCGTCGTCATCAGCACCGTCACGCCCCGGCGTGCGATCGCGCGCGTGACCTCCAGGATCTCGCGCGCAGTAACAAGGTCGAGCTGCGACACGAACTCGTCCGCCAGCAGGATGCTCGGCTGCTGCATCAGGGAGCGCGCGATCGCCACGCGCTGCCGCTGACCGCCGCTGAGCATCCGCACCGGCAGCTGCGCGTACTCGCCGATGCCGAGTTGATCGAGGATCGCGTGCGCCCGCTCGTACTCCTCGGGAGCGAAGCGGCCCAGCAGGGAGCGCAGCAGACCGGTGCGGCTGCATGCCCCTGTCAGCGTGTTCGCCAGCACGGTTTCCGCTCGCACCAGGCCGAGTTGCTGAGGAATAAAGCCGATCCGGGGGTCGGCACGTCCGTCGACCCTCGGCGGTGCGCCAAGGACGGAGAGGTGTCCACGCTGCGGCTGTAGGATGCCCTTGATCGCTCGCAGCAGTGTCGTCTTCCCACCGCCGCTGCGCCCCGCGATCATCACGATCTCGCCCGCGCGCGCCTGCAGATCGACATCGACCAGCACGTCGCGGCCTCGGAAGGTGATTCCGAGGCCGCGTGCTTCGATCGTCGGTGTCCCTGCATCCATGCTAGCGGAGCCGCTCCACGAACTCGAGCTGTGTCGTCTTCAGGTACCCGTTCAGTGATGCAAGGTGCGCGTCACCGGTGGTCTTGTCGAATCGCACGAAGATACCAGAGACGAACTTGCGCATGAGCGGTCGCCGCTCCGCCGCATTGAGCTCCATGAACGCCGCGATCAGCCGGTCGCGCGTGGGGGCATCGAGCGAGCGGGCGATCGCAACGCCGTGCGACGGCACGGGGCCCTGCTGCTCGATCACTCGCGTGTTCGCCAGCACCTCGCGGTACAGCGACTCGGAGACATCGCCGGCGATCACCGTGACATCCACCCGCCCCGCCTTCAGCGCTTCCCAGCCCTGAGCGTACCCGCCGGCGAAGGATACGTCGCCGAAGAACGTGCGCGGGTCGGCCTCGCGGGTGCCTTCCTGCTTGACCAGACCGAGCTCGACGAGGCGCGCCAGCGGCGCTACGTAGCCCGACGTCGACAACGCTGAGGGCAGTGCCGCCCGCTTGCCGCGCAGATCGGCAAGGCTCTGGTAGGGGCTGTCCGGCTTCACCACCCAGTAGGAGTAGTACCCCGGCGCTTCCTTCTTCTCGTTGCCGATCACCACCTCGCGGATCTCTGCGAGGACGACATCGGCATTGGCGCGCTTCTGTGCGAGCGCCAGCGGCCAGGCGCTCATCAGCGCCGCGTCCGCGTGCCCGAACCGGAGCGCCTCGATTACGCCCGCGTACGTCGTCGGGAAGACGATCTCGACCGGGCGGTTGAGCTGTTGTGACAGGAACGTCTGCAACTCCTTCGCGTCGGCGCTCAACTGCTCCGGCGTGTTCGTCGGCTGCACGGCGATCACCAGTGGTTCTGGCGCCGGCGTCGCAGCGACCGTCGCTGCGGGTGTGCTGCTGGCGCCCTGTGCGCAGGCGCCGAGCAGCAGGGCTGTGATGAGTGAAAGGACGATGAGCATCCGCACGAGAATCTCCCTGTGCCTCCGTATTTACGATATTAGTTGATACTAAGACGAAGACTTAGGGCAAGGGATGCTGATGCTCATGTTTGTACAGAGAACGTGGATTCGTGACGTGCACGGAAGCGGAATGGATGCTCCCGCGGCAGAACCTTCCGCGCGCGGTAGGATACCCGCGCCCGGAATCGTCCGACGACGGCGACACCCACGACGCGCCGCCGCCCGGCGCCGAACCGCAGCCCGCAACGCCCCGTCCCGCACCCGGCACATAACGGAAGCGTATCGTCGAGAATGCTCACGCTCGCGTACGTGTCATACTGCCCGACCATGCAATCACCACCACCTCGACCGCGCGTCTTCTACGGCTGGTGGATCGTCGCCGCCGGATTCCTGAACCAGGCGTTTGCCGCGGCCCTGCTGCAGCGCGCGTTCGGCTCGTATTCCGTGCTGCTCCGGCAGGAGTTCGGCTGGAGCAAGACGGAGCTGGCCGCGGCCGCCTCCATGCAGCAGCTGGAGAACGGCATGCTCGGCCCGTTGCAGGGCTGGTTCGTGGATCGCTTCGGGCCCCGGCTCAGCATGCGGCTGGGTGTTGCCGCGTTCGGCATCGGCTTCCTGCTGTTCAGCCGCGTGCAGACGCTGTCGCAGTTCTACGCCGCGTTCCTGCTCATGGCGCTCGGCTCGAACTTCGGCGGCTTCTTCCCGCTCTCCGTCGCGACGGTGAACTGGTTCAACAAGAAGCGCTCCCGCGCGCTCTCGATCCTGCAGATGGGCATGGCGCTGGGTGGCCTGCTCATCGTCGTCGTGGTCTGGGCGCTCGAGGCGTTCGGCTGGCGGCAGGTCGCGTTCGTCTCCGGCATCCTCGTGCTCGTGGTCGGCCTGCCGGTGACGCAGGTCGTGCGCCGCCGACCCGAGGATCACGGCATGCACGTCGACGGCGAGGCGCCCGAGGCGGCGTCGACGACCGCCGAGGGCGGCACGCGGGCCCGCCGCGCGGATGAAGGCCCGGAGTTCACGCTCCGCCAGGCGATGGCGACGCCCGCGTTCTGGCTCATCTCGCTCGGGCACGCCTCGGCGTTGCTGATCGTCGTCGCGCTCAACCAGCACCTCTCGCTCTACATCACCGAGGATCTGGGCTACTCGCTGGTGTTCGCCGGGACGATCCAGACGATCCTCACCGCCTCGCAGCTGGTCGGCATCGCGCTGAGCGGCGTGGCGGGCGACCGCTGGGACAAGCGCTGGATCGCCGTGGGCTGCATGCTCTGCCACACCGCCGGCCTGCTGCTGCTGGCGCACACCAGCTCCACGCTGCTGCTCTCGACGGGCGCGACCGTGCACGGCGTCGCGTGGGGCCTCCGAGGCCCGCTGATGAACGGCATCCGTGCCGACTACTTCGGCCGCAAGTCGTTCGGCGCGATCCTGGGCGTCTCATCGCTGCTCGTGACGGTGGGGACGATCTTCGGGCCGCTGTTCGCGGGCTTCCTCGCCGACCGCACGGGGAGCTACGAGCTGGGCTTCACGATCCTCGCGATCCTGTCGGGTGTCGGCTCGATCTTCTTCGTCATCGCGCGTCGCCCCGCCGCACCGCTGCCGCCACCGACTGCCGGGAGCGATGGCGCCGCCGAGGCCGGTGAAGCGAGCGCCTCGGGCGCCTAGCGTCCGCTGACCAGCGTGAGCGTCCCATCCGCGACCGTCACGCTGCGCAGGCCGTCCAGCGGCACCTGATCGAGCTGCGCCGACTGCACCGCGGAGTTCGCGAGCGAGGTTGCGAGCGTCTCCGGCAGTGCGCCGACGCGCAGTGATTCCACCTGCACCCGTGCACTCCCGCCACTGGTGTCGAGCGTGCCGCGCAGCCGGCCGTGCAGCGGTGCACCGAGGCCGGTCATGGTTCCCGACGCCTCGATGCGGCCGTCCGGGCAGAAGGTGATGCGCACGTCCTCCACCGGCAGCGCACGGTGCTGCGCCCACGCGCTTGCGGCCGTGGTTGCCTGCTGCTCCGTGAGGACGAGCGTCGCCTGCCCGGTGGTGGCTGCCGAGGCGATGAACGCCTCCCAGCGCATGCGCACGTCGTCGGTCGCCGCGAGCGGGCGCGTGTCGGCGGCGCGCACCACGCACGCCTCCGGCTGCGCCGTCACCGCCATCGCCGTCGAGACGACCACGGCCGTTCCGCCGATCCCGAGCGCTGCCATCACGAGCATCCTGAGCATCGCGGCCTCCCCGGTCACTCCGAGTGTACCGAACGCAGCGGCGAACCCCGGGGGAACGAGGGTGCCCGCTCGTCCCGGAGCCTCGATCCGCGAACCTCGCACGGCGCGCAAATCTATCGAAGTCTCGTGCACGTTTCGGGACGTTCGGCGCTTCTGACACCCTCCGTCGCGGGCCTACCGTTCTCGTAACGGGTTCAGGAGGGTTCCACATGCTCAGCCTGTCACGACTGCTCACCGATCGGGTGGAGGCCGCCGACGTCCTCCGCTACCAGCGCCACAGTTCGAAGCTGCCATCGCATCTGCTGCACTACTCGGAGGACAAGCGACCGGTCGTCGTCTGGACCTCCACGCGGCGCTGCAACCTGCACTGCGTCCACTGCTACACCGACTCCCGCGACGCCGAGTACCCGGACGAGCTGAGCACCGCCGAGGCGCTGGCGATGGTCGATGACCTCGCCGCCTTCGGTTCCCCCGTGCTGCTCATCTCCGGCGGTGAGCCGCTCCGCCGCCCCGACATCGAGGAGGTCGCGGCGCACGCGGTCTCGCGCGGGATGCGCGTGGTGCTCTCCACCAACGGCACGCTGATCACGCCGGAGCGTGCGCAGCGGCTCGCCGAGATCGGCATGTCCTACGTCGGCATCAGCATCGACGGCCGCCCCGACACGCATGACTACTTCCGCGGCATGAAGGGCGCCTACGACGCCTCGCTCGCCGCGCTGCGTGCGTGCAACGAGGCGGGCATCAAGACCGGCCTCCGCTTCACGCTGACGAAGGCGAACCAGCACGACCTGCCGTGGCTGTTCGACCTCATGGACGCCGAAGGCATCCATCGCCTCTGCGTGTACCACCTGGCTCCCACCGGCCGTGGCGCGAAGATCCAGCAGTTCGCGCCCACGCACGAGGAGACACGCGCCGCGCTCGACTACATGTTCGACCGCGTCGAGGCGTGGTCGGCCGAGGGCAAGGACTGCGAGATCCTCACCGCCGACAACCACGCGGACGCCGCGTATCTCTGGATGCGCGTCGCCGAGAAGCACCCGGAGCGTGCCGACTCCGCATGGCAGCTCCTCAACTGGAACGGCGGCAACCAGAGCGGCTCCGCCATCGCCTGCGTGAACAACAATGGCGAGGTCTACGCGGATCAGTTCTGGCGCTGGCGCCCCCTCGGCAACGTGCGCGAGCGCGCCTTCAGCGACATCTGGGGCGCCAACCCGCCCGAGCTGCTGCAGGAGCTGCGCACCCGCGCCGAGCGCCTGCCGGAGCGCTGCCAGGAGTGCCGCTTCGTCTCGCTCTGCAACGGCAACTTCCGCTCCCGCGCCGAGGCGATCACCGGCGACACCTGGGGCGATGACCCCTTCTGCTACCTGACCGACGAGGAGGTGCGCAGTGGTCGCCCCGTCGCCACGGCCTGAGCTGCTGAGCGTCAACTTCGATGAGCGACCGTTCACGGTCGCGTGGGAGTTGACGCGCGCCTGCGCCCTTGCCTGCACGCACTGTCGCGCGGAGGCCCAGCCGCGCGCGCACCCCGAGGAGCTGACGCCCGAGGAGGCGCTGTCCGTCGTCGACCAGGTCGCCGAGCTCAACCCGCCGGTGCTCGTGCTCACCGGCGGCGATCCGCTGATGCGCCGCGACCTGGAGCAGATCGCCACGCATGCGATCGCGCGAGGGCTGCGCGTTGCGGTCTCGCCGACCACCACCGCGCTCGCGACGCGTGAGCGCATGCAGCGTCTGCGTGAGATCGGCGTGGAGATGATCCACGTCAGCCTCGACGGTGCGAACGCGGAGACGCACGACGCGTTCCGCGGCTTCGCCGGCACGTTCGAGCGCGTCACGACGCTCCTCGGCGTGCTGCAGGAGCTCGGCCAGTCGGTGCAGGTGGGCACCACCGTCACGCGCGCCAACCTGCACCAGCTGCCGGACATGCTGCCGCTGCTGGCGCGCTACGGCGTGCGCATCTGGAGCGTCTTCTTCCTCGTCCCCACCGGCCGAGGCCGCGTGGAGGACATGATCACGCCGCAGGAGGCGGAGGACACGTGGGCGTGGCTCGCGAGCCTGAACGGCCAGGTGCCGTTCGCGATCCGCACCACCGCTGCCCCGCAGTACCGCCGCACCGTGCTCCGCCGCGCGCGCGAGGCGTCCAGCGCCCCGGTGCGCCTGACCGGCGCCGGCTACCAGATCCGCGAGGCCCCGGCCGGCGTGGAGACGCGCGGCGTGAACGACGGCAAGGGCTTCGTCTTCATCGACCACCGCGGCAACATCTGCCCCTCCGGCTTCCTGCAGATCTCGGCGGGCAACGTGCGCACCGCGAACCTCACCGAGGTGTACCGCCACTCCGAGCTCTTCACAGCGCTCCGCGACGTGTCCCGGCTCGAGGGTCGGTGCGGGCGTTGCCGCTACGCCGACCTGTGCGGTGGCTCGCGCGCGCGGGCGTACGGGATGACCGGTTCCTACCTCGGCGACGATCCGCTGTGTACGCTGACTGACGCCGAGATCGCGCCGCCACCCGCCGGAGCCGCGGGAGGCAGGCCGGGCGCGTAGCCTCGCGCGACAGGAGCACATCCATGGCGGCGCGTCCTCGCACCAGCGGTGTCGCACGCGTGGAGACAGCGAGGCAGCGCGTGCGCCCGTTCGCGGCGCTTGCCGTCGCGGCGCTGCTCGCCGGCCTGTGGGGCGGCCTCGCGCGCATCGGGTGGAGCATCCCGGCGGCGGATGCACTCGTGCTGCGGCACGGCGGCGTGATGGTCGTCGGCTTCGTCGGCACCGTCATCTCCGTCGAGCGTGCGATCGCCTTCGGCGGCGCACCGACGCTCCTCGCGCCTGCTGCGAGCGCCCTCGCCGGCCTCGCGCTGCTCACGGGCGCACCCGTCGAGGCTGCCGTCGTGCTCGCAACCGTCTCGGCGCTCGCGTACACGGCGACGGTCGGCGTGCTCTGGCGCCGCCAGCCGCAGCCGGGATCACTGCTCATCCTCCTCGGCGGCATCTGCCTGATCGCTGCCGCGCTCGCATGGGGGCTGAGCGGCGCGTTCCCACGCGTCGTGCCGTGGTGGATCGCCTACCTCGTCTGCACCGTCGCGGGCGAGCGACTGGAGATGACGCGCTTCCAGCGCATCAGTCGCGCGAACGCCGCCCTCGGCGTGCTTGCGTACGCGCTGCTGCTGGCCGCACCCGTGATCGGCGCCTTCGAGGTGCGTACCGGTGCGATCGCTCTCGGGGTCGCGCTGATCGTGGTCGCAGCCTGGTCGGTGCTGCGCGATCCTGCGCGCCGCACGATCGCCTCGCCCGGCCTCGCGCGCTTCTCCGCGGTCGGCGTGCTCACCGCCTACGGCTGGCTGATCGTCACCGGCGTGCTGTTGCTGCTCGGCTCTGCGCTGCCCGGCAGCCTCGAGTACGACGCGGCGGTGCACGCGTTCTTCACCGGCTTCGTCTTCTCCGCGATCATCGCCCACGAGCCGATCATCGCCGAAGCGGTGAGTGGCCTCCGCTTCGCGTTCTCGAACGCGTTGTACGCACCGCTGGTGCTGCTGGGCGTGGGCACCGCGATGCGCATCGTCTCGGACGCCGCGATGCTGCTCGACCGTCGCCGCGATGCAGGCTTGCTGCAGGCGCTGGCGATCGTGCTGCTGATGCTGCTGAGCGCGCGCGCGTTCCTGCGCGGACGCCGCGGCTAGCTTCGCTGCCCGCCGAGGGCGTTGAGCGCCAACGCCTCGGCGAGGATCGCGCGGCGCAGTTCGCCCAGGTCCTGCGACTCGTTCGGCCCGTGGATGCGGCTCGTCGGATCGCCCACGCCGGTGACGAGGATCGTCGCGGCCGGGAAGCGCTCGGCGAGCGCCGACACGAGCGGGATGCTCCCGCCGATGCCGATCTCCGCAGGCTGCACGCCCCATGCCTCGGCCATCCCCGCCGCGAAGGCGTCGAACGCCGCGCCGCGCTGCGTGACCGCGAAGCCGGGTGCTGCGGCGCCGGGCGTGACCGTGACCTGTGCGCCCCACGGCGCGTGAGATTCGAGGTGCCGCACCAGCAGCTCGCGTGCGCGCTCCGGATCCTGTCCCGGCGCGAGGCGCAGCGAGACCTTCGCGCGTGCTACGGGCACCAGCTGGTTGATCGCGTCGCGCACCGCGGGCGCATCGATCGCAAGCACCGAGATCGCGGGCCGTGTCCATAGTCGCTCTGCGATCGCGCCCGACCCGATCAGTGAGGCCGAGTCGACAATGCCCGAGGTCGCGCGCAGCTCCGCCTCCGGCACCTCGATCGCCGGCGGCGTGCCGGCATCGAGGCCCGCGACGGCGACGTCGCCCGCGTCGTCGTGCAGCGTCGCCAGCAGCCGTGCGAGCGCGCTGAGCGCGTCCGGCACCGCGCCGCCGAACTGGCCGCTGTGCACCGCCTGCGTCAGCGTGCGCACCTCCACGATGCAGTCGGCAAGGCCGCGCTGCGTGGTCGTGATCGCAGGCGCGCCGACGCGCCAGTGCTCGGAGTCCACGACGACGATCACATCGGCTGCCAGCAGGTCGCCGGAGGCCGCGAGCAGCGCGCGCATGTGCGGCGAGCCCAGCTCCTCCTCGCCCTCCACGATCACCTTCACGCCGACCGCCGCGTCCGCCCCGAGCGCCCGCAGCGCACCGAGGTGGATCGCGATACCGCCCTTGTCGTCCGAGGCGCCGCGGCCATACAGCCGCCCATCCGCCTCGTGCGGCTCGAACGGCGCGCCGCTCCACTCCTCGGCGGGGCCGGGCGGCTGGACGTCGTAGTGCGCGTAGAGCAGCACCGTCGGCGCGCCCGCACGTGCGGGGCGCTCCGCGAACAGCGCCGGTGGCGCACCCGGGGCATCGAGGCGGCGCGTGCGCAGCCCCTCGGCGGCCAGCAGCGCCTCGACGCGATCGATGCACGCGCGCATCCCCGGCGTCTCCGCGCCCTCCGCGCTCACGGATGCGATCCGCACCAGCGACTCCAGGTCGGCGCGGACGCCCGCGAACTGCGCGTCCACGCGCCCTGCCAGGTCGCCGCGAGCGGTCATCGCCACTCGTCCTCGACACGGCGCAGGTCGCGCCACTCGCGCGTCGGGAGCGGGTCGCGCACGCGGTAGCAGTCGCTGTACGCCTCGCGGAACACGCGGTTCACGTACGCATGCTGCCGCTGGCTGAGGTTCGCGCGCAGCGTCCCGTCGGCGCGCCGCCACTGGAGCAGCACGGAGTCCTCCGGGCAGATCAGCGTGTCGACCCAGGTGCAGAGCCGCTGGAACTTCGTGTTCAGCAGGACGTAGATGCCCTTGTCCAGCTCGCTCACGTAGTTGGGCTCGTTGACCGGGAACGTGTTGCAGGGGCCGGGGCGCTTCGACTGCCAGATCGCGCAGCCGGTCAGGCCGTCCGCGAAGTGCATGAGTGCGGCGCAGCGGAACGGTGGCGCGGTATCGAGGTCGGCGTCGGACTCCCGCCACGCGCGTGGCTTCCCGGTGCGCGTGAGTGGAATGATCAGCGCCGCGCCCTTGTTGTAGCGCGCCCACTGGTGCTGCTCGATGCCACCGAAGGTGTACGCGCCCAGGTCGCCTTCGGTGTCGGCGGTCTCGGATCCGCAGCACTGGCCGCAGCGGTTGCATTCGAGCTGCTGCGACTCCGCGAGCGTCATGAGCCGCATGCCGTCGGGCGCGGGGCTCCACTCCGGGTCGTAGTCGTACAGCTCCGGCGAACCCTGCGCGCGCTGCCGACGCAGCCACGAGAGCGTGCGGTTCAGCGGGAGGCGGCGCCGGGTCGATCGAGGTGTGCCTGCCATGCGCGAAGTCTGCGCGAGTGCGCCCGCGAGCGCCAGCCTCGGGCGCGAGGGATCAGGCGGCGGGGTCGGTCGTCTTGATGTGCTGCGCTCGGTCCTGTACCGCCTGGCGCACGGTGCTCACCAGCGTCGCGGCGCGGTACGGCTTGTTCACCACGCCGTCTGGCTGGTGTATCGCGCGCATCCGATTCTCGATGTACCCGGAGACCACGACGACGGCCAGGCCGGGCGCGGCGTGGCGGAGCAACTTGATAAACTCCCACCCGTTCAGGCCCGGCATCTGCAGGTCGGAGATCACGACATCCGGGCGCTCGATCGCGACACGGGCGATCGCATCCGCCACCGAGTGCGTGGCGTACACCGTCGCTCCCGCATCGGTCAGTACCGCCTCGGCGATCGCGAGTGTCCCGGGCTCGTCGTCGACCGCGACGATGCGCATCCCGTGCAGCAGGCCGCGTTCGACGTCCCCCGCATGCCATGCGGGCACGGAGGACTCCACGCTCTCCTCGCGGAAGTGCTCGACGCGCGCATCCCACGATGCCAGCGTGTCGGAGAGCACCTGCTGCGGGAGCGGTCGGCTGAAGATGAAGCCCTGCGCCAGGTCGCAGCCGGTCTGGCGCAGGAAGTCCACCTGCTCCAGCGTCTCCACGCCCTCCGCGATCACGCGCAGCCCCATGCGGTGCGCCATCATCACCGTGCTATCGATGATCGCCGCGCTCGCGGGGTCGTTCGGCAGGCCGCGCACGAAGGAACGGTCGATCTTGATCGCGTCGATCGGCAGCTGGAACACGGACTGCAGCGATGAGTCGCCGGTGCCGTAGTCGTCCAGGTGTACGCGGCAGCCCAGCGCCCGCAGAGCCTCCAGCACCGGACGCAGCCGGTCGGATGACATTCGGAAGTGATGCTCCGTCAGTTCCAGGTCCAGGTCTGCGGCGTTCACGCCGTGTCGCTGCAGCTCCTCCGCCAGGAAGTCGACGAAGTCGAGGTCGTCCAGTTGCAGCGGCGAGAGGTTCACGGCGACCGGGATGCGCCCGTGCCCGCGACTGCGTAGCGCAGCGACCTGCTGGAGTGCCGTCGACAGTGCCCAGCGTCCGAACGGGATGATCAGACCGCGCTCCTCGGCGACCGGGATCCAGCGTTCGGGCGGGCGCCAGCCCTCGGACGGCACCCACCAGCGCGCGAGCGCCTCCATCCCATCGATGCGGTAGGAGCGGAGGTCGACCAGCGGCTGGTACTCAAGCGACAGCCCGCCACTGGTGATCGCGGTAGCGAGCTCGCGGGCGACGTCGCGGCTGGGAACCAGGGCGCATGGTGCGAGCGGGGACGTATGGGCAGCCGCTGCGGCACCCTCGTTGCCTTGCGTCTGTGGTTCGAGATCGATCGTCACGCCTCGATCGTCGACGAGGCTCCCGGGTTCCACAGGGCGCTTCGGCCAGTTCGCCGAGGCGTTCAGCGCTCCGTCAGCCCAAGGTGACATAAGCGTGGTCGAGGTGGCGACATCGCGATTGCGATCGACCGTCGCGCGTGCGCTGGCGTCGCGTGGCGGTGTCGGGCATTATGACGTTCACGTGTACGGCACCCGCCGGGATCCGCAACGCGTTCGAGGAGTGCACCGCATGGCAGTAGACCCATCGGCGACCACCGCAGAGAGCGCCGGCGTCGTCGCGGCACGCAAGGAGGGCTGGTTCACGCGCACCTCCTCCGCGATGCGCGATCCGCACTACCGCAACTTCTACATCGGCAACGTGATGCAGTTCGGGTCCATGAACATGCAGCTGGTCGTGCGTGGCTGGCTGGTGTTCCACATCACCGGCTCGTTCGCGGCGCTGGGCACCATGTCGCTGGCGAACGCGATCCCCACGCTCATCTTCTCGCCGATCGGCGGCGTGGTTGCCGACCGGATGCCGAAGAAGACCATCATCCAGGCTGGCCAGATCTACAACGCGATCAACGCCGCGCTCCTCGCGATCCTTGCGGCCGGCATGTTCGGCATGCAGCTCGAGTTCTGGCACCTGTTTCTGAGCGCGTTCCTGCAGGGCATGGTGAACTCCGTGATGCAGCCGTCGCGGCAGTCGTTCATCTCCGATATCGTCCCGCGCGAGCGGCTGACGAACGCGATCGGCCTGAACGCCACCGCGCAGACGTTCATGCAGCTCACCGCGCCCGGCCTCGCCGGCTTCATGATCGCGGCGTACAGCCCGGCGATCGTCTTCTGGACGATGGCCGCGATGTACGTCGTCGCCGTCGCGTTCACCATGCGCCTGCCGAAGAACCCGCTCTACGCCTTCGTACGCTCGGGTGCGGGGCACGGAGGCGGCCACGGTCGCGCGCCGTCCGGCTTCGCCGACCTGGTCGAGGGCTTCCGCTACGTCATCCACGACCCGGTCATCCGCATGGTGATCGCCGTCAACTTCCTGATCGTGATCGTCGCCATGCCGTACACGATGCTGCTGCCCGGCTTCGTGCAGTCGATCCTGCACAAGGGCGCGTTCGAGCAGGGTGTGCTGCAAAGCATGCAGGGCGTCGGTGCGCTGGGCGGCGCGATGTTCGTCGCCTCTGCCGCGGCCACCGGCAGAGGTCGCATGTTCCTGGTCTGCGGGGCGATCCTGGGCGTCGGCATCCTCGCGTTCTCGCTCTCGACGAACTACTGGATCTCGCTGCCCATCATGATCTTCATCGGCGCCGGCCAGACCGGCCGCATGGCGCTCGGCCAGGTGCTCATCCAGAGCTACTCGGAGGAGCAGTACCGAGGTCGCGTGATGTCGGTGTGGTTCATGGAGTTCGGCCTCGTGCAGTTCGGCACGTTCATCGTCGGCCTGCTCGCGGAGGCGTTCGGCGCGCAGATCGCGATCGGCGGTCTTGCTGCGGTGCTGGTGCTCGCCATCGCCTACCTCGGCGTCTTCGGCAAGCAGATGAAGGCGCTCGACTAACGCACGAGGGCTGCCGAGCCTACTCCGCCGTGGTGGAGATGGGCGGCTCGGCGGCCGCCTCGACACGGTCGCGGTCGAGCGCGAACAGCACCGCGCCGGCCGCCCCGATCGCCGCCGACATCAGCAGCGCCCCGCCGATGCCGAGTCGCGCCGCGAGGATCGGCACCAGCAGCGGCGGCAGCGATCCCGCGATGTACACGACCGTCGTGTCGATCGAGTTGAACGTCACCCCGTAGCCCGCGGGCACCTTCGACATCAGCCGGTCGAAGATCGCCAGGCTCACGCCGGAGTTGAACACCGCCCCCAGCCCCGCGAGCAGCGCCACCAGCGGCAGCGCCGTGGTGAACGACAGCAGCGCGGGGTACAGCGCCGCCCCGGCCGTCGCTGCCGCCAGCACGAAGCGCGCGCCGCGCCGCCGCGCCTGCTGCCGCCACAGTGCGTAGCCCACCAGCAGCGAGAGTGTTTGCGCCGTGGCCATGAACGCGATCCACTGATCCGGCGCGTGCAGCACGCGCACGTAGTACAGCGGCACCAGCGGCAGCGTGAGCGTCGCGCTCATCGCGTACACGAAGCGCCGCACCTCGAAGCCGAGGAACGCGCGCTCCGCCGTCACCAGCCTCGCGATGCCTCGCAGCCTCGCCAGCATGGCCTCGCCGCCATCACCGCGCGCGGCGTGCGGATGGTCGGGGACACGGATCTGCGAGCCGTACTGGTACGCCCACACGCCGGTCAGCGCGAAGCCGACGAAGATGACCTGGTAGTTCACCGGGAACGGCAGCCGCGCGAGGATCGCACCCACCGCCAGCAGCGACAGCGCCTGCGCTGCGCCCATGATCGACCAGCGCCGGCTCATCAACTCGAAGCGCCCCTGCGTCCCCGCTGTCGCGTCCATGACGATGTTGAACGACACGTTCGTCGCGGTCTGGAAGACCGTCGCCCAGGCGTAAACGGCAAGGATGCCCAGCACCACGCGATCCGCCGGCAGCAACATCGAGGCAATTGCGATCAGGGCGTACGAGAGCTGGCTGCCGATCCGCCCGCGGGCGTACCACGGCATGATGTTGCGCCGCGTCTGCATGAACGTCCCCAGCGGGATCGCCAGCAGCACCCCCGTCAGGCTGGGCAGCGAGGTGATCAGGCTCACCTCGAAGTTGCTGCCGCCCAGGCGTGCCACGAACACCGGCAGGAACGCGATCGAGGCGTTGATGACGCCGATCAGCGCGGACTCACGGAAGGCGTGGTGGAAGTTGTGGCGCTCGACCTCGCTCGCGCCCTCGGGCGCCTCGAAGTACCGTCCCACGATCCCGAAGCCGAGCACGCTCGCTCCCTCCCGCGTCGCGTCCGCCCCCACGTGATATCACGTACGTGGCCCATGCGTCCCCCAGGCGTAGACTGACCCGAGTCCGGAACTCGGGAGAGCGAGCAGCGGTGGCCACCACGAACCCCGCCTCGGCGGTCGACGCGCCACGCGTCGACCCCGCCACGCGCACCATGCTGAGCATCGCACTCGGCGCGTTCCTCGCGTCGATGGCGATGAACTTCTGGGTGCCGTTGCTGCCGCTCTATATGCAGGAGCTCGGTGCGGGCGGCGATGCCGCCTCGCTGTTCTGGTCGGCGTTCGCCAGCGTCTCGCTGGGCGTCGGCCGCATCGTGAGCGGGCCCGCGTGGGGCATCGTCTCCGATCGCTTCGGTCGCAAGTTGATGTTCGTGCGCGCGCTCTTCTTCGCGTCGGCGACGATCGCGATCGTCGGTGCGGCGCAGGCACCGTGGCACGTCGCGATCGCGTTCATGGTGCAGGGGCTGTTCAGCGGCTTCATTCCCGCCGCGACCGCGCTGATGAGCGTGAGCGTCCCCGAGCAGCGCCTCGGTCGAGGGCTGAGCCTGCTCACCGGCGGCCAGTACCTGGGCACCACGATCGGCCCCGCGCTCGGCGCGGCGCTCGTCCTCGTGCTCGGCTTCCGAGGCACGATCCTTGCGGGCGCCGTCCTGCCGATGTCCGCCGCGGCTGTCGTCTGGTTCCTCGTGCCGCGCGACGCCGTGCGCGCCCGCCGCAGCAGCGAGGCCAGCTCCACCGAGGTGCCCGTCGAGCGCCCGCTCTGGCGCGTGCTCCCCGGGCAGTTCTACATCGCGGTCGCCGTGTTCTTCCTGCTCTTCGCCATGACCGATGTGCTGCGGCTGCTCACGCCGCTGGCGCTGCGCCAGATCGCGGGCGCCGAGCGTGCGGCCGGCCTCGCCGGCACGGCGTTCTCGCTCTCCGGGCTCGCCGCGGTCGTGGGCGTGCTGGTGATCGCGCAGCGCTGGGTGCGCGTGGGGCGCCTGCGCGTCACGCTCTGGGTCGGCGCGCTCTGCGCCGCGGCGGGCGCCGCGATGCTCGCCGTCACCAGTCACGTGCCCGCTTACATCGCCCTGTTCGCAGCCGTCTCGCTGGTGCAGGCGACCCTGGTGCCAGCCACGAACACGCTGATCGCGACCCACGTCCCGCGCGACCGTCGAGGCGCAGGCTTCGGCCTCGTGAGCAGCGTGCAGGCGCTCGCGATGATGGCCGGCCCGATCGTCGCCGCGGCCGCAGGAGGCATCTCGCTCGCGCTCGGCTTCGTCGCGACGGGTACGGTCTTCGCGCTTGCTGCGGTGCTCGTGCTCGTCGTGGTGCGCGAGCCGGAGGTCGCTACGGAGCGCTAGCGGCTGCGCGCGGCCCTGCCCCGCGCTCCAGTCGTGCCAGCGCGATCGCGCGCGCGGTGTCCTCCCGTGGCGTGCCCAGCACCTCGATGCGCTCGACCCACTTCACGCTCGTGTAGCAGTCCGCGCCCGGCACGATCAGCCGCAGTGGGCCGCCGTGCGGCCGCGCGATCGGCTCGCCGCCGAGGTGCGTCGCGAGGAGCGCGCTCCGGGCCTCGTCGCCGGTGAGCTGCGTCGCGAACCCGCCCGAGGCGACCTCCACGTGCGCGGCGTCGCCGGTGTCCACCAGCTCCAGCAGGCGGGCGAGCATGACGCCCTCCCAGTGCAACCCCGGCACGCACCAGCCCTCACGGCAGATGAAGTCCTCGGTCAGCGCTGCGGGCTGCTCCAGCGCGCGCAGGTCGGCCATCGTCAGCAGTCGAGGCGTCCCGGATCGCCCGATCAGGAGCACCTCGGTCGCCACGTGATCGGGGCCGGGCCCGTGCACCGGCAGCGCCTCGATCATCTGCATGCCCTCGTTCATCACGACCTCCGATTCCCCGGCCCGGTCTGCCGGATCGTCCAGTTCGTATTCGTCGCGCTCATCTCCGCGAACCGCTGCA
>JBAYUZ010000004.1:0-48489 GCA_041674885.1 Dehalococcoidia bacterium
CCTCGACGCGCACGAACTCGGTGAGCGACTGGTCGCTGCAGGGGCACCGGGGCGGCGTGCGCGCCGTCGGCGTCGGCGGTGGCCTCACCGGCCGCCGTGCCGACGTGCTCGTGATCGACGACCCGATCGCCAACCTCGTCGCCGCCTACTCGGAAAACACGCGCGAGACGGTGTGGGGCTGGTGGCGCTCGGTGGCCCGTACCCGCCTGCACCCGCACTCGGTCGTGATCCTCGTGATGACCCGCTGGCACTACGACGACCTCGCCGGGAGGCTGCTCGCCGAGGACAAGCGCACGGGCCGCAACCGCTGGCGCGTGGTGCGCATACCGGCGCGCGCCGATGAGCCGACCGACCCGCTGGGCCGCGCCGAGGGCGCCGTCGTCTGGCCCGAGCGCTTCCGGCGCCCTGCAGACGCCGAGCGGTTCTACGACGATCTGCGGGAGGACGTCGGCCCGGTCGAGTGGGCGGCTATGTACCAGCAGCGCCCCACGCTTGCCGAGGGTGCGATGTTCAAGGGCGAATACTGGTCGTACTACGACCCGCACACCGATATGCCAGCCGAGCGCATGGCGAACCGCGGCTTCCAGTACGTCGTGCAACTGTGGGACACCGCGTTCAAGGACAAGAGCCGCAACGACTTCAACGCCTGCGTGACGTTCGGCGTGCACGGTGGCGGGATCTTCGTGCTCGACGTCTACAACGCTCGGCACGAACTGCCCGCGCTGCTCGAAGCGGCGGCGGCGGAAGCGACCAAGTGGGGGCCAACGCACCTGCTCGCCGAGAACAAGGCGAGCGGGCCGAGCATGGTACAGATGCTGCGCGTCGCGGCGCAGCGCACCTACGTCGAACTGTGGGAGCCACCGATGGGCGCCGACAAGGTGGCGCGCGCGGCTGCGGTGATCCCGATGCTCTCGCAGCGCCGGGTGTACCTGCCGCGCTGCACCTGCGGCGAGTGGGCGCTGCCCGACCCGCTATGGCTGAACGACTTCCTCGCCCAGTTGTACCAGTTCCCGGCCGGTGCGCACGACGATATGGTGGACTCGTTCACGGGCGGGCTGCACAAGGTGAAGGAACTTGAGGACGACTACCGGCGCGCGCAGGTCGCCTCGACGTACAGCGGTGGCGGGCGCGGAAGCGTTGCGGCGCGGTACATTGACCGTGACACCGGCGCAGCGCCCAGCCCCGAACTCGTACGGCGGCGCTAGCAGAGAGGGGCACCCACGTGACGATGCTCGACAACTTCCGGCAGAACGCGCTCAGCAAGGGGGAGGGCGAGGTCGCTGCGCAGGCGTTCCTCTCGGCTCTGCTGAGCGCGCACCAGTCTGCCGACGCGCACCTGACCATGCTGCGGGCGTACTGGAACGGCCGCCACCGCGTGCGCCTCACCGACCGCCTGCGCCAGTTCCTCACGCAGAACGGGTTCGAGGTCAACGAGCAGGGCACCGCGTTCTCCGACAATCACATGGGCACGATCGTCGCGGCCCTTGTCGACCGCCTCAAGGTGCAGGGGTTCGTCGTGCCGGGTGAACCGCGCACGGTGAGCGAGAACGGCGGGCCGAGCGCTCCGGGGCCGATCGCGGTGGCGATGGCCGACTGGTGGGAGATGAACGGCGGCGACGCGCTCGAGAAGGCGGTGCACGAGCACGCGGTCGCCCTCGGCGATGCGTACGTGATCGTGGAGTGGGACGCCGAGCAGCAGATCCCGCGCTTCACGCTCAACAGCCCCGAACTCGTGCGGGCGTACTACGACCCCTCGGACGCGATGCGGATGTCGCACGCGACAAAGCGCTGGGTCGTCGCCGACGGCGCGCTCGAGCCCGGTGCCCGCGTCGGATCGGTGCGGCTGAATGTCTACTACCCCGACCGCATCGAGAAGTGGATCGCGCGTACGAGCGCTGCCGGTGCGGTCAGCACGTGGGATCGGTTCGAGGTGGCGGGCGAGGAATGGCCGCTGCCGTGGACGACCGCCGACGGCCTGCCGCTCGGCATCCCGGTGGTGCACTACCGCAACGACGACCGCGGCAGCGACTACGGGCGGTCGGAACTGGTCGACGCGATCCCGCTGCAGGACGCGCTCAACAAGGCGCTGGTCGACGGCGTGAAGGTGGCCGACTCGCAGGGCTGGCCGCAGCGCTGGGGCGCCGGGCTCGACAAGGCGCCCGACGAGGAACTCGCCGTGCAGCCGGGCTCGATCCTCTGGACGCAGGCCAAGGACGCCAAGTTCGGCGACTTCGACGCCGCCGACCCGAACACCGTGATCGCGTGGATGCAGCACCTCGTCGCCGAGATGGCCGACGTCACCGGCACCCCCGCGCACCTGTTCCGCGGGATCTCGGGGTCGTGGCCGTCTGGCGAGGCTATGAAACTCGCCGAGGCGCCGCTCGTCACCAAGGCGCGCGACCGGCAGGTCGTGTTCGGCGCCGCGTGGGAGCACCTCGCGGAACTGGCCGTGCGCATGCACAACGCGAACGCGAGCGGCGAGGCGGTGCTCGTGCTGCCGCGCACCGGGTTCGACGTCGTGTGGGAGTCGGCCGAGGCGCGGCCCAGCGAGACGGATCGCATCGCTGCGGTGAATCAGAAGCAGGGGCTGAGCACTCGCCAGCGGCTGCGCGAGTACGGGTACAGCGAGGAGGAGGTCGAGCGCATCGTCGCCGAGGCCGAGGCCGAGCAGCAGACGATGGCCGAGATCGCCGCGCGCCAGTTCGATCAGGGGGCGCTGCGGTGAACCTCGCGATCGGCCTCGCGCTGCTGGCTGCGGCGACGCTCGAGCGCGGCGACCTGCCGTTGGCGCGCCCGCTCACGTATCCGGTCGGCGTCGTGAGGATCGGACAGTGACCGACGCTCGCGACATCCTGCGAGCCCGCGGCCAGTACGACCCGCTCGCGTTTCCCGAAACCGGCCCCGACCTTCTCGCGCTCAACCTGCAGCGCAAGAACGCGCCCGGCGCCCCGGCTCGCGTCGGCTCGTGCATGGTGCGGATCCATGTGCGCATGACCAGCGACGGCGAGCGCGCCTCGTATCAGGCGCGCACCATCAAGTGCGCGCGCGGCGGCTCGGTGCACACGGGACGTGACGCGCTGATCCTCGCCACGCGGGACGCTGAGCGCCTCGTCGGCCACATCTGCGCCCGCTAGGGCCGCACAGCCGCTACCATGTGCGCGACGGGGGAGAGGGGCGCGACCCGTGGCACAGTTCCCGACGTGTGACCGCTGCGGAGGCCGCGTGCACGTCAACCCGCCAGACTTCAATGGATCCGACTCGCACTGCACGCTGTGCGGTGCGACCTACCTCACACCAGTTGAGCGTGAGCGCCTCGCGCAGGTCATCGCCGACCGTGCCCAGTTCACCGAGGCGGCTCGTGGTCGGCGCATCCGTTCCCCGCAGTCGGGATCGGTGCGGCTCTAGCCGTGGTACAGCGTGGCGGCGAGTCGCGGGCGCTGGCCGAGGCGCGCGAGTTCCGCGCCGGGGTGATGCAGGGCGACGCGCAGATGCTGCGCACGCTGCAGCAGGCGTACCGGCCGGTGATGCGACGTCTCACCCAGCAGATTGACGACCTGACCCGCCTCATCGCTGAGCGCGCCCGTGCTGGCGCCGTCACCACGCCCGGCAGCATCGTGCGCCTCGCCGAGTACCGCGAGATGGCGGCCGGGCTCGAGCGCGCGCTCGACGCCTACGGGGTGCGCACGACCGGCGTGATCACCTCACGGCAGCGCACGCTGATCGTCGACGCGATCGAGCACTCGCGTACGCTGGCCGGGTCGCAACTGCCGCGCGGCGTGAACTTCGACACCCTGACCTCGCTGGGCTATGCGTGGGCCGCGGTCGACGCCGACGCCCTCGAGGTGCTGGTCGGCGCGATGCGCGACGGCTCGACGCTGAACACGTACCTGCGCACGCAACTTGTGCGCGGCACGATGGGGCGCCTGACGAGCACGCTCGAGGCGGGCATGCTCGAGAACCCGCGCGTCACCGCTGCGCACATGAAAACCCAGTTAGCGGGCGGCATGGTGCAGGCGCTGCGCGTGGCGCGCAGCGAGACGCTGCGCGCGTACCGCGAGGCCGAGCGCGCCCAGTACGAGGCCAACGACGACCTTGTGCGCGGCTACCGGCGCATCGCCACGCTCGACGACCGCACCTGCGCCGCCTGCTACCTCATGGATGGCGTGCTGTACCCGAACGACCGCGACCTCGACGAACACGTGCAGGGGCGGTGCTTCACGGTGCCTGAACTCGTGCCGCTCAGCGCGCTCGGGATCCGCGGCGTGCAGGCCGAGCCACTGGTGCGGGCCGAGGACACCGGCCGGGCGCGGTTCCTGCGCGCCGACGAGTCGGAGCAGCGGCGGATCGTCGGCAACGACCGGCTGTACGGGCTGTGGGCCAACGGCCGCATCCCGCTCAACGGGCTCGTCGGGTGGACGCGCGACCCCGTGTGGGGTGACAGCCTCGGCGTGAACTCCGCGGTGCGTGCGCTCGACGGGTTCTTCGCACCGCGCATCCCGGCGCACGACACCTACTGGCGGCCGCGGGCATAGGCGGTGGAGCATGTACGAGGGCCGGTGCACGCTCAACGGGCAGAACAAGCGGCGGTACGCCTCGGCGCGGGCAGCCGCGCAGGCGGCGGTGCACAAGGAGCACGACGCCTACGTCTACCGATGCCGGTGCGGCTCGTGGCACATCACCTCGTACGGGTGGTGGCGTACGCCGGGCGGGAGGTGGATACAGAACACAGCGGCAGCGGCACTCGTGGGGAAGCAACGACGACCGGGAGGTACCGACGATGGCGATCAGGGTGAATCGGAACGTGGCGACGGCCACGGCATGCGTGGTGTGCAGCGTGCGCGCGGTATGCGCGTCGTGGACGGTGCTAGAAAACACCGACGGCCTCGGGTGGAGGTCGGCGGGGACGGTGACGATCTGCCCGACCTGCCTGCGTGAAGCCGCGGACATCGCCGAGGTGCAGGTGCGCCGTGGCGACATCGAGGCGCGTCTGCGCGCGGCTGGTCACAGCGTGCCGTACAACGCCACGCTCGCCGAACTGGTGGAGCGTGCGGAAGCGGTCGGGATCACCGTACCGGGTGCGGCCCCGACGGCTGGCACGACGGCGGCCCGTACCGAGGCGCTGGCGGCGGCCGCTGCCGCGGGTGTGCCGCTCGGCCCCAGTGCCGACACGATGGTCACGGCCGAGATCCAGCGGCGAATCGCGGTGTGGGCCGAAGCCGACGCGCTCGGGGTGAGCCTGCTGGACACGTTCACCACCGAGGAAGCGGCCGAGGTCGTGTCGGCAGCCACGCGGGCACGCGATGAGGCCCGGCAAGCGGCGCTGCAGGCGGCACAGCAGCCGCCCGAGCCGCGCGCCCCACAGACAGGCACCGCGCAGGTGCCGACTGAGCAGCCGCCCGCCGAGCAGGCAGCACCGCCAACTTCGCAGCCGACGGGCACGGGCGCCGGTGAGGTGCTCGCCCTCTCGGTGGGCTCGGTGGTGGCGTGGGTGCAGGCCGGTGCGAACGCCGCCGAGGTGCACGCCCGCGCCGTCGAGGTCGCCGCGCTCGAGCGCGCGACGGCCAGCCCGCGGGCGACGCTGCTGCGGCAGGTCGACGCGATCGTGGAGCAGGCCACCGGCACCGCTGCACCGGGCGATGGCGCGCAGCAGGCGCCGCGTGGGCGCACGGCGCCGATTGAGGGCAGCCTCGTCTAGCGCATGACCTGCTGGCGCGCACGGCAACGGCCGCCCGATCGGGCGGCCGTGCTGCGTCTGGCGATTACTGCGTGTTAGTCGAGTGAGCGCAGTCGGTCGGGTCGAGCGGCCTCGTGCTGCGCGCACAGGTGGTGGTGAGTGCCGTCGAAGTCAACCGCAAACGGCCCGGCCCCGGCGCGTGAGCACTGATACACGAGCACAGACGCGCGAGCGTTCATGCCTGTTCGTACGACGCCCTGACAGCGCGGCAGCCCCTTCCGCGTGGTCGCCGCGTATCGCCCGCCGATGGGCTGCCGGTACACAACGCACAGGCAGCCATCGGCTCCACACGCCCCGGCGCTCACGTTCACGTACTCGGTCATCGGTGGGTTCCTCTCTCTGCCCCTATTGTGTACCACGGCGCGGCACACGTGCGCAACCCCCCCAGCGCCAGATTCCCGAGAAGATCAGGGCAGCCGCCTAGACCCGTTGACATTACCCCCGGCCCTCGTGTTAGCCCCGCCTCACGGCCGCTCGGGACGGAACACCCCGAGCACACGCGACGCAGGCGGGAACTGCGGGGTTCGAGTAACTGGGGGTGTGGGGCATGGCTCGACGGTTCTTTCGGCTCGAGGGCGCAGGCGCTGGCGACGGCACGGGCGGCGGCACCGGGAACGGTGACGCGGGTGCGGGCGGTACCGGCGCGGGCGGTGGCGGCGGCACGGGCACCGGGGGCGGACAGTCCGCCACGGTGACGATGACGCAGGCCGACCTCGACGCGCAGTTCGCCCAGCGGGCGCAGCGCGCCGAGCGCACGGCGCTCGAGCGGGTTGCCAAGGACGCCGGGTTCGACACGATCGAGGCGATGCAGGCTGCTGCCAAGGCAGACCGCGATCGGGCCGAGGCCGAGAAGGGCGAGACGCAGCGAGCGCAGGAGGCCGCCGAGGCCGCCCAGCGTGCCGCTGCCGATGCGCAGCAGGCGCTCAAGGCTGAGCGCATCCGCACCGCGTTCACGCTCGAGGGCGTCAAGGCAAACATCCCCAGCGACCGGCTCGCGGACGCAATCGCGCTCGCCGACCTCTCGACCGTCACGGTCGGTGCGGACGGCACGATCGATGGCGTCGCCGAGGCGGTGCAGGCGCTCGTGCAGGGCAAGCCGTGGCTCGTCAATCAGGCGACCGCTGCGGCGCGCGGCACGGGTGGCGACGGTGGGGCACGTGGTGACGGCACTGCGCCGCGCACGCTCGACCCCGCCAAGGCAGACATGGCGGCGCGCTTCGGCCTCGACCCCGCGCGGGTGGCCGACGCCGACGCCAAGCCGGGCACGCCCGAGTACGAGCGGTACGTCGCCGCGCGTGCCACGCCCGCGGGCACCGGAAAGCAGTAGCAGCGGCGCAGGCCGCGGGAGGTGTGACAGATGGCCGGTTTCATCCACGCGTACAACCTGAGCGGCGGGTTCCCGCTCGTGTTCGAGTTCGTCATGAAGGACACCGAGACGCTGACCGTCGGTGACATGGGGAACATCGAGACTGGCGAGATCGACCTCGCTGCCACCGCCGACACGGCGCTGGTCGGGCCGATCGAGGGCGCCAGCGACCCAGACGACAACGTCTCGGGCCAGCCCGGCCGCATCAGCGGCACCGACTCGACGACCAAGGTGCGCGCAGTCGCCAACCCCGACGCCGTGCTGATCACGACCGACGCGACCGCGCGGCTGGCTGGTGCGCTGCTCGACATCGCGGGCGCCACCGGCGCGCAGACGGTCGCGGCGTCGTCCAACAACGAGTTCCTCGTCGTGCGCGACTCGAGCGCGTCTGAGGACACCCCGCTGATCGTCAACCCGACCGAGCACTACCTCACCTAGCCCGCCCGCGCGGTGAGGCCGCTCGCGGCCTCGTGAGGACGACCACGGATCACGAGAGGAGCACACGATGCCGATTGCACCCGAGAACTGGCCCGACCTGCTCGAGCCGACGCTGCGGGAGATCTTCACGACTGAGGCGCTGGGCCGCCCGGCTGCTGCGATGCAGCGGCTGTACGGCATCCGCCCGTCGTCGAAGTATCAGGAGCACTACCTGAACACCGGCGCGATGGGCCGGGTGCCCAAGTACGAGGGCTCGGTCGAGTTCGACCGTGCCGACTCCGGGTACCGCACGGACATCTCGAACATCGAACTCGCCAAGGGCTTCGTCGTGGAGCGGCGCCTTGTCGACGACGAGATGTACGGGATCATCAGCGAGTTCGCCCGGTCGCTGGGTGACTCGTTTGCGATCACCCGCGAGATCGACGCCGCGGATGTGTTCGTGCAGGCGTTCACCGACAACGGCACGTACCGCCTCGGCGACTCGGCGAACGGCGCCGACGGCGTGGCACTGTGCTCGACGGCTCACCCGGTGAGCCCGATCCGGCAGGGCACCACGCAAAGCAACGAGGACACCCTCGCGCTCACGCTTGACAACGTGGACACCGTGCGCCAGCGCATGCGCTCGTTCACGGACGACCGCGGCGAACTGGTCGGCGGTGCGTTCGACACCATCCTCGTGCCGGTCGAACTCGAGCGCGCTGCGCGCCAGATCTTCGACCCGCGCGCGCAGTGGGAGCCCGGCTCTGCCGAGTTCACCCTCAACGTGATGGCGTCGGGCGTGATGCAGACGACCACGCTGATCGTGTGGGACTACCTCACCGACGCGAACGCGTGGTTCGCGGTCAACTCGCGGCTCGCTGCGCGCCAGTTGGTGTGGCAGAACCGCGTGCCGGTCGAGTTCGCTCGCGAGGGCGAGTTCAACACCCTGCAGAGCAAGTACCGCGGGTACACCCGGTATGGCCGCGGCCACACCGGGTGGCAGTTCATCTACGGCAACAACCCGGCCTAGCGGCTGGTGAGTAGCGGCCGGGGCGTGCCCAGCGGGTGCGCCCCGGCCAGAACAACAACGACCACTGGCCGCCTCGGCGGCTGGTTCACACGAGGAGGTGGACTGGTGGCCTACACCACGACCCCGACCACTGTTCGCAACAGCCGCAACCGCGGCACCGTCCTCATCCTGCTCGCGCTCGCCGCATGGCTTCCGCGCCTGCCGCGCTTCGCGTGGATGCCGGTGGTGCGCTTCGCGCGCGCGCTGAACAACACCGCATACGCCGCCGAGCGCTTCCCGCAGCGCCTCATGGCATCGGTGGCCGTCGGGCTGCGCCCGGCAGCGACCGCGCACGCGTACACGAACTACCCGAACGGCGTGATGAGCCACGGCATCCCTGCCGAGGGCGTAGGACTGTTCTCGCCGTTCGGCAACGTCTACTTCGTCGACTCCGGCAGCGGGCACGCCAACAACGTGGGCACCAAGCCTGCCAAGCCGGTCGCGCTGATCGACACGGCGATCAACAAGACCACCGCGTCGCAGGGCGATGTGGTCATCGTCGCGGCCGGGCACGCCGAGACGGTCGCGAACGCGACCACGATCGTGCCGGACGTCGCGGGCATCACGATCCTCGGGCTCGGCAAGGGCGCGAACCGCCCGACGGTCACCATGAGCCACGCCGACGGCAACATCCCGATCTCGGGTGCGAACGCGCGGCTGATCAACGTGCTAGTGACCACGACCGGCGCGATCGACGTCACCAGCGGCGTGACCATCACCGGCGCCGACGTCGAGGCGATCGACGTCGAGTTCCGCGACAATGCGGCGACCTCGCAGTTCGTGGCGGCAATCACGCTCGGCACGGGTGCGGCGCGCGCGCGGATCATCCGCCCGGTGCACCGCGGGCACGCCTCGGGCGACGCGAACGCCGCGGCGATCACGTGCGCGGTCGCGCTCGACGGCGTGTGGATCGAGCAGCCGTACTTCGACGGCCTCTACTCGAACGGCGGCATCTACAACGTCACCACCGCCATGACCAACCTCACGATCGTGTTCCCTGGCGGCGTCGGGCACATCCGCAACCGCCACGCGACCACGGACGCCGGGATCTCGGTCGTGGCGACGACCACCGGCCAGATCCTGAGCCCGCGGATCCGCACGGCGACCAACGACGCCGACGGCTTCAACCTCGCGATCGTCGCGGCCGATATGCAGGTGTACGACCCGCTGATCGTGAACGCCGACGGCGAGAGCGCGGGCGTGTGGGGCACGGCTTCGGCCGCCGCCTAACGACCGCAGGTGTGAGCGTGTGGGCGGGCTGCTACGGCGGCTCGCCCACACGGCACCGAGGAGGGCACAGCGATGGCGATTCGAGAGCACAACGGGCGCGGGCAGGGCGGCGAGGACGTGTTCTACTCGTCCGGCGACGACGCCTCGTCGGACGCCGTGTTGCAGGCTGGATCTTGGAACACCCCGTCGTACGAGAACGCTGCGGCCGGAGAGTGGATCCGCCGTGGCCGCGTGCGCGAGGTCGTGGCGGCGTTCCGCGCCAACCGCGCCAGCGCCGCGAGCGGCTGCAAGATCGAGGAGTCGCTGGACGCCTCGACCGCGCACAAGACGACCGCACTCGCGGACGAGGACGGCAACACGACGACCGGGGTGGACAAACTGGTTGCCGCCGTCGTCGAGGTCACGCTGCCGTTCTGGCGGTTCTCGTGGACTGAGGGCAATGCCGGTGCGGCGACCGTGCGCGGTCGCGTGACGGGGCGGCCGTAACCATGGCCGTCGAGCGCTACCTGGCGAACCGCCACGCCGCCCGCGCCTACCGCGTGGGCGTTCGGCATGTGGCGGGCTGGGGGCCGTACGAGCGGCAGGTCAAGGCGCTCGGCGCTGTGCACCACCACGCGCTCGACGAGGCCAGCGGCAGCGCGCTCGACCGCATCGGCAGCCGCACGCTCGCGCTCAGCGGCACGGTCACGCGCGAGGCTGCGCCGCTCGTCGAGGGCGCGCGCAGCACCTCGTTCAACGGCACGACCGGGTACTTCGGCACGGCGGCCGCTCAGTTCACGCCGACGACCGGCGCGATGAGCGTTACCGCTGCGCTGGTGGTGCCTGCGGATGGGTCGATGCGGCCGATCTGGAAGAACGGCACCGGCGACGGCGTGGGGCTGTTCATCAGCGACCTCGGTGCGCTCAGCGTGATCAAGTTTGGCGCGTACCTATGGGCGTCGACTGGTGACGTGAGCGCGTACGCCGGGCGCCCGCTGTTCGTCGCGTTCACGTTCGACGGCACGGCCACCGAGTGCATCTACGCGGGCCTGCTGGACACGGGCGAGTGGCTGGGGCTGCTCGACAGCAAGACCGACGGCGGGGCACCGCTGGCGCCCTCGGGCGGCTGCGCGATCGGGCGCAACGCGCAGGGATCGGAGGCGGGTTACTGGTCGGGGCGCATGGGGCCGGTGAGCACGTGGTCGCGCGCGCTCGCTGCCGCCGAGGCGCGCGGCCTGTTCACGATGGCGTATGGCGCCTACCGGCGCTGAAAGGGGCAGAGACGATGGCAGACATTCGGATCGACTTCCCGCAGGGCGCGACGGTGGTGGTGAACGGCACCACGATCGACGTGCCCGCTGGCGGCAACGTGTGGGCGCGCACCGCGGGTGACCTCGGTGCGCAGGCGGTCACGGGGCCGGACGGTGCGCCGACGCGCGCGTTCGAGTTCCACGTCGAGCCCAGCGGCGACGTCGAGGCGCACAGCCGGGCGCTCTAGGGGAGGGCTGAGCGGTGACGTTCACCTACGACGGCACGCCGAACACCGACCTCGAGCGGGTGCGCCTCGCGATCGGCGACACCGTGAGCACCGACGCGCTGCTCACCGACGAGGAGATCGACGCGCTGATGGCGCTCGAGGGATCGAGCGCCGGTGTCGAACTGTGGGCGGCGCGCTGCTGCGAGGCCATCGCCACCAAGTTCGCGCGTGACTTCAACTTCACCGCCGACGGCACGACGGTCGACAAGGGCGACCGCGCCAAGGCGTACCGCGAGATGGCTGCAGAGTTCCGCCGCCGCACGGGTGGCGGGCTGGGCGTCGTGCAGACGCGCCACGACGACGGCTGGCAGGCGAACCGCGGGGTCACGCACGCCGACGTCGACGTGACCGGCAGCACGTCCGACCCGCGCTGGTAGGAGGCCGACGATGGTGCTGAGCACTGGCGACCTCGAGCGCATGCGCAACTCCGCGGAGTCGCTGATGCCGGACACGTGCACCATCCAGACCGCGGCGTTCTCGGCGAGTAACTACGGCGCCGAGGTTGAGACGTGGACGAACACGTACACCGGCGTTGCCTGCCGGGTCGCGCGGCTTGGCGAGCAGGTGCGCGTCATGGGCCGCGAGCACGGCGACCAGCCGCAAGAGGTCGCCGACTGGATGGTGACGCTGCACCACGATCAGGCGGTCGCGCTCGGCAACCGCATCGTCACCACGACGCGGACGCTCGAGATCGTCGACATCAACGCGGACAAGAGTTTCAAGGCTGCGACGCGGGTGCTGTGCCGCGAGATTGTGAGCGGGTAGATGCCGGGGCTGGGTGTCGGTGCACGGTTCTACGGTGCCGGTGACAGCGCGCAGGGGCGCGCTGCGGCGTCGTACGTGGTCGCCGACGTGACCGGCCTGCAGAACCTCATCGCGCACTCGGACGAACTTGCCGAGAAGGCGATCCGCTACGTCGCGTTCCGCACGGCTGGCGAGGCCCGGCTCAACATCCGCGACCAAGGCGCGATCGACACCTCGTACATGGTCAACACCACGCGCGCGCGGCGCCTCGGCCGCTTCATGTGGTCGATCGGCACGGCGGCGTTCTACGGCGTGTTCATCGAGTACGGGACGATCCGCATGGCCGCTCGGCCGTGGCTGATGCCCGCGATGGGGCACGCGTGGCAGTTGCTCGAGCAGATCCTGCGCGCCGCGCTGCCGGACGCCGCGAACGGGCGCGTGAACATTCCCGAGGGGCAGGACTAGCGTGGCCGACACCGGGATCAACGCGATCGAGAAGGCGCTGCGCAGCGCGCTCAACACGGCGGGGCTGATCGCGCTCGTTCCGCAGGCGCGGCACTGGAACATGCTCGTGCCGCCCGCCTCGGCGTTCCCCGCGGTCGTGTTCTCGATGCAGGACAACGACGCGACCGGCCGCGCGTTCGGGCAGGACGCGATGGCGTTCGACTACCTCGTGAAAGGGATCGCCAAGGGCGGCGCGAGCGGCGGCGACGCGGTGGAGACGGCGGGCGACATCGCCCAGCAGATCGACCTCGCGCTGCACAACACGACGATGACCCCGACCGGCTACACCAAGGCATACAAGGTGCAGCGGCAGCGGTGGGTTCGGTACACCGAGTACGACGAGGGCCGAGTGCCATACGTGCACTCGGGTGCCATCTACCGGGTGTGGGTCTACTGATGGGAGGCCAGACGGTGAGCGAGACGGAGCAGGCGCTATTCAAGGCGCTCGTCACGGTTCGGTGGCGCAACCGCCACACCAGAGCGCGAAACAACATCGCGCCGGGGCAGGTCGTCGAGTTCGAGGCTGGCGACTTCAACGACGGCACGGATGGCCCCGCGCTGGTGTCACTTGCTGACGTGCTCGCGCGCGGACTGTTTGCGCCGTGGGATGCTGAGCACGCTGGCGACCCGGACTACATGAGCCGCGACGAACTGCTGCACTACCTCAACGACACCGGCGCCGTCACCGACGGCGGGGAGCCGTGGCCGCACAACGCCAGCGAGGCCGACCTGCGCGCAGCGGTAGCCGCATCGCTCGTCGAGCGCAAGGCGGAGCGCCGCAGCAGCGGCCGGAAGGGACGGTAGCCGATGGCACGCATCCACGGTGGTGACGCGCGCATCTACGCCGACCAGTTCAACCTGAGCGGTCGCGCCAACACCCTCGACGTCGAGTTCGCGCTGCCGACGCGCGAGGTGACGGCGTTCGAGGACGCGGCGCAGACGTTTGTGCAGGGCAAGAACGAGCGCGGGTGGACGTCTGAGTTCGCGGCGTTCATGGACGTGACCGACGACGAGATCGACGAGATCCTTGCCAGCCTGCACGCGGCCACCACGATCCCGCTGTGGGGGTTCTACCTCGACGGCTCGGCCGCGGGCTCGCGCGGGTACGAGGGCAGCGGCTGGCTCGACCGCCGCACGCTGCGCACGCCGGTGAACAACGCGGGGGTGCTCAGCGCGACGGTGCGCGGCTCGAACGTGCCGCTGCTCGGCCGGGCCATGAAACTCAACGAGGCGACGGCGGTGACCGGCACCGCGAACGGCACCGGCCAGAACCACATGCAGGCGGCGAGTGGCGACCGCGTGGTGCTGATCACGCGGGTCACCGCGATCGACGGCTCGGGCTCGGTCACGTTCAAGTTGCAGGAGTCGAGCGACAACGCGGCGGGCGACCCGTACGCCGACCTGTCGGGCATGGGCACGAACGTGCACACCGCGGTCGGGGCCAAGGCGACGAGCGTGCTGGCCGCGGCGACGCTCGGGCCGTGGTACCGGGTGGTCGCCTCGGCGTTCTCGGGCTTCACCAGCGTGACGCTACGGGGTGCCGTGGCGATTGTGCCGGGCGGCTAATCAGGGGATCAGGAGAGGAGGCCAGCGATGGCACGCATCCACGGCGGTGACGCCGACTTTTCGCTGAACTCGGTGGCGATCGAGGACGAGTTGAACTCGATCGACCTCGAGGTGCAGCAGGATCTGCAGGAGGTGACGGCGTTCAACGACGTCGCGCAGACGTTCGTGCGCGGCAAGTACGGGTTCACCGAGCAGGTCGCGGGCGCGTTCGACGGCGCGGCGTCTCAGGGTGATGCGACGATCGCCGCGATGATCGGTGCGGCGGCTGCGGTGGCAACGCTGTACCAGCCCTCGGGCGCTGGCCCGGACACGAACGACCCCGAGTATCAGGGCAGCGTGTGGCTCGAGTCCTACCGGATTTCGAGCCGCGTGAACGCCCCGGTCACCTATCAGGCCACGCTGCGCGGCACGGGTGCGCTCACCCGCGACGTGACGGCGTAGCGCAACCCAGCATCTCGGCCCTCGGTGGGCCACCGCTGCGTCGGGTACCTCCCGCAGCGACCCACCGGGGCCGGGGCCAGTCACGAGGAGGTACCAACCGTGACGACTACCGAGGCCACGCGGCCGCCAAAGCGCCAGATCCGCATCGACGACTGCCGGACGGCGCGCATCATCGACAACCCGACCCCGCAGTGCCCGCACGGCAAGTTGTGGCGCACGAGCACGGTGGCGCTGCTGCCGCGGCAGGTGCGCGCGGCGTTCTGCGAGGTCGAGGCGTGCGCCGCCACCGAATACACGCCGCAGGCCGGGCACTACGTGGTGCTGCGTCCGCTGCGCACGTTCGCCGAGCGCCGCGCCGTGAACGAACTGCTGAACAACGGCGCCAAGGGTGCCGACGGGCGCCTCGCCCCGGTGCTCAGCGAGGCCGAGTGCGAGCAGCGCATCCGCGACACGCTCACGGCCGCGGTGCTCGACTGGAACTGGACGGGCGCCGACGGCGAGCCGCTGCCGCTGCCGGGTTCCGACTGGGCAGCGGTGACCGAGGGGCTCGAGCAGGCCGAGGTGATGTGGCTGCTGTACGCCGCGTACCACGGCGCCGACCCCGACGAGGTGCTGAGGCTCGCGGGAAACGCATGAGGGGGCTGGCCGGTCACCTGCTGCGTGGCTGGCCCCCGACGTACGAGGCGCAGATCGGGAAGGTGGCCGAGGCGTTCCAGTGTCCACCGTGGGAGGTCGAGCAGCAGGACGAGGCGGCGGTCACGGCGGTCATGCAGGCGATGGGAGCCGCTCGCGTCGTCGAGCGGTTCAACCGTAAGGAAGCACTGACCGAGCCAGAGGGCGAGATGCTGCAGGCGCTGCTCGACGCGCTCGACGACTGGGCCGACGAGCAGGGCGAACCCGAGGAGGACTGAGATGGCTGGTGGTGGCGGCGGGCAGGAGGTCGCGCGGTTCTTCGCCACACTGGGCGTCGATAACTCGGGGTTCACCGCGGGCATGAGCAGCGCGATCTCGATGATGGGGCGCGGTGCGCTCGCGGGCGTCGGGCTCGGCACCGGCATGATGGCGGCGACCACGGCGTTTCGTGCGGTCGAGGCCGCGACCATCGGCAGCATGCTCGCGGTGATGGACTACGAGACGGCGTTCACGGGCGTACGCAAGACGGTCGACGCGAGCGACGAAGAGTTCTCACGGCTCGACGCGAACCTGCGCAACCTCGCGACGACGACGATGCCCAAGACCCGCGTCGAACTCGCTGGCATCGCGCAGGTCGCGGGTCAGTTGGGCATCCGCGGCACGCAAAACATCACCCAGTTCACCGACACCATCGCCCAACTCTCGACGGCGACGAACCTCACCAGCGATCAGGCCGCGATCCAGATGGCGCGGCTCGCGAACATCATTGAGATGCCGATCAGCAAGGTCGGCAACCTCGGATCGGCGCTGGTCGGGCTCGGTAACAACTTCCCGACGTTCGAGTCGGAGATCCTCGAGTTCGCGCAGCGCATGGCGGGTGCCGCGCACATCGTCGGCTTCACCGAGTCGCAGATCCTCTCGCTCTCGACCGCGCTGCCCTCGCTCGGCATCCAAGCCGAACTCGGTGGCACGGCGGTGCAGCAGGCGCTGCTCACGATGCAGCAGGCGGCGCAGGAGGGCGGGGCCGCCCTCGACCTGCTGGCGGGCGTCTCGGGCATGAGCGCGGCGCAGTTCCAGAAGCAGTGGAAAGAGGACGCCTACGGGGCGTTCACCGCGTTCGTGCAGGGGCTCGGCCAGAACGAGCAGCAGGCGGGGCAGATCCTCGACGCGCTGGGCCTCGGTGGCGCGCGCTCGGCGCGTGTGTTCCTCGGCCTCGCGCAGAACACCGATCTGCTGAGCCGGGCGCTGCAGATGGCCGGGCGCGAGATGGAGAACCCGACCGCGCTCGCCAAGGAGTTCGGGCGGTTCTCGGAGACGACCGCGAACCGGGTGCAGGTATTCAAGAACAACGTCACCGAACTCGCCGACGTGATCGGCGGGCCGCTGGTGGGCGCGCTGAACGCGGCGCTCGGGCCGCTGACCAAGTTGGTCGGCATGCTGGCCGGGCTCGACCCCGGTGGGTTGAAGGCGATCAGCAGTTCGACCGGCTACCCGATCAGCGCCGACGAGTACGCCAAGGTGTCGGGCGCCGCCAAGAACCTCGGGATGGATCCGCTCGAACTCGCAAAGACCCTCACCGGCCGCGCCACGGGCATCGGCCCCGGCGCGTCGAGCACCGCACAGCGCGGCGTGATGGTGCGCGGCCAGTTCGTGCCGCTCGACCAACTCGACGGCATCGGCAACTACGACGTGCAGCGCCCGGCCGCTGGCTCTGCTGGCGCTGGTGGCGGTACGCCCGGCCTCGACGCGCTGCTCAAGAACGCGGGCGGCGGTGGTGGCAAGAGCGACCCGCTCACCGAGGCGTGGCGCAGCGTCACCGACAAGATGACCGCCGAGGTAGCCGATGCGTACGTGAAGGGCGGCGACGCGCAGGCGGCGATCGTGCGCGCCAAGCAGGCCGAGGTCACGGCCGCGATCACCGCGTCGGCGGACTACATGCACCAGCGCTGGGGCGTCGAGATGCCCGCTGCGGTGTCGGCTGCCGCGGACGCCGTGTTCGCGCGGCAGCAGGCGCTCACGCAGGCGCTGGCGCAGGTCGATCAGACGTTCGCGGACGCCAAGATCGCCGCGTACTTCGACAACGGCCGCAAGGTGGACGCGATCGAGAACGCGTGGCTCGCGGCGCAGCGCGCGACCACGCAGACGATCGCCGACGACCTCGTGCGCACGTTCGCGATGGAGGCCGGGCCTGCGCTCACGACGGCGATGCAGCACGTGCGCGAGGCGGCGCGTGTGTTCGAGCAGGCAGTGCAGAGCACGACCGACAACGTGCGGCGCAACGCGCTCAGCCTCGCGCAGTCGATGGGGTTCTCGGCGCCGGGCCAGAGTGCGGCGGGGGCGGCGAACATCCTCACACTGGCGAACATGGCAGAGGCCGCTGCGGCGCGCGACGCGAGCATCCGGGCCGCCAACGAGTACGGTCGCACTACCGGCGACTGGGGAGGCGCGGCGTCGCGGCTGCAAAAGGTCGACGTCACCGTGACGGTTGCGGGCGACCTGCAGGTCGCGGGAGAGGGGTAGCCCGTGACGGCGCTGACGTTCGTGCGCGGGCGCACCGAAGTTGCGATCACCGAGTCGGGATCGCCCGCCGCAGAGGCCGGGCAGTTCGCGGTGCACCGCTCGCGCTCGATCCGCACGGCGACCAGCGACCGCGTGCAGGTGACGCTCGAGGGGATCACCGCGTCGAGCGGCGGCGTGATCGTCTACTTCGACCCCGACTACGCATACGACTCCGCAAGCCTCGCCAGCCGCGCGCCGGTCGCGCAGATTTACTACGACGCCAACGAGTACATCCTCATCGAGTACATCAAGGGCGTGGGCGCGGCGTTCTACTGCACGCTGTTTCGCGGCGGCCTCAACGTCGGGCAGGCCAGCGTGGCCGCGACGTTCACGGCCGGGCAGGCGTGCGTGCTCTACGCCGCGTGGGACGGTTCCACCGTCGAGATCGGGTTCAACGGCGGCGCGTTCTCGACGGGCGCGCAGTCGAACTCGCCCGCGTCGATGCCCACGATCGTCGACCTCGGCTACTCGACCTCGTTTGGGACGTACATGGGCATGGCGGTCGGCTGCCTCGTGCAGTTGACCGGGCGCATCAGCGCCGCCCAGTGGGCGATCCTCGCGGCGCTGCGCGCCGAGCGGCCGCCTGCACCGCGCGAGGCGATCGAGGCCAAGATGGCCGGGCTGTGGTACGGCGGGCACACGATCTCGTGGGACTTCACCGCCACGAACTGCGACGGCATCGACCTGCTCAACACGGCGGGCGTGAAGGTGCGCGAGACGGACGGGCTCGGCGGTGCGCCGGTGCAGAACCGCATCGTCGAGACGCCGCTGCGCGACGGCGCCTCGTACGTCGACACCCGCCTGCAGCCGCGCGTGGTGCGGCTGCCGCTGGCGGTGTACGACGAGGACTCGCAGGCCGACTGGTACACGCTGCGGCGCACGCTGCTCGCGGCGTTCAACCCGCTACCGGGGCCGGGCGTGCTGACGTTCGCGCCGAGCACGACGCTGTACGAGGCCACCGCGATCTACGACTCCGGGCTCGAGTACAGCCAGCGGGCGGGCACGTACCTGCAGCGCTCGCCGCTGGCGCTGCTGTGCCACGACCCGGCGTGGCGCGTGGCGGTGGCAGTCGAGGGCTCGGGCACGGTGCCGAGCGCGGGCTGGGTGATCCCGTGGTCGATCCCGTGGACGATCCGCGAGTCGGCGGTCGACCTGACGGTCACCAGCGCAAGCGACGACGGGCTCGATACATACCCCGTGTTCGAGTTCACGGCGGGCAGCGCTGGGAGCACTGGCCTGCGCATCTCGAACACCACGACCGGCGATGCGATCGAGTTCTCCGCGGGGCTCGCGCTCAGCGCCGGTGAGGTCGTCACGATCGATATGGGGGAGCGCACGGCGGGGAAGGACGACGGCACCAACGTCATCGGCTACCGTGAGGCGGGCAGCATCATGTGGGCGCTGCAGCCTGGCGCGAACGCGGTCACCGTGGCGGTGGACTCGGGCAACGGCACGATTCGGGTGAAGCACTACACGCGCCTGATCGGCATCTAGGGGGCACGCAATGACGGAACTTTCGTACGGCTGGGACTCGACCGCGGTAGGCGACGGGAACGCCTACACCGAGGCGCAGGTCGCGGCGCTGTTCAAGGCGATGTTTGGCGGGGCGGGCGTGTTCCGCGGCTACCTCAACGAACTTGCCCCGACGGTGAGCGGCACGAACGTACTGGTGAACACCGGCGCGGCGATGTCGGTGAGCGGGCACCCCTACGTGAACGACGCGAGCAAGAGCACGGCGATCACCACGCCGAGCATCGGCACCACCGGGCACCGCCTGCTGCTGCGCGAGGACACGAGCGCGCAGACCGTGCGCATCTACGACCTCGCGAGCGCTGACGGCACCGCAACGATCCCGGCAGCGACTGCGACCGACAAGACGATCGCGACCTTCACGATCACCACGCTCGGCGCGATCACGCTCACCGACGCGCGGGACTTCGCCACCGGCGTGTTCCCTAACCTGTTCGACGTGTGGCGGTACCAGTTCCGGGGAGCGCAGGGGGCAGCCGCGTTCACCGGCCGCAAACTGCTGGGCCTGTTCACGGGCTCGCAGATCACTCCCGCACTCGACGGCGTGACGTCCTCGCGGGCGAACTTCGGGCTGGGCTTCACGCTCGCCTCGAACAGCGCCAGCCCCTCGATCGCGCTGACGGCGTATTCGGCCGGTGTCGATCCGTACGTGGTCGTCACGTCGGGCGGTGCGCTCGGCGTCTCGTTCGGTGCGGCTGACAACGGCGGGGCGGCAACGCTGCGCGTGGTGACTGCGCCGGTCAAGAACCCGCGGCACCTGTTCCGCTGGATTCCCGGCGCGAGCAACGCGAACCTGACGATGACGATGGCCGGGTTCTTTCAGGTGGCCGACAACAACACCCCGAGCGCGACCACCAACGGTGCGTACCTGCGCGCGAACACCACCGGCAACCTGTTCTTCGTCACGCGGCAGGGCGGGGCGGAGACGACCACCGACCTCGGCGCGCGGCCGACCTCGCTCACGACCTACGAGATCTGGACGGACGACGGCGGCGTGACCTGGTACTGCCGGAACAACACGACCGGCGCGATCGTGGCGACGCACACCGGCAACGTGCCGACCGCCGCGACCGGCGTGGGGTACGGATTCTATGGCGCGAGCGGGTCTGGCTCGCTCGTACTGTTCAGCGTCGGCTACGCGCAGGTGGACGCCGAGTTCACGCCGTAACGGGAGAGGGAGCACATGCCTTACATCAGCAACCCGCAGATGCCGGAGACGATCGGCGAGGGCCGCACCGCAAGCGGCGTGACCTACCAGTCCGACGACGGCGCGAACTGGGCCGCGCAGGTCGAGGCGGTGCAGCCTGGCGAGATGGAGATCACCGCCGAGGAGTACGCGGCGATCCTCGCCGCGAACGCCGCTCACAACGACGCGCTGCCTGAGCCGGTGCCGCCAACGCCGCTGCGCGCGGCCGAGTTCAAGGTGGCGGCGTTCGACTACCTCGGCGCTGCCGCGTTCGTGATGCCGCTCGCTGGGTACATCGCACCTGCGCTCGACGCGCTCAACGCGCAGAACTGGACGCTGGCCCGCAACATCATCGGGCTCGCCGCGCAGGGTGGCGCGCTCACCGTCGAGCAGCACACGGCACTCGTCGCACTGCTCGCCGAGTACGGGATCCCGGGGGCTTAGGGGTGCGCGCTCGCTACCTCGCAGCCTGGGCGGTGATCGTCGTGCTGGGTGCCGTCGTCGAGACGGCGGCGCTGTTTGACCCGCGCCCAGGTGACACGCTCAGCGAACTCGTGCGGCTGCTCGTGAGCCTCGCGCCCGAGGCCGGGGCGGCCACGCTGATCGGCGCGGCGGGGTGGTTCGTGTGGCACATTCTGCGGAAGGTGCGGTAGATGCCGAGCGCCCACGACTACCAGTTCATCCTGCGCAGCCTGACGACCCTCACCGACGGCGGCGACCTGCTCCCCGGAGATGTCAGCGGTTCATGGACACGCCGCCGCTTCGGCGGCGGTTCGTTCTCGCTGATGCTGCCGCTCGAGGCGCGCAACGCCGACGGCACGCTGCGCTACACGCGCACCCGCCTCGCCGATCACACGCTGCTCGAGATCATCCGCGACGGCTCGCGTGAGTTCGTGGGGGTGATCGAGACGATCGAGGTCGACGGCCTCGCTAAGACGTGGACGATCGGCGGCCCCGACCTGACCGCGTACTTCCTGAGCCAGCGCATCGTCGGCGAGACGACTGCGGACAGCGAAACCGGCGTCGCCGAGACGGTCGCGCTCGCCTACATCGAGTCGTATCTCGGCGCGAGCGCTGCCGCGGCGCGACAGGCTACGGCGTCGCTGGGGGCGCTCACGTTCACCATCCCGGCGACCTCGGGCCGCGGCACGACGGTGTACGAGCGCGGGCAGCGACGCAACCTGCTCGACGTCGTGCAGGAGGCCAGCGAGGCGGGCGGCATCTACGTCACGATCGACATCAACGCCGGGTATACCGGCTACGAGGTCGAGGTCAGCGAACCGACAGACCGCACCGTCGGCACGGGTTCGGTGCCGTTCTCGGTGGACTGGGGCAACGTCGAGGCGTTGAAGTTCCGCCGCGACCTGCGCAACCACCGCAACCACCTCTACGTCGCGGGCGAGGGCGCGGGCGACACGCGCGAGGTCACCGAGGTCGAGGACGCCACCAGCGTCGTCGCGCACGGTCGCCGCGAGGTCGTGATCGACGCGCGCTACGCCACAACGGCCGACGAGCGCACGACGGTCGGCAACCTCGAGGTCGCGCGCCGCTCGCGGCAGACGGTGGTGGTGGCGGCCAAGCCGCACCGCGCCAGCGCCAACAGCGAGTACCGCACCGACTGGGACGTCGGCGACGCGGTGACGTTCGCGGAGGAACGGCTGCAGCCCGAGGCCGTCGACCTGTACGTCGAGGCGGCGACGGTGAGCCTGCGTATGGCAGGCGGCCGCGAGCCCGCCGAGGACATCACGTTCGAGTTGGGTGAGCACCGTGGCGACTCGGTGCTGCGCAAGTTGATCAACGCAGTCGCTCGCCTACAGGCGACGAGCGCGGTGTAAGGGGCACAGCGTGACGGTGGCAGAACTGTTTGAGGCGTTGAAGGTAGCCGGGGCGGTGTCGGCGGCGCTGATCGCCATCACCGGCCTCATCGGCGGCGTGCTGCACATGGGGTGGCGGCTCTACGTGCGCCCGCACCTCGACCGCATCGAGCAGTCGTCGAGCACTGCCGTCGACGCGGTGCGCCGCGACGTCACCGACGCGCTCACGCGTGCTGCCAACGAGGTCGCAGACGTGAAGCGCGAGATCCACGCGGTGCGCTCGCAGGTGGCACCGAACGGCCACGAGAACGAGGGGCACCCCGACGACGCCGGGGTGCCGTTGCGTACGCTGGTGCTGCGACAGGGGCGCGAGCAGCGTCACCACACGGCGCGGCTCGACGAGGGCGCCGACTGGATGCGCAATCACGACACCGAGCACGTGCGCCGCGATCCGCAGTGGCAGGCGCACGCGGGGTAGAGGAAGGGATCGACCATGCTCGACATTCGATGGATCGGCAGCCCGTACTACGACGACCGCCGCGACGGGCGACCGCTGGCGCTCGTGCTGCACATCGCGGAGGGCTCGCTCGCGGGCTGCGACGCGTGGTTCAACGACCCGGCGAACGTGACCTCCGCGCACTTCGCGGTGGCGCGGTTTGTGCCGGGGCGCGTGCACCAGTACGTGGGCGTCGAGGCGTCGGCGCGCGCAAACGGGATCCGCAACGGCGCTGCACCGGCCGACCACGGGCACGCGGCGTGGCTGCTCGATGCGATCGGCCCGGTCGCCTCGCCTAACCGCTTCACCGTCTCGATCGAGCACGAGGGCCGCGTCGGTGACCGCCTCGACTGCGACGTGTTCGCGACCTCGGTCGAACTCGCGGCGATGCTGTGGTGCCCCGGTGGCGGCGTCTGCACGCACGCGGCGGGCGGCGTCCTGCCGAACGGGCACGGCGCGCTGGCCGGTGTGCCGTGCGACCGCGACCACGTGCTGCGTCACGGCGAGATCGGCGGGCACCCGGCGTGCCCCGGCTTCGACGAGGCCGAGATCGAGGCGTACATCGCCGCGGTCAACGCGCGGCTGCAGGGCCAGCCGACCGCGCCAGCGGTGCCAGCCCCGTCGCCGGGCGCGGTGGTCGGGCTCGAGACGCACGCGCTCGACGTGGTGCAGACAAACGAGGCGGCGAACGTGATCTTCGCGCACTTCGCGGACGTGCTGTTCGACAGCGACGGCCGCACCATGCTCGCGGTGACTGGCGGCGTCGCGGTGCCGGAGGGGCGCCGCGCGGTGCTGGTGGTGTACTAGGTAAGGGGGCAGCAGATGGACGCAGAGACGGCGGCGGGGGTGGTCGGGCTGGGCGGCGTGATCGCCGCAGCGGTGGCGCTCGCCAAGGCAGCGCTCCCGGTGGAACTGAGCGGGCGTCAGGTGGCGGGCCTCGTGCTCGTCGTGACGACGGCGCTGGTCGTGCTGGGGGTGGTCGGTGGGGAGATCAGCGGTACGCCGCTCGACCTCGTGAGCCGCATCATCGTGCAGGCGGCCTCGGCCGTGGGGCTGCGCGAGGGGCTGGTGCTGGTCGCACCGGCTGCTAAGACCCTACCGGGGCGCTAGAAGCCACGCAGAGGCCCGTGGCAGGGCCGACAGCGAGTTTGAGCGTACGAGCGGGCCTACCGGCCCGCTCGCCGCGTCTGCGCCGTCATGCGGGCGCGGACGGCCACCATGAGGTGCTCGGGGTGTGCGAGCACGTCGGCGCTGAGCGTGACTAGCGGGCGCCCGGAGCGGTCGCCGACGACCCCGCCCTGCAGCAGCAGCACGACGTCGGAGTAGTCGAGGCGGTAGGGCGCTGCGGGGTGCAGGGCGGCCGCCAGCGCGTCGCGGTAGCGGTTGCGCCCATGCGCCCACGTCACGAGCCCGGCGCCGCAGGCGAGCCCAACGGCGGCCCCAGCGAGCCCGTACGCGAGCATCCCGAGTTCAAGCATCGTCGTCCCTCTCTACAACCGCCCGCAGCGCGGCGCGGTCGCCCCAGCGCACCCGGTACACGTGCCCGCGGGCGAACTCGTCGCTGTGCGTGATCACCAGCACCTGTATGCCGAGGCTATCGGCCACCTGTTCGAGCGTCTCGGCCATCGCCGCCCGGTTGCCCTGCGAGAGCGCCGCGAACGGCTCGTCGAGTACCAGCAGCGGGGCCAGCCCGCGCTGCGAGAGCAGCCGCACCAGCACCATCCGCAGCATCGCCGCGGCGTCGGCGACGAGGCCGCCGCCGTTGCCCTCGAGCGGATCCGTCTCGACCGCCCCGCGCACCAGCACGAGGTCGACCTCGAGCACGCCCCGGCGCTCCACGGTGCGCACGTCGAGCCGCACGGTCGGGTCGTCGAACACGATGCGCAGCCCCTCGGAGCAGAGGTCGGCGATCGTCTGCTGCACGCGCGCGCTGGTGATGTCCTGCACGGCGTGCAGTTGCGCCGTGGCGACGTCGGCGGCGCGCACCTCAGCCTCGGCAGCCTCGGCGGCGGCAGCAGCCGCGTCGCGCTGCTCAGTGAGCGCCGTGCGCCGCGCGCGGGCCTCGACCAGCCGCTGCCGCACGGCGTCGAGCCGCTCCACCGCGCTCACGCTCCACCGCCGTCGTCGACCGTCTCGATGCGCGTGGTCGGCTCGCGGAACATGGCGGCGTCGAGCGCCGCCGTCAGCACCTCACGCACCATCTCGTCGCCGTCCGCGTCCGACCAGCCCTCGGGGGCGACGTAGCACATGCCGAGCGCGCCGGGGTCGGTGCTTACGAACACGGTGAGCAGCGCGACCACGCCGCCCGCGGCGTCGGCCTTGGCGATGACCTCTGGCATGCGCTCGCGTAGGTCGTGGATATGCGCGTCGAGGCGTTCTGCGTTCGCGCTCACGACACCACCGCCTCGGTGATGCCGGGCAGCGCGGGCTGCACGTACGGCGTGCCGTCGGTGTCCACGAGCACCGAGGCTGGCAGCGCGACCCGGTAGTGCACCTCGCCGTCGATGATGCAGCGCTCGATCTCACCAGCCTGCGCCAGTTCGCGGGCGCGGCGGCTGGCGTTGTGCGAGAGCCACTGGTCGCCGACCTGTACCCGGTTGAGCGCGTAGCCGGGCACCCACGTCGGCGCGTGCGTGGTGAGGTAGGCGCGGATCAGTTCGTGCTGTGTGCTCATCGCAGCGCCGCCTCTGCCTCGGCCAGCGCCGCGTCGGTGGCGGCGAGGGCAGCGTCGAGCGCGGCCTGCTGCTCGGCGATCAGCGCGTCGAGCGCGGCGAGGTCGGCGCACCCGTACTCGTCGCGCATGCGCTGCTCGAGCGCGGTGGCCGTCTCGAGCGCGCTGGCGTGACGGCCTGCGGCCTCGGCGCGCTTGCGCTCGGCCTCGGCATGGCGGCGCCGTAGCGCCTGCACCTGTTCGGCTGTGACTGGCATCGGTCGTTCCTCTCTCTGCGTGCGCGACTGTACCACAACGCGGCGCGTGCCGCGCTACGTGCTGGAATCTTCCACGGCCTCGATCGCCATCTGCTGCCCGGCCGCCCAGTCGTCGGCGTCCACGCCATCGGCGGGCGGCATGGCGCGCAGCAGCCCCGTCACGGCCTCGACGGTCACGACGTGGGTACCAGCGCCCGCCAGCGAGGCCGCTAGGGCGCTGGCGGCGCTCCCACGGGCCTCTGCGGCGGTGTGCTCGGCCACGCGGTAGACCTCGGCGGCCGGGCGGTGCGGCACCGGCAGGTACTCGACGGTGCCCCCGGCGCCCTGCCCGCGGTCGTCGTAGGTGATGAGCGCCACCTGCGGCACCCGGTCGAAGTCGTCGGCGCCGATCGTGGCACGGGCCAGCGCGCCGGGGTTCGAGTACAGGACGCGGCCAGTATTACCCTCCGAGGCCGTGAGCGGGTGCCCCTTGTGCATGTGGCCGTGCGCGACCACGCGGACGTGCGGCGGCAGCAGCGCGTCGACGTCGGCGATCTGGATCCAGCCACCGGCCTCGGGGCCGAACGGCCACGGTGCGACCGTAAGCGGGGCGTGCGCGAACACGAGCGGACGTGCCCGCACGCGGAGCGCGTCGGCGAACGCCTGCGCACCACCCTCGCGCTCGTAGGCGTTGCTCCACGGCACCCCGACGATGTGCTCGTCGCTCGCGCATACACCGTCGAGCAGGTCAACGTGGTCGCCCAGCAGGCTCAGCAGCGGCTGGCCGTCGAGGCCGCCGCCGTGCGCCTCGTCGTGGTTGCCGGGCACGATCGACACCGGCACCCCCGGCCCGTTGAGGATCTCGCGCACGCGCTGCACCGTGCGGTGCGTGGTGTGCGCGGCGTTCTTACGGTGGAACACGTCGCCCGTGAACACCACGCGGTCGACGCCGAGGTGCTCGGCCAACTGCATCACCGCGGCGAGTTTGGCGAGCACGTCATCGAGGTACGAGGCTGTGCGCATCGCGGGCGGCTGGTCGGAACAATGGGGGTCATTCACCTGCAGGTACTTACGTACTGTCATCGCCAAGTCTCCCCTCGTACTACGTTCCCGATCGTTGGCTTCGCCACGCCAAATGTGCGAGCCAGCGCCGCATACGATTCGCCAGCGGCGTAACGCTCGCGAATCGCCGCAGCGGCAGAACGCGTCAGTCGTGCCCGCGGGTTGCGTTCCCCACAAACGTCCACGGCGGTGAGCCGCTTTCGGCGATCAGCAAATCGGCCGCCTGCTACGGCATGCAACACGTTCGCGTGATGGGTCACATATTCGAGATTCACGAGATGGTTGTTGCCGGGATCGAGGTCGATGTGATTCACCTCCTCGTATTCCGCTGGGGCACCGAGGAACGCACGTGCCACCATCCGGTGAATCGCCTCCGTGCGCTGCCCGTTCGGGCCGGTGATTCTGACCATGCAGTAACCACGTGGGCCTACCGATGGAACCCTGACGCGCCCCGGATAGGTGCGCTTCCCGCGAGCAACCCGTCTCACGCGACCGTGATCGCTTACCTCGTACCAACCCTCGTACCCAACAGCCGGTCGCCATCGTTCGCGCATCGTCAATACTCCCATCCGCCGATGCCGTGGCAGGCGCCGCAGGCATCGACCAGCGCGCGCAGGTACAGGCGCTCGCGCAGCGTGTCGGCGATCGTGGTCGTCACGAGACGCGCCAGAGCAGCAGCACGGCGAGCCCGGAGAACACGCCGAGGCCGTAGGCGAACACGATCGCGAACTCGGTGACCTCGCGCTTCATCGCTGCACCAGCCCGAGCGTCGCAAGCGCCTCGCGTGCCAGCCATTCGAGCATGATGTGCGCGCTGAGGTGCGTGGCGATTGACAGGTGCAGCACAACATCGCTGTGATCCGCGGCCGCGCGCCGGTGCGCGTAGTGGTCGCGGAGGCTCGCCATCCAGCCGAACCCGTGCTTGCGGTTGAACTCGTCGTCGCCGATCCGGTCGGCGTCATAGAACATCTGCAGAATCTCGTGGGCGGTCATTGCGTGGCGTCCTCTCTCTGCGTGGCGCAGCGTACCGCGGCGCGGCGCGGCGTGCAACTACCCCGCGAGGTCGGCGGCGGCGAGCGGCTGCCCGCACACCGGGCACGGCTCGCCCGCCAGCGCCGCCAGCGCCGCCGCAGCGGCCTCGGCCTCGGCCTCGGCGGTCACGGTGGCGGCGTACGCCACGCGCGCCGCCGCCTGCGCCCGCTCGACCTGCTGGTGCAGCGTGCGCAGCACGCCGATGCGCTGGATCTGCGCATCGAGGTCGGGCAGCGGTTGCACGGTGACGCGCGCAGCGGCCTCTGAGGCGGCCGCCAGCGCGTGCGCACTGGTGATGGCGGCGCGTAGGTCACGCGCGGCGGTGAGCGCCGCCAGCGCCCCGGCGAGCGCGTCCACGTCCACGCGGTCGATGGCGCGGGCGGCGTCGAGCGTGGTCATGTGCGCCAGCACCTCGGCGCGGGCGTCGGTGAGCGCCATGCGCAGCACGCGCACGGCGTCGAGCGCGGCGTTCGCGTCGGCGAGCGCGTCGACGTCCACACGGTCGAGCGCGCGAGCGCCGTCGAGCGTGGTCATGTGCGCCAGTACCTCGGCGCGGGCGTCGGTGAGCATGGTGCGCAGCACGCGCCCGGCGTCGAGCGCGGCGTTCGCGTCGGCGTACCGCTCGAGCGCCTGCGCGGCGCTGGTGTAGGCGTCCTCGGCGGCCGGGATCCAGTCGAGCGCGGCGAGCGACTGCTCAGCCTGCGCGCGCACCTCGTGCTGCGCGGCCGCGCGCTGCTGGGCTGCACGCTGGCGGCGGCGGATCGCACCGTCGGCCAGCAGCAGCAGGTTCGACCCGTCGAACTCGCCGAGCACCTGCGCGCGGCGCCGGGGCGAGTCGGCGAACAGGAACGGCGCGTCGTGCTGGCGCTGGAATCCCGGCATGAACTCGTCACCGCCCACGGCGACCGTCATGCGCAGCAGCGCTCGCACGTCGGCCGGTACCTCGCTGCCCGTCTTTTCGTACAGCGTCTCGCCGCCGTCCGCGGTGGTCACGAGGTACGCGCCGCTCGAGCCGCGCGCCTTGCGCCAGTCGATGCGCGTGCCGTCGTCGAGCGTCACGCTCACGCGCGCGGCCTGCTCGCCGTGGCGCACGAACTGGTCGCCGCGCTGGTTCGTGAGCAGCGCGTACAGCGCGCGCACGATCGCGCTCTTGCCGGTGTCGGACTCGCCGACGAGCGACGTCCACGCGCCGAGGTCGAGCCGGGCGCGGGCGATCGATTGGAAGTTCTCGACGGTGATGCTGGTGATCATCGGGCGCCGTACACGATCTCGATGACCAGCGTGCGCACGCCCGTGTCGGCGTGCTCTTGCCAGCCATCGGTGGTCGGCTCGTCGCTCACGTGCGCGATGGTCGTGGCGGTCACCAAGCGTACGCGATCTGGTTCTGCAACCGCCGCCTCGAACGCTTGCCGTGCTGCCTCGATCGCGTCGTGCTGGCTCGTGTGGTGCTGTGCCATGTGCGGCCCCTCTCTGCTCGGGCTGCGGTGTGCTGGTGCTCGGTGGTGGCAGTCGGCGATCTAGCAACTGATCTGCCGGGCTCGGCGCTGAGCGTTCGTGAGCGAGTAATCCTCTCGAGTACGGACGCCGAGCCCTGCGGTGCTTCGTACCACCACCGAGCGGTGTGCGCCATCCGGCGCGCGGGGCGTGGCAGCGCTGGTGCTTACGCTGCCCCGGCCCCGCGCGGCGTACGCCGCGCCGCGCTACGGCTTCGCGCGTGCCGCCTTGTCGTGCCAGAGGTCGAACGCACCCTGCAGTTGCACGAGCGGCTGCTCGTGCAGGCCGTACCGCCGCACCGTCTCGGGGAACACCTGCACCGTCGGCGCCTGCTTCCCGATCTGCAGTTCCTCGCTCACCGTGAGCGTCATCAGCGCGGCGTGGATGTGCCGCTCGAGCGTCTCGGGGTGCACGAACTGGGACTCGTTGCGCAGGTCGTCGAAGTGCTGCCAGTGCAGGTTGACCGCGTAGTGCGGGCACGCGCCCTCGGTGAGATACCGCCAGAGCAGCGGCGCGACGTCGATGGTCACGTACACCGGCACCCCGGCGCGCGTCGGCTTCGTCTTTTTGCGCCAGACGGCGCCGAACCGGAACTCGCCGAGATCCTTGAACTCGTCGTAGCCGAGCACCTTCTCGATGAGCCCGTCGACCTCGGGGCCGCACACGAGGTGCGTCGCGTTGTCGAACTGGTCACCGCTGGGCGGGCGCACGTAGCCGGGAGGCGGCTCGCCCTGCCCCGGCGCGGGCGCGAACGCCGACACCTGCTCGCCCTCGTCGGCGGCGCGGCGCAGTGGCGTCGGCTCGTTGTCCTGCTGGCTGCCTTGTGGCATCGCTGTGCCCCTCTCTCGCCGCTACTCGAGCGGCGGCTGCGCCGCCGTCTGGCGGCGGCTGCTGCGTGCTGGTGCGGCGTCCGCCGCCACGGCCTCGGCGTTGAACGGCTGCCCCGCCTCTGCGCGCGCACGGTGCACCTTGTCGGCGGCCAGCGCAACCGACGGCGCCCCGGCGCTCAGTTCGGCGGCGACCGCCTCGGCGACCTCGATCGCGGACTGCACCGCCTCGGTGCCGTCGCCGTACTGCTCGATCCAGAGCCCGATGCTGCCGAGCGCGGCGTTCGCGTCGTCCTCGATGGTGTCGGCGTTCTGCTCGGTCATCAGGATCGGCGCCACGGCCTGCAGGATCACCTCGTACGGCGTCTGCGGCTCGGTGTGCTCGGGGGTGGGCTCGACGTCGATCACGCCCGGCGCGTCGGTTCCGAATGGCTCACCGCTGCGCTGTGCCTCGCGCAGCGCAGCCAGCGGCGCTGCGTCCTCGTACTCGTCGACGAACTCGCCGTCGACGGTGGTGGCGACGTAGCCACGCACGCCGCGTTCCTCGAGGTCGACCACCGCCACGTCGAGGTCGGGGAACGCCTGCCGCAACCCAGCGACCTGCGCGCGCTTCGCGGCCATGTATTCGGGCATGCGCCCGATCGGCGAGAACGGCAGGCCGTCGGGGCCGCGCCGCCCGCTGCGCGCCTGCTCGAGTTCGCCCTTGCGGATGATGCCGACGCCGACCGCAGGCATGCGGCGACCCTTGCGCCAGACCTCGACCAGCCGGGCGATGTCGCCGTCGTTCACGCCGTACACCTGCTGCTGCTCGGGGGTGAGCATGCGCGGCTCGCTGATGCCGTCGAACTCGCCGGTGCGCTGCGCCAGTTTGAGGCGCCCGGCCATGCTCACGTACACCGCGCCGTGCATGAGGTAGATCTCGCCGATGATCGGGTTGAGCCCGAGGAACGTCGCAACGCGCGTGAACGCCTCGATCTGTGGCGGGCTCGCATCCTTGATCCACGCCGGGCCTTGACGCTGCAGCAGTTTCGCCGTGTTCGAGGCGAGCGCCATCTCGCGCACCGTCATCGCATTGATCGACTCGCGCACCTGCTCGAGTTTGTGCGACTGGCTCGCGGCGACGAGCGCGCGCAGTTCCTGCTGTACGGGTTCGGTGGTCACTTCGTAGCAATCCTCTCGACGACCGCTGCCTCGGGGTGCAGCGGGCACTGGTGGGTGAAGCCGTCGGCGCTCGCCACGACCGCAGGCTCTGCGTCGCACACACTGCAGCGCATGGTGTGCGCGGCGAGGCGTGCGAGCGTGTGCTGCGAACGATGGCTCAGCGCTGGCACTAGCGCTGCTCGGTGAGCACGCGGGCCGCGTCGACCGGGGCGTTGTACGTCTCGGCGGCGACCGCGTACAGGGTGTCGAGCGGCAGGTCGAGGATCGCATCCGGCGTCACCGCACCGGGCTCGCGCCGGGTGCCGAGTTCGGGGATCAGTTCCTCGGGTGTGACGTCGAGCGCGCGTGCGAACTCGACGACCCTGCGCACCGTGAGCAGGCCGTCGTCGGCGAGCGCCCGGCGCATCGTGGTCACCGGGACGCCCATGCGTGCGGCCAGCGGGCGCTGCCCGATGCCAGCCTGCTCGACTCGGGCAAGGATGCGCTCGCGCGCCGTCGGGATCTTCGTGGTCGTGGATCGTGCCATGCAGTCGGTTCCTCTCTCTGCTGCGCCGCGCACCGTACCAGTGCGCGGCGCGTCACGCAAGCCGTTCGAGCGCGTAGCACGCCGCGAGGTACGCGTCGGCCACGTCGTCGTCGTGTGAGCCGCCCCGCAGACGCGGGACGGTGATGCCGCGGGCCTCGACGAACTCAAGGATCGCAGGCTTCGCGGCGCCCTTGCCGCGCGGGATTTTCACCTGCAGCACCGAGCGCATGCGCGACACCATCACCGCCTCGACGGTGAGTGCAGACGGCAGCCCGGCCATGATCGCGCCCTGCGCGCGGCAGAGCGCGGTGATGGGGCCGACGCCGTGCTGGGCGCGCACGAACCCCGGCTCCTCGATCACGACAAGCGCAAGCGGCATGTGCTCGGTGGAGATGCGATAGGCGGCGTCGGCGAGCGCACGCAGGCGGCGCGGCAGCGGCCAGTCGGCGCGCGTGGTGATCACCTCGTGGGACTGGTGGCCGTCGGTGTCGATGATGGCGAACGCGGTGCGCGTGAGGCTGGCGTCGATGCCGAGCACAGCAACGGGGCCGCGAACGGCCCCGTCGTGTGAACGCAACCCGGCAGAGGAAACGTCGCGCTTTGCAGAGAGAGACAGAACCGAGCCGGGCTCGTTGCCTGCCGAGGCTACACGCTGGCCGTCAGTACGCGCAACACGCGGCATCAGCCGAGCCCGTTCTCGCGGCGGTGCGCGCGCACGAGCCGCTTGAGGCGCAGGATCGCGGGGCCGTCCCACTGCGACCCGAACGTGACGCCCTCGGCGCGGTGGTAGCGTTCCCAGCGCTCGATCGCGTCCTCCCAGTCGATCGGCCCGTCCTCGTACCAGCCGTCGATCGCCTGCCCATAGAACTCATCAACGAACGCGGCGGTGATGTCTGCGGGCTGCAGCACGCTGCCCCAATCGTCGCGCTGCATCAGGCCACCACCTCGAGGCGCTGGTCGAGGTCGGCGTTCGCGTAGAACTGGCCGCCCTCGATCATCGTGACCTCGGTGATGCCGTGGTCGCAGCGCACGTTCCAGATGCCCGTGCGCGCGACGCTGACGAGCAGCACGCGCGCGCATCCGCAGGCGAGGCGGATCGCCGCCTCGCGCTCGCGCATCTCTTCGTAGTGGTCGGCCCAGTCGTTGCCGTTCGGGTAGCGCTTGCCGCACGAGCACTGGATGCCGCCGCGGCGCAGCCGCTTCGATGTGTGCATGTTGTTCGTGGTGTCGTTCATCGCTGGGTTCCTCTCTCTGCACCCGGAGTGTGCCACAACACGGCACGGGGCGCAACCCCCTAGGGGGCGCCCCGATTCCAAGCCGATCCGTTGCGGGGGTATTGCAAACGAGAGGATGCGTGCGGTAGTGTGCCGAGCGCTGGCCCGGCTGGGTCGCGGTGACGGTTCACGACGGCACCGCGCCCAGCCGCAGCGAACACCCGGCGTGAACCGGGTGGTGCGACCCCCTACGGCGGCCACACCACGCGGCGACCACGCCCGCTCGCAACGAGGGGCACGACCGCGATGGCTTGGATCGAACTGCACCAGTCGACATCACGGCACCCGAAGATCCTGCGGCTCGCGATTGCGCTCGGCGTCCACCGCCAGCACGCGGTCGGCCTCGTCGCCGATCTGTGGTGCTGGGCGCTCGACGCCAAGCCGGACGGCGGCCCGCTCGAGGAACTCGACATCCGCACCGCGACCGACTGGTTCACCGCGGGCGCCCCTGACCTCGGCCCCGCGCTCGTGCAGGTGGGGCTGCTCGACGAGCGCCCCGACGGCCTCTGGATCCACGACTGGGACGACTACGCCGGGCGCCTGATCCGGCAGCGCGAGGCGGCGAAAGAGCGCGCGCGCGCAGCACGTGGTCGATCAGTGCCGCGGACTGCTACGGGTACGTTCGCCGATAGTACGCGTACGAATGGCGGATCGTACGCGAACAATCGCGATCCGTACCCGTCTACCCAACCCTACCGTACCCAACCTGATCTGAAAGAGAGATCACGCGCGAGCGCGCGGCCGAAGGTCACGCCGATCCGGCCGGGAGGGTGGGACGACCTGCCAGCAGCGGCGACCGCGATCCAGCGACTCACCGCGCTCAGGCTCGAGATGGATGCGCGCGCGCCGAGCACGCGCGAGGAGGTTGAACTCGACGACCTCGCGGCTCTGCTGACGCCCGAGGATGTGACCGAGATCAGGAGGCGATCCGATGGCAAACCGTGGGCCTACGCCCGAGCAATCGCAGGGGGGGTCGCAGCCGACCGACGACTGGGACGCGACCCGTGGCGCGATCGAGCAGCAGATGGCGCTGGTCGGCAAGACGCGGGAGGCGCTGGGGGACGAGGCGTTCGAGGCGCTGGTCGAGGACGCCGCCCGACGGACGATGGTGGAGCGCCAGACTGGGAAGCCGAGCGCGACGGCAGGCGGGGCGCTGCAGGCGTTCCTCGCGGAGCGGGAGCAGCGGATGCGTGACCTCGAGGCTGCCGGGCTGCCGCTGTACGTCGACGACGACGCGCCGCCGCCGTGCCCGCACTGCAACGACGCCGGGTTCGTGCGCGTTGAGCCGCTGCGCACGCGCGGCGCGGTGTCGGTGCCGTACGAGTCGCCGTCGATCGCAGCCGACTCGGTGCGCCACGCGATGCAGCGCGTCCGCCCGTGTGTGTGCCGCGCTGGTGCCGTCGACGTCGCGGCGCTGGTCGAGCGGTCGGGGCTGCCGGTGGTGCAACGCGGGTGGACGTTCGCGGCGTTCCAGCCGCTCGACGGCAAGGCGCGCGCGCTCGCCGAGGTGCAGGCGTGGGTCGCCTCTATCCTCGACGGCGGCACCGACTCGCTGCAGATCGTCGGCGGCCCCGGCCGCGGAAAGTCACACCTCGCCAGCGCCGCCGTGCTCGCGCTGTGCGCCGGTGGGCGCGCGGTGCGGTACGAGTACGTGCCGTCGCTGCTGAACGCGCTGCGCCCCGGCGCACGCTACGCGACGCCCGAGGCGTGGGATGCGCTCGAGCGCGCCGGGGTGCTGGTGCTCGACGACCTCGGCGCCGACCAACTCACCGAGTGGGGCGAGGGTAGGCTGAACACGCTGATCCACGAGCGGCTGCACCAAGCGCGGCCGACCGTGATCACCGCCGACCTCACGCCGCAGCAACTGGTGGACGCACTCGGGGCACGCGCTGCGTCGCGCATGCGCGAGTACGGGCTCGTGATCGTCGGAGGGGAGGATCGCCGTGGACGCTGAGCGCTGGCACATCGTCGAGCCGGATGGGTACCTGCACCACGCCGCCGTCGTCGACGGCGCGCTGCAGGGGTTCGAGAGCGGCAAGGCCGCTGCGCGGTACATCGCGCAGCACAACGCATCGGGGGCGCGGGAGATCCCGGCCGCCGCACGAGTGGAGGGGTGCAACTGTGGACGATGAGCGAGTACAGGACGCCGCGTACCTGATCGAGCGCGAGGCGTTCTACGACGGCGCGCACGAGATGGATCCAGAGCGCGCCGAGCCCGCGATCGAGCGGCTGCCGGTCGAGCCAGCGTCGAGCAATCTGCGCACCGTCGGCTGGGCCGCGTGGGCGCACCCGTGGCGCACATGCCACCTGATCGCCGAGATACCGTGCGGCATCCTCGAGGTCGAGTTCGCCGACGGCAAGGTGGCGCGGTACTACCACGTGCCGCAGGACGTAGCCGAACTGATGCAGGGGCGGCGCGGATCGCGTCCACTGGCCTCGGTCGGCGCGTACTTCCACACGGCGATCCGCAAGCACCCCGAGGTGATGCCGTACCGCTACGTGCGTGCCCAGCAGGAGGCCGTCTAGGTGCGGCTCGTCGCGGCGCTGGCCGCGCTGGTGATCGGCTGCGCGTGCACGATGCCGCGCGCCCCGGCCGACGACGTGGTGATCGCCGACCGCACGCGCGAGGCGGTGGCGTACCAGTTCCTCGCGGCCGATGCGGCGTACACGGTGCGCACCGCGCCGCGCGTGGCGACGCCAGAGGCGTGCGCGCCCGGCGTGTGCGAGCCGGTGCACGGCGACGCTGCGCTGGGGCCGTGGGACGAGCGCGTGCGCCCGTTCACGAGCGATGCGCTCGCGGATGCGATCGGCGCCGCGGGGTTCACCGGAGCAGAGGCGGCTGCGCTCGAGCGGATTGTCACCCGGTGCGAGAGCAGCGAGCGGCTCGCTGATGGGCGCTTCAACGCCGGGTGGGTGAACCGCGAGGCTGGCCCACGGCCCGAGCACTGGGCGTACGGCGCGGCGCAGGTGCAACTCGGGTGGTTCGACAAGGCGGGGATCCCGCGCGAGATGTGGCCGTCGCTGACGCACAACCTGCGAGCGGCCAAGGCGGCGCGCGACGAGGCGGTGCGCCTCGGGCTGCCGCCGTTCCAGTATTGGGCGTGCCGTGCCTGAGTGGGCGCGGGCGGAATGTCTGATCGTTGCTCAGCAGAGAGGGGCGCGACGGTGATGCAAACGACGTGGGGGCAAGCGTTCGGAGCGGTGCCGCGGGTGGTGCCTCGGCTGGGCGCCGCACCGCTGCCGCAGTGCCAGCGGTGCGGGGTGAGCGGCTACACGATGTGCCGGGCGTGCGGTGCGGACGTCTGCGCGAACTGCCTGCCGGGGCACGAGCGCGACGAGTGTGGGCGGTGACGACGTACCTCGTCGCGGGCTCGCCGGACTGGGGCGACTGGACGGCGATCCGAGCCGTCGCGCGCACGTTCCTGCCCGGTGACCGCGTGGTGCTCGGGAACATGCGCGGGGCCGAGGTGATGATGCACCGCGTGCTCACCGAGTTCCGCGACACGCGACGGCGCGACGTGACGGTGGTGCTGCACCCGATCGACTGGGTGAAGCACGAGCCCGCGGACGGCGGCAAGAACCCGGCCGGGCACCTGCGCAACGCAACCGTGCTTGGCTTCAAGCCGCGCGCGATGGTGTATTTCGCGCACGAGCCCGACCGGATCCCGCTGCTCGCCGACCTGCTCGACCGCTGCCTGGCGGCGGGGGTGCTGGCGTACGAATGGAACGACTTTGTGACCGCGCAGACGCGCGGCGACGAGAGAGGGGCATAGCGATGGCGCTCGAGCAGGCGTACGAACTGGAACACGTGGGGAACTGCCCGCGGTGCGGTGGCGTGCACGCGCACATCACCGCGCAGCCGCTCACGCGGCCGACGGTGGCAGGCGGGATCGCGTACACGCACTGGTGGACGTGCCCGACGCATCAGGAGCCGGTGCTGACCGGGCGCACGCAGGTGGTGCTGGCGTGAGCCTGTATCACCGCGAGGACGGGATCGAGATCTACTGCGGCGACGCGTTCGAGATCGCGCCGACGCTGGTGCGCCCGCAGCACGTGATCACCGACCCGCCGTACGACGAGACGACGCACGAGGGCGCCCGCACGAACAAGGGGCGGCCCGGCTCGCGGCTGATCTCGGGTGGCGCCGACCGGCAGTTCGCGCCGGTCACCGTCGAGCGCGTGCGCGACCTGTTCGCGGTGGTCGGTGCCGAACGCTGGACGATCGCGACGATGGCGTACCGGCACACCGTGGCGCTCGAGGACGAACCACCAGCGGGGCTGCGCTTCGTGCGCTTCGGCGTGTGGGTGAAGCCGGACGGCATGCCGCAGATCTCGGGCGACCGCCCGGCGATGGGCTGGGAGTCGGTCGCGCTGCTGCACGCCGAGGGGCGGCCTCGCTGGAACGGCGGCGGGGGCCGCGCGGTGTGGACGTACAACGTTGCACGCGGCAACCATCCGACCGAGAAGCCGATCGCGCTCGTGCGCCAGTGGATCGCCGACTTCACCGACCCCGGCGACCTGATCCTCGACCCGTTCATGGGCTCGGGCACGACGCTGCGGGCCGCCAAGGATCTCGGGCGCCGCGCGATCGGCATCGAACTCGAGGAACGCTGGTGCGCGGTGGCGGCCGAGCGGCTGCGTCAGAGCGTGCTGGCGCTGTAGTCGCTTGCGCGCCGCACCGCGCGTCGGTACAGTGGCACGGCAGGGAGAGGACGCACACGGATGACCACCAACCACGCAACCGAGATCACCGAGGCCGAGTACGAGCGTCTGCGCATGTACGAGGGCGGGCACGTGACGCTGCTCGGCGACGGGGTGACCGCTCGGGATATGCGGCTGGCGAGCATGTTCCTGCTGCGCCGAGACGATCACGGCAACGGCGCTCGCATCACGAACCGGGGCCGCGCTGCGCTCGAGCGCTTCCGCGCCGACCACGGCATCGCCGGGCCAGAGGGGGAGTAGCGCGATGGCGTACACCATCAAGACCGACAAGACGTTCGCGGAGACGAAGCGCGAGGTCGGCGCAGAACTGGGCACGTGGCAGCACGACTGCGGCAAGCGCATCACCTACACGTTCGAGGCGAACGTGCCAGCGTCACGGCAGTTCTCGCGCAACCTGAGCCGCGCCGAGCGCGCGGTCACGCTGATCGTGAACTTCGCCGACGGCCGCCGCATCGTGTGGGCGTCTGAGGATCAGGAGACGGTCGCAGCGAACGCGCGGCTGCTGCGCATCGCGCTCGAGCGGCTGCGCCTGATCGAGAAGGCCGGGCTCGCGGAGATGATGCGGTCGGCGCTCGTGCAAATCGCGCAGCCGACCGAGGATGCGCCGTGGGTGGTGCTCGGCTGCTCGCCGCACGCGAGCGCTGGCGAGATCGAGCAGGCGTACCGGCAGGCCGCGCTCAAGGCGCACCCCGACCGTGGCGGCTCACACGACGCGATGGTGCGGGTGAACGCTGCCCGCGACGCGATGCTCGAGGCCGCCCGTGCCAGCGCGTAGCCTGCGGCTGTACGTGTGGGAGGGTGAGGGGATTCTGCAGGACTACGACAGCGGCATGATCGTCGCGCTGGCTCACGATGCCGAGGAAGCGCGCGCGCTGGTGCGCGCCACCGATTACGGGTACTTCCCATCGGTACTCGAGGCACTGGGCCGCGAGCCAGCGGTGTACGACGAGCCGACGGCGCACCTTGTGTTTGGTGGTGGATGATGGCGCCCCCCGAGATCCTGTACCACTTCACGAGCAAGCACGCGGCGCGCGACATCGCCCGCGACAAGTTCATCCGCGCGCACGCCCCGCTGCCCCCGCGCTGGGCCGACCGCCGCGAGGCGCTGCCCGACGTCGTGTTCCTCACGGCGGATCAGGCGCGCAGCCCGCAGCGCTGGGCTGGTGCACCAAGCACGGGCGTGCGTGGCCTCGGCTACCTCGACCGCGCAGCCGTGCGCCTGACCGTGCGGCTAGACCCGCGCCTCGGCATCGCGCCCCGTGCGTTCCGGTCGTGGGCGCTCGACCACAACGTGCCGCTCGCGTGGGTCGACGAGTTCCGCCGCGGCGGCAGCACCGACGGCTGGTACGTGCTCGAGCGCGACGTGCTGGCCCCGGAGTGGGTGGAGGTCGCGATCTGGAACGGGCTGGGCTACGTGCCCGCGCTCACCCGCACCAGCCCCCGCCCCCGACGAGGCGGTGTGGCGTGATCACGATGGGCACTGCCTGTTCCGGGCTCGGCGGCGCCGAGGTGGCGGCGCTCATCGCCGGGCTGCCGATTCGCTCGCAGTGGGCGATAGAGATCGGCAAGCATCAGGCGGCGATCCTTGAGGCGCGGCTCCGTCTCACCGTGTACGGCGATGTCTACGCGTGCGGCCGCGACAACCTCGCGCCGGTCGACCTGTTCTGCGCAGGGTTCCCGTGCCAGCCGTTTAGCGTGGCTGGGCTGCGTGGCGGGGCGAAAGATCCGCGCAACCTCTGGCCCGAGATCAAGCGCATCACCAAGGAGATCGGGGCGCGTGCCGTCCTGTTCGAGAACGTCCCGGCGCTGCGCAACCCGCACCCGGCGGGGGCTGTGTTGGAGGACGACGAGGATGCGGACGTGGAGACGCCGGGCACGCTGCCGGGCTACCTCGGGACGGTACTCGGCGACCTCGTAGACCTCGGCTATCACGTCGCGTGGGACGGGCGCTCTGCCTCGAGCATGGGCGCGCATCACCGTCGAGATCGCGTCTGGATCGTCGGCTGGAAGGCTGGCGCGGTCGCGGACTTCGATCCGTTCTGGCCGGAGGATCGCGCCGTCGACGCGCGTCTCGTCGGCGTGTGGACGGGCGAGCGTTGGGAGCGGCCCGGATTGTTCGGTGGCGAACCAGTCATGAAGTGGCCGCGCGCCGGTGTCGTGCGCGGGCGGGAGGCGTACGAGGTCGGCACGTCGAGCGAGGCGAGCGTACGGTCGATCGCGTGGCCACAGTGGCAGACGCCGAACGGCATCGAAGGTGGGGGCAACAAGAGCAGGGGCGGGGCCCGGTCCGGCGAGTTGCTTCTTTCGGGTCAGGCCTCGGCGGCGCTGTATCCGACTCCCCTCGCCGGATCGAATCAGACAGACTCGCGCGCCAACAGCGCGCAGGGCGGGATCAACCTCATCCAAACGGTACGAGCGGCGATCTACCCGACGCCTCGAGCCGAGGACTCGGAGCAGACGGGCGCGCATCACGGCACGCCGGACACGCTCACGAGCGCTGTGCGTGCGCTCTCTGATCCGTTGTGGGCGACTGCTGCGGCGCGTGACTGGAAAGACTCTGGGGAAGGCACTGACTATGCCGCCATCGCTGCGAAATCACGGCTCTCGGGGGAAGCGCACGTGGCGTTGCTTGGTGACTGGTACATGCCGCGCAGCGGACTCCTCAACCCGCGATGGGTCGAGGCGCTGATGGGGTACCCGCCGGGCTGGACTGACATCACGATCACGAACCCGGAGGATCTGATCGCGCCGTGGGAGGTCGCTGATGCGTGGGGGCTCGATTGTTACCGCGTCGGCGACATAGAGGGCACGAACCCGGAGTACGCGGGCTACTGGCTCTGGCATGAGTCGCTTGGGCCGCTGGCGCTGCCGACCGCTCCGCGCGATGCGCAGACCAAGAACCGGCTCGTGAGCCTCGGCAACGCATGGGTACCGCAGGTCGCCGCGCCGATCATGGCGCGGATCGTGGAGGCACTGGGTGGCTGACCTCCGCTGCACATGGGTGGGCGACACGGATCCCGGCACCGAGACGGTCACGCATCAGGTGACGGTCGAGGACGCCGAGTTCATCGGTGGCGGGCGGGTGCTCACTACGTGGGTGACGACCGACTGCGGGATCGCGGTGACGCCGCCAGCCGATCTCACGCTCAACCGCCCGGTGACGTGCGAGGACTGCCTGTTCGGCGGGCTCGACGGCCTGCTGCGCGAGGCGTTCCGCGAGCCGGTGCTGGCCGGGCACGAGTTTCGCCCGGTGCTGCCGGGGCTGCCGGGGCAGCCGCTTCCGTGAGCGACCCGCGCTGCCGCTGCACCCACGCCAAGCGCACACACTACGACCGGCGCCGCATGCTGGGCCGGTGCAAGGCTCAGGGCTGCGCCTGCGAGCAGTTCAACGGGACACCCGAGGAGGACTGATGGCGACGACGACCGGGCTGCAGTCACGGATCGTGAAGCACGGGAACGCGGCCCCCGCGGCGCTGCTCGCCAACCCGAAGAACTGGCGCACCCACAGCCCGGAGCAGCGCGCGGCGCTTGAGGACGTGCTGGCTCAGGTCGGCTGGGTGCAGGACGTGATCGTGAACCAGCGCACCGGCCTGCTGGTGGACGGACACCTGCGCGTCGAGGTTGCGCGCGACCGGGGCGAGGCGCGGATCCCGGTGGTCTACGTCGACCTCTCCCCGGACGAGGAAGCGTTGATCCTCGCCACGTTCGACCCGCTGACCGGCATGGCGGGCATGGCGCCCGACCTGCTGGCCGACCTGCTGGCCGCGCTCCCGCCGCAGGACGGCGCCCTCGCTGGGCTGCTGGCGTCGTTGGCCGCATCCGCACCCGCGGAGGCCGTGTCGGGGCACACGGAGCCGGACGACGTACCTGCGCTGCGTCCCACGAAGGTGAAGCGCGGTCAGGTCTACCGCCTCGGGGCGCACCGGCTGATGTGCGGCGACTCGACGTCGGCGGAGGACGTGGCCCGGCTGCTGGACGGCGCGCGCCCGGCGCTCATGGTCACCGACCCGCCATACGGCGTGTCCTACGACCCGTCGTGGCGTGAAGAGGCGTGGGCGGGGCTGAACGATTCGCACCGCCGTCTCGGCGTGGTGCATAACGATGACCGGGCCGACTGGCGCGAGGCGTGGGCGCTTTCCCCGTCCAGCGTGGCGTATGTCTGGCATGCTGCAGTGCACGTTCGTGAGGTGATCGAAAGCCTGATCGCCGAGCGCTTCGAGATCCGTTCACAGATCGTGTGGGTGAAGGATCGCTTCTCGATATCCCGCGGTCACTACCACTGGCGCCATGAGCCGTGCCTGTACGTTGTCCGCAAGGGCTCCACCGCCAACTGGCTGGGTGGGCGCAGTCAGACGACGGTGTGGGAAATCGCGTCCCGCGACGACGCTGGCCACGGCCACGGGACGCAGAAGCCCGTCGAGGCGATGGAGCGCCCCATCCGCAACCACAAGGGCGACGTATACGAGCCGTTCGCAGGCTCAGGCACCACGCTGATCGCAGCCGAGCGCGCCTCCCGCGCGTGCTGGGCGATGGAACTCGACCCGCAGTACGTGCAGGTGTGCATCGACCGCTGGGAGGCGTACACCGGCAACAAGGCAGAGAGGGTGTAGCGCATGGCCCGCACGAAGCCGCCCGTGCCCGCACAGCAGCCAGACACGCGAGCCACGCTGGGGAAGGCGCTCCAAGGGGCAGCAGCCACGGCCCTGCAGCGCGCAGCGGCCCGTGGTGAACTGTCCGGGCACGACATCGTCGCCCTCGCCCGCACCGGCCAAGACCTCGACGCCGCCAATCAGAACCGCTCCCCATTCCGCCTCGAGGGCCGCAAGACCGCCCTCACGCCGGAGGTGTTCGACGCGATCGTCACCAGCCTCGTGAACGGCTCCACGCTCGAAGCCGCCGCCGCCGCCGCTGGCATTGGCACCGCCACCGTCCACGAGTGGATTGCCCGCGGACTTGGCACCGACGAACGGCCCAGCACGCCGCTCTACGCCGAGTTCGCCGACGCGGTTACGCGCGCCCGCGAGCAGGCGGTGCACGTCGCCATGAACGCCGTGTTCATCGCGGGCACGGTGGGGATCGGTGGGCAGCCGCCCGACCCGAAGATGGCGGTCGAGTGGCTGCGGCTGGCGGAGCCGCGTCGGTTCACGAAGCGCATCGCGCTCGACGTGGGCGAGGTTATGAAGCGGGCCGAGGAAGTCGCCCGCGAACTGGGGCTCGAGGGGCACGCGGAGTCGATCCGCGAGCGCGCCGAGCAGATCCTCGCGGCAGCCGGTGGCGGACGGTGAGCGTGCTGCTGGCTGACGCCACGCGTCACGCCCAAGGGCTGCGCGCCGGGCTGCTCGACGCGTGCGAGCGCATCGAGATCGCCGGGAGCATCCGCCGCCGCAAGCCGCTGGTCAAAGACATCGAACTAGTGCTGATCCCGCGCTGGGGCACGGAGCAGGTGCAGGGCCAGATCGACCTGTTCGCTGGCGCACCGCCCGAGCGGCGCGTGAACCTCGCCCAGCAGGCGATCGAGGCGATGCCCGGCGTCGAGGTGATCAAGCCGGGCACGCACGACCTCGTGCCGTGGCACCTCAACCCCGAGGGGCGGTACTGGCGGCTGTGGCTGCCCGAGGCGCAGATGCGCGTCGACGTGTTCGTCTGCACGCCCGAGACGTGGGGGCTGAACTACATGATCCGCACGGGCTCGGGGGTGGGGCCGAGCGGCCGCCCCGACGACGGGTTCGCACCGGCGATGCTCGTGCGGTGGAAGCAGGTAAGCGGCGGCGGGCAGGCGCGCGGTGCGCAGTTGTACGACGGCGCCGTACAACTGCGGCCCACGCCCGAGGAGGCCGACGTGTTCGAGGCGTGCCGTGTGCGTTGGGTGCCGCCAGAGCAGCGCCTGAGCGCCGCCGACGTAGCGCGGGCGGCACTGCCGTGATGCCGGGCGAGGTGTACGAGTGGGTGCACGGCAGGCATCCCGGCGCGCAGTTCGCCGTGGTGAAGGTGTCGGCGCTCACCGTGGAGATCAGGCCCCTCGGCGCGCTGAGCGTCTCGGGCAAGCGCGAGAAGCGCCATCAGGTGCGTAAGGCGTTCGTCGAGGCGTCGGCCCGGCTCGTGCGCTGACCGCTTGCGCCAGCGCGCCGCTAGGTGGTACGGTGCCCGCGCAGAGAGAGGGGCAACGCATGACACTGATTCCCGTCTACTGGCTACTGCTCGGCCTCGCCGGGCTCACGGGGGTACAGCCGCCCCCGGACGTACCGCGCAGCATGCTCGCGCTGGTGCACGACGTGCCCGCGCCGTACAGCGGCTACAACTGCGCGGACGGCGTGGGGGTGCTCGATCCGGTGTGCCCGGCTGGCCGTGGCATCGGCGCGGGGGACGTCGTGATCGACGAGGCGCTGTGGGCTACGCCGTACGCGATGCAGCACGTCGTGATGCACGAGGTCGGGCACAGGCGGTGCGGCAGCGACGAGCGGTGCGCCGAGGCGTACGCCTGCAGGTGGGTGCCGATGGCGATCGCAGCGAGCGGCGTTGAGTGCCGCCTAGACGGGACGATTCGATGACCACCTCCACCCCTACCGACCCGGTGCGCGCCCGGCTGCTGGCCGAGGCCGGTCACCGGCGCGAGCGCGTGCGTGCCTGCGTCGACGCATGGCGCACGGCAGCCGACGAGCAGCAGCAGCGCATCGCCTACGGCAACATCAACATCGCGCTCGACGCCTACGCGTTCACGCTCGACGCGCTCGGGGCATGGCGCAGCACGGAGGTACCCAGTGGCGAGTGACCTGCGGGAGCAGTTCGAGGCGGTGGTGCGCATCCGCGACGCCAAGGCAAAGCGCGAGGCGACGGCCGCGCTGGTGCTGGCGCTGATCGCTGCCGTCGAGACGCTGCAGGAGGACGTCGCGGCGCTGCGCGGCAAGGCGAGGGGGCGGCGGTGATCTTCAAGCCGGTGCTCGTCGAGCGTGTGCTCGCAGGCGACAAGGTGGAGACGCGACGCCCGGTGCGCTTCAACGAACTCGGCGGTGTGTCGCCCTGCGCGTACGAGCCGGGGCGCACCTACGCGGTGCAGCCCGGCCGCGGGAAGCGGCAGGTTGCGCGGTTGCTGGTGGAGTCGGTGCGCCGGGAGCGCGTGGGCGCCATCATCGACGCTGCGGCGGTGCGCGAGGGGTTCGAGCACGCGCAGGCGTTCCGCGACTACTGGGCGATGCTGTACGGCGAGTGGACGCCGGGCACGTGGGTGTGGGTGATCGCGTTCCGCCTCACCGACGCCGCCCCGGTGCAGTCCGCGCTGTTCGAGGCGGTGCCTAGTGCCTGACGCAGCGGCGCCTGTCTGCGGTAACGTGCCCGCGCGCACGGCGATCGGGGCACCGGGGCGCGAGTGGCGATGTCGGTTGCCAGCGGGGCACACCGGGCCGCACGAGGGGGGATGGGTGGCATCCAATGCCTGACAGCGAGCAGCAGGAAGCCGTGTGCGGGACGTGCGGCAGTCGCATCCGGCAGCGGATGGCAGGCACCGACCTCGCGTACTGGGAGCATGTCCCCGACCACAATGCCATCCCGGCTCCCGTAGTCCCTAGCGATGACGAGCAGTGCGCGTTCCCGAACAGCCAGTGGGGAGTGTGCGGCATCCCTGAGTCGGCTCACGCTGATCTGATGGAGCCGCTGGCGGGCTCGCGCTTCCACCACGAGTACCAGCGCCCCGCCTCGCCTACCCCCTCACAGGATGCCGAAGGCGCCGCGCTGGACGGTAGCGACGCGACCGCTGATGAGCGCCGCGCCTACTTCGCGTGGCGTGAGCGCCGAGGGGTGCGCGCTCCACGCGGCCTGACTGCGTTTGTCGCCGGACAGCGCTCCATCCGTGAGCCCTACGAGGAACTGGTGGAGGCGGCGCGCGCGCTACGGGACGCCGAACTGCGGCTCATCAGCACGCCCTACGAGATGCGTCAATCGTGGGACGAAGCGAACGACGCACGCGCTCGTGCATACGTCGTCCTCGATAACGCCTTCCGTGAGCACGACGCCCACATCGAGGAGTCTCTAGGAGGCCGCAAGTGATCGAGATACTGGGCATGGTTGGCGGGGCGATGGCGTGCGTGGCACTCGGCTACGCGATCGGCAGGCGCACCGCGTTCGACAGCGTGCGCGCAGCGCTCACCGTGGCGCCGCTCACGACGTGGGTGCCGCGCCGCGTCGACACGCTCGACGACGGCAGCCGCATCGTGTTCGGCCTGCACGCCCACGGGATGATGTACCCGCTGGCTGCTGGCGACCCGGCGCGCTGCCGGTGCGGTGCGGTGCTGTTCGAGTACGGCTGGTACTACCCGGAGCGCGCGCTGCACGACGCGATGGCGGCGGTGATGCGTGTGCTCACGCCGTACGACCTCGGCGGCCGGGGCACGGCGTGCGTGGCCTGCGGTGGCGAGATCGCCGAGGGCGACTGGCGCGAGCACGAGCACAGCGACCAGCACCGGGCGGTCATCGCGGCCATCGCGCTCGCGAACGGCGTGTCGAGGCTCGACGACTGATGCCGGACGCGATCCCGACGATGACGCCAGCCGAGGAGGCCGCGTGGGCTGCGCGCCTGCAGGCCGAGGGCGTGTTCCCGTCGCAGCGGCCGGGGTTCACGCGCGCCGGGCAGGTGGTGATCGCCACCGCCTACACGCTGATCCCGATGCTCTGCCAGCAGTGCGGCGCGCTGTTCGTGTGGCACCCCGAGCACCAGCGGGAGCACTGGCGCCGGGCGTTGCGCGTCGGGCGCATCGGCCCGCCGACCTGCGGCGCACGCTGTGCACGTGCGCAGGCGACGCGCTCGCAGATGCGCGGCTACACCACCGCCGCCTACCCGCCGCTGCACGTCATCGCCGATCGGGCGTACGCTGCCACGCATGCCAACTGACCACTGCCTCTGCACGGTGTGCGGTGAGCCGGTGCACGATGCCGCTGACGACCCGCACCCGCCGCACGGTGGCCCGCCCTGTACGCACATCCGCTGCTACCTTGTGAGGGCCGGACTGCGCTAGGAAGCGGGCACCGTGGTGCGCTCAGTGCCGATCACCGAGGTTGACGACGAGACGCTGTACGCGCTGCTGCGGCAGGGCGGCGAGCAGTTCAAGGCGGAACTCGCCGCACGCCCGGCCCTCTCGCCCACGGCCACCGTCACCGACCCGGCACACGAGCGCCCTGCGCACCTGCTCGACTTCGCCAAGCGGTTCTATCCGGGGTACGAGGCCGGGCGGCTGCACGAGGTGATGGCAGCCGAGATTGAGGCGGCGCTCAGTCAGTACGAGCCGTGCCCCGACTGCGGCGACCTCGACTGCTTCGCGTGTGGCGGGCTCAGGCTCACCGGCGAGTTGCTGCCCTGCCTGCTGTGCTGGTGCGACACCTGCGGCAACACCGGCCGAGTGCCGTCGTCGTCGCCGTACTGGCTGATGGTCGAGGTGCCACCGCAGCACGGCAAGGCGCTCGCACTCGACACGCCGATCCCGACGCCGGACGGCTGGCGGATGATGGGCGAACTGCGCCCCGGCGACCGCGTGTTCGCGGATACTGGCGAGCCGTGCCGCGTGGTCGCCGTGAGCCCAGTATGGCGCGGCCGCCCGGTGTACGAGGTGCGCACGGACGACGGCGACACGATCGTCGCCGACGCCGCCCACGAGTGGGTGGCCTGCCTCGACAGGAAGCGCCCAGTGTGGCGGCGACACACGACCGAAGTGCTGGCGCGACCGCGCGGTAAGCGTGCGCTGATCCGGGCGCAGGGTGCGCTGGCTGCACCTGACGCCGACCTGCCGATCCCGCCGTACGTGCTTGGTGCGTGGCTGGGTGACGGCAGCAGCGCAAACGCGACGATCACGCAGGGGGAGTCTGACATCGCGTGGATGCGCGCCGAGGTTGAGCGCTGCGGCGTGCGCACGAGTGACCGCGCCACGGCGGGCACGTTCGGACTGCTCGGCGTCGTGGGCCACCTGCGCGCGCTCGGCGTGCTCGGCAACAAGCACATCCCGGCCGCCTACCTGCGCGCCAGCGAGGCACAGCGGCGCGCGCTGCTGCAGGGCATCGTGGACACCGACGGGCACGTTGGGCCTCGGGGGCAGGTCGAGGTGTGCTCGACTTCCGCCATGCTTGCCGATGGCGTGCTGGAACTGGTGCGGTCGCTCGGCGTGAAAGCGCGTATCAGCACGGGGCGCGCGACGATCAACGGCAGGGACTGTGGCCCCAAGTACCGCGTGATGTTCTACATGGCGGGCGCGGCGCGGATGCCACGCAAGGCGACCCGCTGCCGCGACGGCGTGAAGCACCCCGGCCGCTACGTCTACGCGGTCGCGGCAGGCACGGCAGACACGGTGTGCATCCAAGTCGATTCGCCGTCGCACATGTTCCTCGCTGGTCGCTCGATGCTGCCGACCCACAACAGCGAACTCGTCAGCGTGCAGGCGCCCGCGTGGTACCTCGGCGAGCACCCCGACCACCAGTGGGTGCAGGCGTCCTACGCGGCGAACCTCGCCGAGACGCACAGCCGGTACAGCCGCGAGATCGTGAGCAGCGCCGACTACAGCGTGCTCTACGGGCTGCGGCCCTCGACGCGCACGAACTCGGTGAGCGACTGGTCGCTGCAGGGGCACCGGGGCGGCGTGCGCGCCGTCGGCGTCGGCGGTGGCCTCACCGGCCGCCGTGCCGACGTGCTCGTGATCGACGACC
>JBAYUZ010000005.1:0-47049 GCA_041674885.1 Dehalococcoidia bacterium
CAGCACCGGGTTCACGCTGATCGTGATCGCCGTCGTCGGCGAGCAGCCTGCCCCGGCGTTGCAGGGCACGTCACCGCCCAGCGAGACGCCCGCAGGCGGGTCGACGACGATCCAGTTTGCCGAGGGGATCGCAGACCAGACGAGGATGCCCGTACCGCTGTTGCGCACGCGCACGGTGGCGCGGGCGGCCTCCGGGCCGGTGTCGAGGCGGAGCTGCACGGGGGGGCCGTCGACGGCGGGAGCGGGCACGCCGAGCGCGCGGGTGCGGTAGTCGGGGCTCACGTTCGGCGACGCCTCGACGTGTCCCGGCGCGGGCGTCGGCATGTCCATCGCCGAGTACGGGAACACGAAGTTCGCGACGGAGAGCGGCTGGAACCACTGCGGCAGCGCGGTGTTCGGCAGCGTCACGGCGACGGGCGCCCACAACCGCTGGCCGCCGGAGGTCGGCGGGTTCTGCAGGCAGCCGTAGATGAGCTCCTGGTACGGGTAGCGGGAGCGCGACTGGGAGCCGTCGCAGCGCCACGCCTCGCGCGTCGTGAAGACGGGGTCGAGGGGGTGATTGGAGATGTTCGCGCCGGGGCCGGTGAAGCCGTTGTAGCCCCAGATCGTGAAGTACCAGTTCTCCAGGATCGCGGGGTTCGAGTTCGTGTCGGTGCCGGCGATCGGGCGCAGCTCGGGGGCCTGGTTCCACTTCTCGACGAGCATCGAGGCGCCGCGGGCGATGTTGTAGACGTAATGCGTGGCGATGTTCGACTGCGAGTTCGTCGGCTGGTTGTTGGAGCCGAGGGGCACGGTCATGCCCGAGGTGATCTGCATGATCCCGTGCCCGCAGTCGAAGGAGACGAGCGCGGGGCCGGTCGACTGGAACGGGACAGAGCGCGCGGCCATCGACAGGTTGGACTCCACCCAGCCGATCGAGCGGAGGATCGAGGGCGGCATCTGGCGCAGGCCCGGGGCGCGGTTGGTGCGCCCGCCCACCTCGATCGCGGGCATGCCGAAGGTGGGGTCGCCGGGGAAGAGGTTGTCGGTGGCGGCGGCGTCCATCGCCGCGAAGTAGTCGGAGCGCGACTGGGACGCCTCGTACGCCTGGGGGGTGCGGAGGAAGGCGCACGCCTGCGCGTGCTCGGCGTGCTGCGGCGACCACGCGAGGAGCGCGGTAAGCAGCAGCAGCGCGGCCCAGACGCTTCGGCGGCGGATCAGGGGGCGGCTCACGGGAGCCACCCGAAGACGATCACGTCGCCGGGTGCGGAGACGACGCGGCGCTGGCCGCCGACGATCACCGCCGTCGACTCGCGGCCCGGTGACGTCGAGGAGATGCCATCGAAGGTGCGCACCGCGAGCGCGCTCCCATCGGCGCTCCACGTCAGCGGATGGTCGAAGCCTCGGGGCGGGGCGGTGAGCAGCGTGGGGCCGCCGCCGTTCAGCGGCAGCGTGGCAGCGCTCGCGCCCGGCGTTGAGGTCGGCTGCTGGCCGACGGTCACGGCATCGCCCGCGGGTCGCCAGGCGCCGCCGTACTGCTCGCCGCTGCCCTCGCCGAGGCGGGTGGGGGCGGAGCCGTCGAGCTTCGCGACGTGGAGGCGGTAGGCGACGCGCTCGGCGCCGATGACCGGTGCGAGGTAGGCGACGGCGTCGCCCGTCGGCGCGACGCGCCAGTCGCGCGCGAGCTGGTCGGAGGCGTGCAGCAGCTTCCTCGGCGTGCCGCCCTCGGCGACGGTGAAGAGGTCGGTGCCGTCGTTGGAGAGCGAGGCGTAAACGAGCGCGCCGTCGCGGGCGAAGCCGACCGGGAACACGCCGAACGCGGTCTCCGCCTCGAGCAGGGGGCGACGGGTGCCGCTCGCCACGTCGACGCGGACGAGCGCCTGGCGACCGCCGCTGGCGCTGGCGCGGTAGACGAGCGCCTTGCCCTCGGCGTCGAACACGGGGGGGACGCGCAGGTCGGCGTCGCCGGTGATGCGCTGCTTGGTGCCGGTGGCGACATCGAGCAGCCACAGCTCGGCGGGGGAGTCGGCCTGCGGGCGCACGGTCGAGGTGGGCAGGACGGTGTAGGCGACCTTCGTGCCGGCCGGGGCGAGCGCGGGGTTGATGCCCCACTCCGCGACGTGATCGACGGTCGTGACGAGCGTGCGCTGCGCCGGGTCGTCGGCGGGCGCGACGTAGACGCGGTCGGCGGTCGGGCCGAACTCGGCGAAGATGAGGCGCGGGCCGGTCGGGGCGCTCGTGCTGCCTTGGGCGCGCCAGTAGAGCGCGCCGCCACCCGCGAGGGCGACGACCGCGACGGCGGCGAGCACGATCAGCACGCGGCGGGACTGCATCAGCACAGCACCGAAGCCATCACACCACCGATGTCATGGGGAGTGGGAGGTACCCCTGCGCGTCGTTGCCCGCCAGCCCGACGCAACCTCGCGGCGACGGCTGGAAGCGCGCCGGCGAGGTGCAGCGAGCGTAGGAATCGCCGCCAGCGTGTGTCAAACCTCGGCGCGCACGTAGACTGGGCTGCATGCTGCTGCTCGCATCGCTCCAGTACTTCACGCTCGCACCGGCGGCGGTGATCGCGCTGCTGCTCGCATTCGCGGCATCGATGCTGGTGGGGCTGTCGTTCCACGAGTTCTCGCACGCGGCGGTCGCCGATCGCCTCGGTGACCGCACGGCGCGGCGGTTCGGGCGGCTGACGCTGAACCCGCGCGCGCACATCGACCCGATGGGCGCGCTGATGGTGCTGCTGGTCGGGTTCGGGTGGGCGCGCCCGACGCCGGTGAACCCGAACGCGACGGCGAACCCGCGGTTGAGCATGGTGCTGATCGCCCTCGGCGGGCCCGTGTCGAACCTGCTGCTCGCGTTCGCCGCCGGGCTGCCGCTGCGGTTCGGGCTGCTGGAGTACACGCGTGAGCTGCAGACGGGGTTCGACCCGGTGTACCTCGGCGGGTTCATGCTGTCGTGGTTCATCTACATCAACGTGCTGCTGGCGGTCTTCAACCTGCTGCCGCTGGCGCCGCTCGACGGGTTCAAGGTGGTGCTGGGGCTGCTCCCGCCCGACCTGAGCCGCCAGGCGGAGCCGCTGGAGCGCTGGGGGCCGGGGCTGCTGATGCTGCTGTTCTTCCTGCCGTTCCTGACCGGCGGCGCGTTCAATCCGCTGTTCGAGGTCATGGATCCGTTGCGGCGGCTGATCCTGAGCGCCGTGGTCGGGGTGCCGAGCGCTTTCGTTGGCTAGTGAGGCGACGCGAGGCGCCTCGCGCGCGGCCTACCGCGTGCGGCAGGTGCTGCTGGGGCTGCGTCCGGCACTGCGCGCGGGCGAGGTGGCGAGCGTGCGCGCGCTCCTGAGCGAGCCCGAGCGTGTCCTGTTCATGACGATGGACGCCCGCGACCGCAGGCACTCGATGGACATGCTGCTCTGGCTGCGTGCACGCATGGCGGCATCGGGCGGGCTGCCCTCGACGGCGCTGGAGGTGGCGACGCTGCTCCATGACGTCGGCAAGGGGCGGCTGCGGCTGGCGGAGCGCGTCGCGTTCGTGCTGCTGGGCGCGCTCGGCGAGGCGCGGCGCGAGCGGTGGTGCGTGGAGGGCGAGGGGTTCCGGGGCGCGCTCTGGCGGCTGCGGCACCATGCACGGCTCGGCGCGGAGCAGGTTGCGGGCACCTCGACGGAGCGCGTGCGCTGGCTGGTCGCGCACCACACGGACGCGGTGCCGCCGGATGACGAGGAGCTGCGGTGGCTCATGGCGGCGGACGACGCCTGCTGACGAGTCCTGCCGCTACCAATCCGCCGTACACTATCAAACGCACCCACCACCCATCGGAGGGCGGTTCCATGCCTCGTGTCGCGATCATCGGCACTGGTCTCATCGGCGCCTCGATCGGCCTCGGGCTGAAGGCGAACGCCGCGGGGAACATCGAGATCATCGGTTCTGACCGCTACCGCGATCACGCGCGGCAGGCGGAGGCGGCGCGTGCCGTCGACCGCAGCGAGCCGAACCCCGCGAAGGCGGTGGAGGGCGCGGAGCTGGTCATCATCTCGGTGCCGATCCTCGGCATCCGCGAGGTGATGGAGCAGATCGCCGGGTCGCTGGTGCCGGGGGCGATCGTCACCGACACCGGATCGACGAAGGCCGACGTGCTGCGCTGGGCCGCGGAGACGCTGCCGCCGCACGTCGCGTTCGTGGGTGGGCACCCGATGGCGGGAAAGACCGAGCACGGGCCTCGGGCGGCCGAGGCGACGCTGTTCGAGGACGCGCGCTGGGTGATCTCGCCGCCGCGGCACACGCCGCCGGACGCCGTCGATGTCATCCACTCGCTCGCGAAGACGCTGGGCGCGAAGCCGCAGTTCATGGACGCGATGGAGCACGACGCCTACGTCGCGGCGATCTCGCATCTGCCGATGGTGGCGGCGACGGCGCTGTTCCGGCTCGCGCGTGGGTCGGAGGCGTGGCCGGAGCTGTCGCTCCTCGCCTCGACGGGGTTCAAGGACACGACGCGCCTCACCGCGACCGATCCGGCGATGGCGCACGACATCATGCTCACCAACCGCGAGCAGATCGTGCACTGGCTGCGGCGGTACCGCGAGGCGTTGCGCGACCTGGAGGACGAGATCGCGAGCGGCGCGGACGAGAACGCGCTGTTCCGATCGATCAGCGAGACGAACCTGCAATACACGGCGTACCGCGAGGGCGTCGTCGGTCGCCGCGAGGTGCACGACGACATCCTCGACGAGATCCCGGAGCCGGGGATGATGGACCTGCTGCTCGGTGGTGCGCTTGCGGAGCGCGCTCGTGAGCTGCAGAAGCGTGCCGACGAGCGCCTGAGCGAGTCGGAGCGCGAGATGCGCTACCTCGGTCGGCAGTAGGCCGCGAGGACGAAGGGGCAGCCCGTGGTCACCGCCGCAGTTCCTGATGTGATGACGGTTACGCGCCCGCCTCGGCTGCGGGGGACGATCGCCATTCCCGGCGACAAGTCGATCACGCACCGCGCGCTCCTGTTCAACGCGCTCGCCGCCGGAGACGCGCGCATCGATGGGTTCCTGGACGCCGCCGACACGCGATCGAGCCTCGGCTGCGTGCGCGCGCTGGGTGTCACCGTCGATGAGCTGGGCAACGGCGTGCTGGTGGTGCACGGCGAGGGACGCGCGGCGCTCAAGGAGCCCTCGGACGTCCTCGACTGCGGCAACTCGGGGACGACGATTCGCCTGCTGACCGGCGTGGTCGCGGGCCTGCCGATGCTCACGGTGCTCACCGGCGACGGGTCGCTGCGCGGCCGCCCGATGGCGCGCGTCGTGCAGCCGCTCACGAAGATGGGCGCGCAGATCGACGCGCGTGCGAACGGCACGCTCCCGCCCATCGTCGTCCGAGGTGGAGGCCTGCGCGGCGGCACGCGCATCGAGACGCCGGTCGCCTCGGCGCAGGTGAAGTCGGCACTGCTGGTTGCGGCGACGGCGGCGGACGGCCCGATCACGGTCGTCGAGCCCTCGATCTCGCGCGACCACACCGAGAAGATCCTCGGCGCGATGGGCGCGGGCGTCGCCTCCGTGCCGGAGGGCGAGCGCAACGCGATCACCATCACGCCGCCGACCGGCGACCTGCGGGCGGTGGACGTGGTGGTGCCGGGCGACATCAGCACGGCGGCGGCGTGGATCGTCGCGGCCTCGGTGCACCCGGACGCGGAGCTGCTGCTCACGGGCGTGGGTGTGAACTGGACGCGCACCGGGCTGCTGGACATCCTCCGCGCGATGGGCGCGAACATCGAACTGCTGGAGGAGCGCGTGACCGGCGGCGAGCCGGTGGCGGACCTGCGCGTGACCTCGGCGCCGCTGCACGGCATCGAGGTCGGCGGCGGGCTCATCCCGCGCGCGATCGACGAGCTGCCGCTGGTGGCGCTCGCGGGTGCGTTCGCAGAGGGCGACACGGTGATCCGTGACGCCGCGGAGCTGCGAGTGAAGGAGTCCGACCGGGTTGCCTCCACGGCTGCCGCGCTGCGCGCCTTTGGCGCCAGCGTGGAGGAGCGCCCGGACGGGATCGTGGTGCACGGTGGCGTACCGCTGCACGCCGGGCGAGCGGAGTCGGTGGGTGACCACCGCCTCGCGATGCTCGCCGCAGTCGCCGGGATGCTGGTCGAAGGCGAATCGACCGTGTCCGGTGCAGGGGCAGTAGCAGTCTCGTACCCGGAGTTCTGGGGGCACCTCCGACGACTGGGCGCGACAGGAGCGTCCTGACAAGGAACAGCCACCATGGCAGGCACGGAACTGATTCATGTCGGTTTCGAGAACCATCTGGCGCTGAACCGCGTGGTCGCGATTGCGACGCCCGCCTCGGCGCCTGTGAAGCGCATGATCCAGCGCGGGAAAGAGGAGCGTCACATCATCGACCTCACCAGCGGTCGGCGGACGAAGGCGGTTGTTGTCCTGGACAACGACTGGGTGGCGCTGCTCGCCATCACGCCGGAGACGTTCGCGGGCCGCGTCGGCGCGATGCGCCACGTGGACGCGAGCGCATAGCCGCTTGTCGGAGACGTCACCGCCCCTGGTGGTCATCGTCTCCGGCGTGTCCGGGGTCGGGAAGGACGCGCTGATCGCGCGCATCCGTGAGCGCACGGATCGCTTCGTGGTGCCCGTGACGATGACGACGCGCACGCCTCGACCGAACGAGGTGCATGGGCGCGACTACCTCTTCACAACCCGCGATGCGTTCATCGCGGCGCTGGAGGGGAACGAGCTGCTGGAGCACGCCGAGGTGTACGGCAACTTCTACGGCGTGCCTCGGTCGCAGCTCCGGGAGGCGCTGGCGGCGGGGCGCGACGTGATCATGCGCGTCGACGTGCAGGGCGCGGTGACGCTGCGCGAGCTGCTGCCGGACGCGCTCTTCGTGTTCCTGGAGCCGGAGGATCGTGCGGTCATCGAGCGCCGGCTGCGCGAGCGCGGGACGGACGAGGCGGAGATACAGCGTCGTCTGGCCGCGGCAGCGCGCGAGTACGAGGTGAGCGCCGAGTTCGATCACACGGTGCTCAACGTGGAGGGCGACATCGATCACGCGGTGGACGCCGTGCTGGCGATCGTGGACGCTGAGCACGCGCGCCCAGGGCGGACGGCGATCGAGGTCTAGCCTCGATTGATGGCACGGAGGCCGGCATGCGAGACCCGATGACGAGCCAGCCGACGCTGCCGGAAGACCTGATCCAGCTGCTGCCTCGGATCCCACTGTTCCGTGGGCTGACGATGCCGGAGATCCGGCTGGTGGCGGCGATCGCGGAGGAGATCCGGCTGGAGCCGGGCGAGTTCCTGACGCACGCTGGGGATGTGCTGGATGCCGTCTACGTGCTGTGCGAGGGGGAAGCCGAGCTACTGACCGGCGACGGGAAGCGGACGCGGCCGGTGCTGCCGTCCGAGGACTACGGACTGGTCTCGCTGGTGGAGCCGCGGCGGGTGACGCAGGGGCACCGGGCGGTGCAGCCGACGCGCTTCGTGCGCATCTCGGCGGACGCGTTTCACGTGCTGATGGACAGCGACACCAGCATCGGCCTGACGATGTGGCGGAACATCGCGCGGTTGCAGACGTACCACTTCATGCAGCTGGTCGACCGCTGGGCGGGCGTAGCGGCTGACGATCGCTTCAACCCGTACATGCGCGGGCTGTAGCCCGAACCTCGGACGTGGCGCGCGGTTGACACGTTCTTGCGCCGCACCGTAGCCTCGATAGACGTACTCGGATCGACAGATTGACGTCGAACGGGATGAGTACGCCGCACAGCGGAGCGAACCTGCGGAGGCGAGAGCCGAGGCGGGCGCAGAGAGCCGGGGCAGGTGCGAGCCCGGCGCTCGACAGCAGCGGCGGAATGGACCCGGGAGTCTCGGCCCGAACGCGCTCGGTGAGCGTCAGTAGGCGTCGACGGTGTGGGCGCCGTTATCCATGCCCAGGGCATCGCGAGCCTCGATCAGTCGAGGTGCCGCCGTGCCTGGTAAAGCGCGCGAGCGGGCAACCGCATCGTGCGGCATATGGGTGGCACCGCGAGGACCATCGCCCCATGACCGGCGATGGTCCTTTTTGTTTGCGGTTCGCATGGTGGGAGCCGGGTGACCGGCGGGAGGAGACGACGAGATGGCATGGAACGCGGGCCCGCGACCGGCGCACCGGCGAGCGCAGACACGCTCGGCGGAGGGCTGGTGGCGCGCGTGGCGTGCCGACCGCCTCGATCGTGTCCAGCCGAAGGGAGCATCCGGTGAGTGACCTCACCCCCAGCCTCGACGAAGTGCGCGCGCTCGCATCGAAGGGCAACATCTGCCCCGTCTACCGCGAGGTGCGCGCGGACCTGGAGACGCCGGTCTCGGCGTACCTGAAGGTCGCGCGCGGCGACTACTCGTTCCTGCTCGAATCCGTCGAGGGCGGGGAGCGCGTCGGGCGCTACTCGTTCATCGGCACGGAGCCGCAGCGCGTCGTCGCGCGGCAGCACGCGGACGGCGATCCCCTCGATGAGGTCGAGGCGGAGATCGGGCGCTTCCGCTCGGTGGACGTGCCGGGGCTGCCGCGCTTCCACGGCGGCGCCGTCGGCTACCTGGGCTACGAGGCGGTGCGGCACTTCGAGCCTCGGGTGCCGGCGCCGGAGCACGACATGCTCGGCGTGCCGGAGTCGTGGCTGATGTTCATCGACACCGTGCTGGTGTTCGACCACCTGCAGCACAAGATCAAGGTCGTAGCGAACGTGCCGCTCGAAGGCGACATCGCGGCGAACTACGCCGAGGCGGAGCGCAAGATCGACGAGCTGGTGACGCGCCTCGGTCAGCCGCTCTCGGCGCTGCCGTACACGCCGTGCGATGGGCCGACGGCGCAGCCGGTGCGATCCAACTGGGAGCGCGAGGCGTACCTGAGCGCGGTGAAGCGCACGCAGGAGTACATCCACGCGGGCGACATCATCCAGGCGGTGATCTCGCAGCGGTTCTCGCGTCAGACCGGCGCGCACCCGTTCGAGGTGTACCGGTCGCTGCGCGCGATCAACCCCTCGCCGTACATGTACTACCTGAAGTTCGGCGAGACGTACCTCGTCGGCGCGTCGCCGGAGCTGCTGGTGCGCGTGGAAGACGGTCGCGTCGATGTGCACCCGATCGCCGGCACGCGCCCGCGCGGTGCGACGCCCGAGGAGGACGCGCGGCTGGCCGAGGAGCTGTCGCACGACCCGAAGGAGCTCGCGGAGCACGTGATGCTGCTCGACCTCGGGCGGAACGATGTGGGGCGGGTGTCCGAGGCGGGGAGCGTGGAGGTCACGCAGCGCTTCGACATCGAGCACTACTCGCACGTGATGCACCTCGTGAGCCACGTGCAGGGGAAGCTGCGTGCGGGCCTGAGTCCGTACGAGGCGCTGCGGTCGGCGTTCCCGGCGGGCACCGTCTCGGGTGCGCCGAAGATCCGCGCGATGGAGATCATCGCGGAGCTGGAGCCCGACCTGCGCGGCCCGTACGCGGGCGGCGTCGGCTTCTTCGACCTGTCTGGCAACGTGGAGACGTGCATCACGATCCGCACCGTGCTGATGAAGGACGGCTGGGCGCACGTGCAGGCGGGCGGCGGCATCGTCTACGACTCGGATCCGGTGAAGGAGTTCGAGGAGACGCAGCACAAGGCGCGCGCGGCGATGACCGCGATCGACGACGCCGAGCGCCGCGCGACCGTCCCGAGCGGGAGCCTCGGCTACTGATGACCTCGAACGCTTCCGGGCGGCCGATCATCGTTGCGGCGGGCGTGCGCATTCGCCGCGACGACGGGCAGGTGCTGATGGTGCAGCACCACGCCGGCGTCGCCGCGGGTCGCTGGTCGGTGCCGTTCGACGGCGTCGCGGAGCACGAGACCGCCGAGGGCGCCGCGCTGCGCATCGTGCGCGACGCGCTGCACCTGAGCGCCGGCTCGTTCGCGTTCGCGGAGACGCTCTCGATCCCCTCGGCGGACGAGGAGATCGTCGTCAACGTCTTCGACGTGGTCGGCTGGGGCGGCGACCCGCGCTTCAACGGGCGTGACTTCGACGACGCGGGCTGGCTTGACCCCTCGTTGCTGGCGGGCGTCGACGTGGTGCCCGAGGTGGCGGTGTGGCTCGGCGGCGGCGCGTCCGAGGGCAACGTGCACGAGGCGCTGGAGCGCTCGCTGATCGCGGCGCGCGAGGAGCTGCTGGCGGCGTACGAGCGCGTGCCGGCGGCGTCGCGCGAGCGTGCCCTCGATGGCGAGTGGGCGCCGGTCGACGTGCTGCACCACTGCGCGGCGCGCGAGGCGTACACGGTGGCGGAGGCGCTGCGCTTCGCGGAGACGCCGGGCCACCGCTGGCGCGAGTTCAGCACGGAGCAGGCGGAGGTGGAGCGCAGGCTGCACCGCCGCCCCTCGGACGCCGAGGCGCGCGAGCGGCTGCTGCGCGTGCACGACGACACGCTGCGGATCGTGCAGTCGCTCATGCCGGAGCAGCTGCTGCACTTTGGTGTGCACCCCGAACGGGGCGCCGTGCAGGTGCGGGAGCAGCTGGAGGGCATTGCGGCACACGACCGTGAACACATCCAACAACTGCAGGCGATGCAGAGCACGGCGCTGCCGCAGGCCTGACTCGAATCACCTCGAAGGACACACCGATGTTGCTGCTGATCGATAACTACGACTCGTTCACCTACAACCTCTACCAGTACCTCGCCGAGCTGGGCGCGGAGGTCGAGGTGCATCGCAACGACCAGATCAGCGTCGCGGACTGCCTCGCGATGCAGCCGGAGCGGATCGTCGTCTCGCCGGGGCCGTGCTCGCCGGATGAGGCGGGGATCTCGGTGGAGCTGATCCTGGCGGCGGCGGGCAAGGTGCCGCTGCTCGGCGTGTGCCTGGGGCACCAGGCGATCGGGCAGGCATTCGGCGGCAAGATCGTCTCCGCGGGCGAGATCATGCACGGCAAGACGAGCATGGTGACGCACGATGGGCAGGGCGTGTTTGCCGGCCTCCCGAACCCGTTCGAGGCGATTCGCTATCATTCGCTCGCGATCGAGCCGACCTCGGTGCCGGAGGTGCTGGAGGTGACGGCGCGGTCGGAGAGCGGCGTGATCATGGGCGTGCGGCATCGCACACTGGCGATCGAGGGCGTGCAGTTCCACCCGGAGTCGATCATGACCACCGTGGGCCACGACCTGCTGCGCAACTTCCTCGCGATGCCGAACCGGCAGCCGGAGCGGACGGGAGCCCCCGCATGACGACCTCGATGCCGGGTGACGCGATCCGCGCGGCGCTGGTGGCGCTCGTCGACCTCGGTCGTGACCTGACGGAGGCGGAGGCGGCGGCCTGCATGGAGGAGATCATGGGCGAGCGCGCGAGCGCGGCCCAGTTCGGCGCCTTCGTCACCGCGCTCCGCCTCAAGGGCGAGACCGTCGATGAGATCACGGGCATGGCGCGTGTGATGCGCGCGCACGCGCTGCAGGTGCAGGTCGCGACGCGCCCGCTGCTCGATACGTGCGGCACCGGCGGCGACGGCCTGCGTACCTTCAACGCCTCGACGGCGGCGGCGTTCGTCGTCGCGGCGGCGGGCGGCAAGGTCGCGAAGCACGGCAACCGCGCGGCGTCCTCGCAGTCGGGCTCCGCCGATGTGCTGGAGGCGCTGGGCGCGCAGATCGCGCTCTCACCGGAGCAGGTCGCGGGCTGCATCGAGCAGACCGGTGTCGGCTTCATGTTCGCGCAGGCGTTCCACCCGGCGATGAAGTTCGCGGGGCCGCTGCGACGCGAGCTTGGCATCCGCACCGTCTTCAACATCCTCGGTCCGCTGACGAACCCGGCGCAGGCGAACTGCCAGGTGCTGGGCGTGCCGAACGCGGAGCTCGCGGAGAAGATGGCGCACGTCCTCGCGCGGCTCGGGCTGCGGCACTCGCTCGTGGTGAGCGGCGCCGAGGGGCTCGACGAGATCTCGGTCAGCGGCCCGACGACGGCGTACGAGGTGCGCGGGGCCGAGGTCACGACGCGCGAGATCACCCCGAACGAGCTCGGACTCACCACGCACGCGCTGTCCGAGGTTGTGGGCGGCACGCCGCAGGAGAACGCGACCACGATGCGCTTGATCTTCACCGGCGAAGGGCCAGCGGCGGTGCGCGACTTCGTTGCCGCGAACGCGGGGGCAGGGCTGTACGTGCTCGGCCTCGCGGCATCGCTGCGGCAGGGTGTGGAGCAGGCGAAGACGGTGATGGACAACGGCGACGCCGCGGCCCGCCTCGGCGCGTTCGTGGAGGCGACGCGGCGTGCCTGAGGTGACGGCCGCCGATGGCGCGCGCGAGACGGGGACGGTGCTCGACCGCATCGTCGCCGACCGCCGCCTGCGGCTCGCCGAGGATCGCGTGGCGGTGCCCGAGGCGCGCTTCGCGGACCTCGAGGCGGCGCTGCCCGGCGGGCGCGTCGACTTCGCCTCGCGGCTGCGCGAGGGGCGGCGCGGTGCGCCGAGCGGCGCGCGGCTGCGGCTGATCGCGGAGATCAAGCGCGCCTCGCCATCGAAGGGGCTGTTCGACGCCGACCTCGATGCCGCACAGCAGGCACGCGACTACGCGAGCGCGGGTGCGAGTGCGGTGTCGGTGCTGACGGAGCCGTCGTTCTTCCGTGGCGGCATCGCCGACCTGCGTGCGGCGCGCGAGGCGTTCGGTGACGACCTCGATCGCCCGGCGCTGCTGCGCAAGGACTTCATCTTCGACGCGTACCAGGTGCGCGAGGCGCGTGCGAACGGCGCGGACGCCTTGCTGCTGATCGTGATGATGCTGGAGCCTGCCGCGCTGCGTGACCTCATCGCCCTCACGTGTGCGGAGGGCCTCGAGCCGCTCGTCGAGGTGCACGACGCGGCGGAGGTCGAGGCGGCGCTGGCGGCGGGCGCGCGCGTGCTGGGCGTGAACAACCGCGACCTGCGCACGTTCGCGGAGGACCTCGGCACCACGGAACGCCTCGCGCGGATCGTGCCTGCGGGGACGACGCTGGTGGCGGAGTCCTCGATCAAGGTCACGGCGGACGCGGTGCGCATGGCAGATGCGGGTGCGCACGCGATCCTGGTGGGCGAGGCGTTGGTGACGACGGGCGACATCGCGGCGAAGGCGCGCGAGCTGATGCTCGTGCCCGCCGCGGGCTGAGTGCGAGGCGCGACGTGACGTACGTGAAGATCTGCGGCAACCGCACCCCCGCTGACGTCCTCGCTGCCGCCGAGGCCGGCGCGGACTTCGTCGGCATGATCTTCGCGGAGTCGAAGCGGCGCGTGGACGTGCAACAGGCGTCGGACATGGTGCGCGCGCTCGGCCGCCCGCTCTCGGAGCACGAGTTCTCGACGCCGCCGCCGGCGCAGCCGCACGTGCGCGAGGAGGTGGGCGAGTGGTTCCGCCACGGCGCGCGCCTGCTGGAGGCGTACCTGGAGGTGAAGCGCCCGCTCACCGTCGGCGTGTTCGCGGATCAGTCGTTCGAGGAGATCAACGAGATCGTGGAGGAGGCCGGCATCGACCTCGTGCAGCTCTCCGGCGATGAGCCGTGGGAGGACTGCCTGCTCGTCGCGCGCCAGACGATCCAGGTCGTGCACGTCTCGCCGCTCGACTCGCCCTCGGATCCGATGGCGCTGGTGGAGCCCGGCTTCGCGGTCGCGCTCATGCTCGATTCCGCGCATGGGCCGTATCGCGGGGGGAGCGGCGTGACCTTTGACTGGGAGGTCGCGCGGCTGGTCTCGGCGCGGATGCCGATGCTGCTGGCGGGCGGGCTGACGCCCGAGAACGTCGGCGAGGCCGTGCGCACCGTCCGCCCCTGGGCGGTCGATGTGGGCAGCGGCACCGAGACCGATGGACGCAAGGACCATGACCGCGTTCGCGCCTTTGTGCGCGCGGTGCGCGACGCTGACCGAGAGGCGGCCCGATGACCTCGTACACCTCGTCCACCTCGAACGCTGCGGATGGGCACGGGCCCGACGAGCGCGGCCACTACGGCGAGTTCGGCGGCAAGTACGTGCCGGAGACGCTGATGCCCGCGCTCGCGGAGCTGGAGGCGGCGTACGAGGAGGCGAAGCGGTCGCCGGAGTACCTGCAGGAGGTCGAGCACCTGCTGCGCACGTACGTGGGGCGTCCCACGCCGCTGACCTACGCGGCACGGCTGTCGGCGCACCTCGCGGCCCTCAACGGTGGGGTGGGGCCGAAGGTGTACCTGAAGCGCGAAGACCTGGCGCACACGGGCGCGCACAAGATCAACGCCGCGCTGGCGCAGGCGCTGCTGGCGAAGCGCATGGGCAAGCCGCGCATCGTCGCGGAGACGGGCGCGGGGCAGCACGGCGTCGCGACCGCGACCGCGTGCGCGCTGCTTGGCCTCGAGTGCGTCGTCTACATGGGATCCGAGGACGTGCGGCGGCAGTCGCTCAACGTCTTCCGCATGAAGCTCCTGGGTGCGGAGGTGCGGCCGGTGGACGCCGGGTCGCGCACCCTCAAGGACGCGATCAACGAGGCGATCCGCGACTGGGTGACGAACGTGCGCGACACGCACTACCTCATCGGCTCCGTGGTGGGGCCGCACCCGTACCCGGCGATGGTGCGCGACTTCCAGTCCGTGATCGGCCGCGAGACGCGCGCGCAGATCCTCGAGGCCGAGGGACGGCTGCCGCAGGTTGCGGTGGCGTGCGTCGGCGGCGGGTCGAACGCGATGGGGATGTTCTCGCCGCTGCTCGATGACCCGATCCGGCTGGTCGGTGTCGAGGCCGCGGGCGAGGGGCTCGAGGCGCGGCACGCGGCGACGCTGTCGAAGGGGCGGCCCGGCGTGCTGCACGGTGCGCGCTCCTACCTGCTGCAGGACGAGTGGGGCCAGGTGATGGAGGCGCACTCGATCTCGGCGGGCCTCGACTACCCGGGCGTGGGGCCGGAGCACTCGTGGCTGAAGGTCACCGAGCGCGCCGAGTACGGATCCGTGACGGACGCCGAGGCGCTGGCGGGCTTCAAGCTGCTGTGCGAGACCGAGGGCATCATCCCTGCGCTCGAGTCGTCGCACGCGATCGCGTACCTGCCGAAACTGGTGCAGCAGGGGCTGGGCGCGAACGACATCGTGGTGCTCAACCTCAGCGGCCGAGGCGACAAGGACATCGGCACGGTCGCGGACGCGCTCGGCGTCGCGCTCTAGCGGTCGCGCGCTAGACGATCGAGGCGCTCTTCGCGCGGTTGCAGTCGCCGCAGAGCACCTGGATGTTCTCGATGTTCCCCCCGCCGCCCTTCGCGACGGGGATCACGTGGTCGAACTGCAGGTCGTCCTCTGCGCCGCAGCGCACGCAGCGGCCGTCATCACGCTCCCAGACCAGCGCCTTCACCTCGTCGGGAATGCGTTCGCGGCGGGCGACCTCGATCTCCTCGCCGCGGACGCGAATCTTGCGCAGCCGTTCGAGCTGCGAGGTCTGCCGACGCTGGCGGTTCCAGAGCAGGAGCTCGACGTCCTCGGCGGCCAGGTCGTGGTCGGCCCAGTAGCAGCCCTGGTCGCTCCACCACAGCACGCGGTCGCCGTCGCGGCCGACGAGCGCGAAGCCTCGGGCGGCGCGCTCCGCGTTCACGCGGCGGTAGTCGGGGCCGCGCAGCTCGAAGCACTGGGTCTTCGTGTAGTAGATGCGGTACGAGGCGAACGCCCAGAAGCCGTGGCGCTCGATGCGTGCTCCGGTGACGCGGCGCAGTGCCACGTTCCTACCTCCCGCTGCCCGCCACGGCACGTTCGAGGATAGAACACTCGTGCGGAGCCGTCAGCGCGTCGTGCGGGTGGCTGGTACGCTCGGCGCATGTTTGCCGACCCACCTCCGCTGATCGCACCACCCGAGGCCGCGCCTCCGCGCTGGACGAAGGGCGATGTCGCGCTGGGGATCGCGGCGATCGCGGGCGTGCTGGGGCTGCTGGTCGTGGTCGCGCTGGTGGCGCGGCCGCGCGGGTTCGTGGGCGGCCTCCTCGGGACGCTGGCGTTCGAGATCGCGCTCGCGGTGATCCCGCTCGCGCTGGCGCGACGGCGGGGCATCTCGCTGCCGGCGCTGGGGTTCGTGATGCCGAAGAGCTGGTGGTCGGTGCTCGGCATCTGGATCGCGACCTACGGGGTGCTGGTCGGGTACGCGGTGCTGCTGGCGGCGCTGGACGGTGCCGGAGTGGACGTGACGCGGTTCGAGGGGGGGAACCCGGTGCCGCTGCCGCGCGGGGCCTCGTGGCCGGCGGTGCTGGGGCTGGGGGCCGTGGTGGTCCTGGTCGCGCCAGTGGCGGAGGAGCTCTACTTCCGCGCGTTCCTGTTCCGGGCGGCTCGTCCGAGGCTGGGGCTGCTGCTGGCCGCACTGCTGAGCGGCGTCCTGTTCTCGCTGTTCCACGCGAACCTGGCGGTGGTGCTGCCGTTCGCGCTGGTCGGCGCGCTGTTCGCGTGGGGGTTCGAGGCGTCCGGGTCGCTCTGGACCTCGATCGCGGCGCACTTCCTGGTCAACGGCGCCGGGTTCGCGGCGACGCTGGCGCAGCTGGGCGGGGGCCGGTAGCGCCCGAGCGGCCCTCGCGGACGGGCGAGGGGGCTGATACCCTCGGCGTCTATGGCAGACCGTATCGCCGAGATGTTCCAGCGCACGCGCGCGGCCGGACGGCCCGCGATCATCCCGTTCGTGCCCGGCGGCTGGCCGGAGCCGGACGCGACCCTGGCAATCGCTCGCGCGGCGGTCGAAGGCGGTGCGGACGCGCTGGAGATCGGCTTCCCATTCAGCGACCCGCTGGCCGACGGCGCCACGAACCAGGCCGCGTACCAGCAGGCGCTCGCGAACGGCGTCACGCTCGTCACGGTGCTTGATGCGGTGCGCGCGATCCGCGGCGAGGGCATCGATGTGCCGGTGCTGCTGATGGGCTACTGCAACCCGCTGTTCTCGTACGGCACGGAGCGCTTCGTCGCGGACGCAGTGACGGCGGGCGTGGACGGGCTGATCATCGTCGACCTCCCGCCCGAGGAGGCTGCGGAGCTGGAGGTGCCGGCGCAGGCTGCCGGGCTGCACCTGGTGTACCTGCTGGCGCCGACCTCGACCACTGAGCGCATCGCGGTGGTGACGAGTCACGCGAGCGGCTTCATCTACTGCGTGAGCGTGACCGGCGTCACCGGGGCGCGCACCTCGATGTCCGATCAGCTGCCGGAGTTCCTCGCTCGCGTGCGCGCGCAGACGGATCTGCCGCTCGCGGTGGGCTTCGGCATCTCGACGCGTGAGCACGTGCAGGCGGTGGGGGCGGTGGCCGACGCGGCCGTCATCGGCAGCGCGTTCGTGCAGGCGGTCGGCGCGGCTGCGCCTGCTGCACGTGCCGAGGCCGTGCGCGCGTTCGTGCGCGGGGTGGCGGGCGCGACCTAGCGATTGTGTGCGCCTCGGTCGAGGCGTGTCCGAAACGTCACGAATCAGGTAGCGAAGTTCGGAGCCGTCCAATGCTCGTCCGTGGGATTCGAGGGGCAACCACCGTCGAGGCGAACACGAAGGAGGCGATCCTGGAGGCGGCTGCGGAGCTGCTCTCCGCGGTCGTCGATGCGAACAACGTGCAGCACGAGCACGTCGCCTCGATCATCTTCAGCACCTCGCCGGACCTGAACGCGGAGTTCCCCGCGGTCGCTGCGCGCAACCTCGGTTGGACCGATGTGGCGCTCATGTGCGGCCACGAGATGGGCGTGCCGGGGAGCCTGCCGAAGTGCCTGCGCATCCTGATGCACGTGAACACGGAGCAGGGGCTGGCGGACATCAAGCACATCTACCTGCGGGGTGCGCGCGCGCTGCGCCCCGACCTTGTCGCGGAGCAGTAGCGGCCGGGCGGTAGACCGAGGGATACGGGCGCGCAGAGCGCGGAGTCGCTGCGATGATCGTCATCATGAACATGGGCCGCAGCGAGGCGCAGCGGGACGCGATCCTGCGGCGACTGCAGGATCTCGGCCTGCGCGGGCAGGAGATCAGCGGCGTCTCGCGCACGGTGATCGCCGTGCTGGGCAACGTGTTCCCGGAGCTGCGCGACGAGCTCTCCACGATGGACGGCGTGGATGAGGTGCTCCGCGTCTCCAAGCCGTACAAGCTCGCGAACCGCGAGGTGCACCTGGACGACACGGTCGTGGAGCTGCCGTATGGCGTACGCGTCGGTGGCGGTCGGCCGATCCTCATCGCGGGCCCCTGCTCGATCGAGACCGAGGATCAGCTGTGGGCCGCCGCGAAGGGCGTGCACGCCGCCGGGGCCCACGTGCTGCGCGGCGGCGCGTTCAAGCCTCGCACCTCGCCGTACTCGTTCCAGGGGCTGGGCGTGCCGGGCCTGAAGATGCTGCGCGAGGCGGGCGACCGCCTTGGGATGCCGGTGGTGACGGAGCTGCTCTCCGTGCGCGACGTCGAGGTCGTGGCGGAGTACAGCGACGTGCTGCAGATCGGTGCGCGCAACACGCAGAACTTCGTGCTGCTGGAGGAGGCGGGCAAGACCGGCAAGCCGATCATGCTGAAGCGCGCGATCGCCGGCACGATCGAGGAATGGCTGCTGGCCGCCGAGTACATCCTGAACACCGGCAACCCGAACGTGATCCTCTGTGAGCGCGGCATCCGCACGTTCGAGACGGCGACGCGGAACACGCTCGACCTGAACGCGATCGCGCTCGTGAAGCGGCTCAGTCACCTCCCGGTGCTGTCCGATCCGTCGCACGGCACGGGCAAGTGGTACCTCGTGCGGCCGATGTCGATGGCGAGCCTCGCGGTCGGCGCCGATGGGCTGATGATCGAGGTGCACCCAAGTCCCGACCACGCGCTGTCCGATGGTGCGCAGTCGCTGACGCCCGGGAACTTCGCCGGTCTGGTGCGTGAGGCGCGGAAACTGGCCGAGGCGATTGGCCGCCCGATCGCCGACCCGCTCGTGCAGGCCTCCACGTGACGAACGAGCAGCCGCCCCTCGACGCGCTCCCCGAAGCGACCTCGGACGCCACGCCCGACGCGGTGGTTGAGGCAGCGCCCGAGCCGGTCGAGGCGCCCACAGCGCCGGTGACCGCCGAGGCGCAGGGCGGCTTCGTCCTCCAGCTGCCGGTGTTCGAGGGGCCGCTCGACCTGCTGCTGCACCTGCTCGATGAGCACCGCCTCGACATCACCGAGGTCTCGCTGCTCGCGGTGACGGAGCAGTACCTGGCGCACCTCCGCGAGGCCGATCGGGTGAACGCGGACGCGCTCGTCGAGTTCATCTCAGTCGGGGCGCGGCTGCTGCTCATGAAGTCGCGCGCGCTGCTGCCGCGCGACCCGGAGGCCGCGCCGCCCGACGAGGAGGACGAGGAGGACCCCGCCAACCTCGTCCGCGCGCTGCAGGAGTACCGGCGTTTCAAGCAGGCTGCCGACTACCTCCGCGCGCTGGAGGAGCAGCACCGCACGGCGTATCGCCGCTCGGCGCCGCCACCGGAGCTGCCGCTCCCGCCGGGGCTTGAGGGCGTCACGCTGCAGGCGCTCGCGGAGCTGTTCCGGAAGGTGCTGGAGCGCGTGCCCGAGGAGCGTCCGAGCGCTCGCCCGACGCCTCGGCCGCGGGTGCGGCTGCAGGATCGCATCCGATCGCTGGTGGCCCGGCTGGAGCAGAGCGGGCAGCTCTCGTTCCTCGCGCTGCTGGGCGAGGCGCCCACGCGCATCTCCGTGATCGTCGACTTCCTCGCCGTGCTGGAGCTGATCAAGGTGCGCTATCTGCGCGCCGAGCAGGGCGAGGCGTTCGGTGACATCAACCTCGTGCGGCTGGAGGGCGCGACCGCCCCCGCCTCGATCGAGATCGAGCTGGAGGGCAACTAGCGCCTCGCGTCGCGCGCCCTGCGGGGCTGCGCGGGCCGTCGCGCCGGTGCTACGATCCGCGCACCACTGACCGAAAGGGCCGCCGGTGCTCCTGGTTCGCGACGAGCTGCGCCACGCCGCCATCCCGGGCGGGAACGTCGTCACGCTGGGCGTGTTCGACGGGGTGCACCGCGGGCATCGAGCGCTGGTCGCGCGCGTCGTCGCGGAGGCTGCCACGCGTGGCCTCGGTGCGGGCGTGGTGACGTTCCACCCGAACCCGGTCACGGTGCTGCGCCCCGACGTGCCGTTCGCGTACCTGCAGAGCCTGGAGCGGCGCGTGGAGCTGCTGCGCGAGGTGGGCGCCGCGTGGGTCGCGGTGCTCCAGTTCACCTCGGAGCTCGCGCTGGTGTCGGCCGAGGACTTCACGCGGATGCTGGTCGAGGACGCGGGGATGCGCGTGCTCGTCGTTGGCGAGAACTTCCACCTCGGGCGCGGGCGCGAGGGTGATGTGCCGCGCCTGCGCGAGCTCGGTGCGCGCCTCGGGTTCGAGGTCGTCGCGCTGCCGCTCGTGTCGGGGGGCGACGGCGAGGTGAGCGACATCTCGTCGACGCGCATCCGGCGCGCGCTGGCGACGGGGGAGATGCGCGAGGTCGCGGAGCTCCTCGGCCGTCCGTTCGCGCTGCGCGGCCCCGTGCTGCACGGCGATGAGCGGGGCCGCACGATCGGCTTCCCGACGCTGAACATCGGCGTGAGCGCGGACCAGGCGCTGCCGCCGAATGGGGTCTACGTGACCCGCGCGGAGATCGACGGGAACACCTACCATGGCGCGACGAACATCGGTACCCAGCCGACGTTCGAGGGGACGCGCCGGCGCGTGGAGACGCACCTGCTCGACTTCGATGGCGACCTGTACGGCGCCGTCGTGCGCATCGAGCTGCTGCAGATGCTCCGCCCGGAGCGGAAGTTCGAGGGCGTCGATGCCCTCGTCGCCCAGATCGAGCGGGACGTAGCGCAGACAAGGGCGTTCTTCGCATGACGACACGGCGGATGGCTCCGGTGGAGGAGCAGCTGGCGGTGCTGATGCGCGGCACCGACTTCGGTGACGACGCGACGCGACGCGTGATGGAGCGTGAGCTGCGCGCGCGGCTGGAGGAGGATCGTCCGCTCCGCGTCTACTGCGGGTACGACCCGACCTCGGTCGACCTCACGCTCGGCCACACGCTGACGATGCGGAAGCTGCGGCAGTTCCAGGACTTCGGGCACGAGATCACGTTCCTCATCGGCGACTTCACCGGCCTGATCGGCGATCCCACCGACAAGGACAAGACGCGGCCGATGCTCACCGCGGAGACGCTGGCGGCGAACTCGCAGACGTGGGCGCGGCAGGCGGGGCGCATCCTGGACATGTCGAAGGTCGAGGTGCGGCACAACGCGGACTGGCTCGCGGGGCTCACGTTCGAAAATGTGATCCGCGTCTGCGCGAAGTTCACGGTCGCGGAGTTCCTGAAGCGTGAGTCGTTCGCGCGGCGGTACGAGCGTGGTGACGCGATCTACCTCTCGGAGTTCCTCTACGGCCTGATGCAGGCGTACGACGCGCTGGAACTGCAGACCGACGTCCAGGTGAGCGGTCGCGACCAGCTGTTCAACGTCATGGCCGGTCGCAAGCTCCAGGAGGAGAACGGCCAGCGCCCGCAGATCACGATCATGCTCCCGCTGCTCGTCGGCCTCGACGGGCACGAGAAGATGTCGAAGTCGCTCGGCAACTACATCGCGATCGACGACACCACGAACGACATGTACGGCAAGGTGATGTCGATCCCCGACAGCCTGATGCGCGACTACTTCACGCTGCTCACCTCGGCGACCGATGCCGAGGTCGACGCGCTGCTCGGCGATGTCGCGGCGGGGCGTGTCGCGCCGATCGACGCGAAGAAGCGACTGGCGCTCGCTGTCACCTCGACGCTGTACCCAGGCGATGCTGCTGAGGCCGCGCAGGCGTACTTCGAGTCGACGTTCCAGCGGCGTGAGACGCCCGACGAGATGGTCGAGTTCCGCCTCGATGGCGCGAGCCGCCTCGATGACGTGCTGGTGGCGGCGAAGTTCGCGGCGAGCAAGGGCGAGGTGCGGCGGCTGGTGTCGCAGGGCGCGGTGCGCGTGAACGGCGAGGCAGTGGCCGACTTCGCGGTCGACCTCGGCGACGGCGACGAGGTACGGGTGGGGCGGACGCGCTTCCTGCGCGTGGTGGCGGGAACCTCGCGATGATCGACGGCGGCCACGAGATCGACATCGAGGCCGTCGTCCAGAACATCGACGAGGCGCAGGTCGTCTCGCTCTACTTCCCGATCCTGCGCCAGACGCTGCTCATCGACATGCGCTGTGACGAGTCGAATCCGCCGCTCGTGCGCGTGGTGCCGATGGTGAATAGCTCGCGCGAGCGGTTCGCGTCGCTGGACGCGATGCGGCCGGGCCTCGATCGCCCGCACTCGATCACGATGATCCCGTGGGCGCGCAGCGTCGCGGCGCTCGAATGGGCGGGCGTGTGGGGACACGTCGTCTCGCGCCTCGAGGGCTGCGGCGACGAGTCGACGCTCGCCGAGGCGCGGCGTGCGCTGCGACAACTGCGGTCGCTCGAACTCGTCGAGTTGCGCGAGGCGATCACCGGCCGCCAGTACCGCACGATCTGGCGCGCCCGCGCCGAGGAGACGAGCTAGGGCGCGTTCCCGCGCTGGTCGCCCATCTCCTCGGTGCGTGCGTCGTTCCTCGGCTTCCCCGCGTTACGCCTCGACGGTTGCCAGGTGTGCGAGCTGCTGGAGCACCTGCTCCTGCACGTGAGCCGGCACCTCTGCGTAGTGGCTGGGGGCGAGCGTGAAGGTGCCGCGACCGCCGGTCAGCGCGCGCAGGTCGGTGATGTAGCGCTGCACCTCGGCGAGCGGCGCCTCGGCGTCGATGACGCTGAACGCGCCGTGTGGCTCGACGCCGTGCACGTGGCCGCGCCGCCCGTTGAGGTCGCTCATCACGTCGCCGACGTGATCGGCGGGCGCCTCGATCGTCAGTCGCATCAGCGGTTCCAGCAGCACGGGGTGCGCCTGCAGGATGCCCTGCTTCAACGCCTGTGACGCCGCGACCTTGAACGCCATCTCCGAGGAGTCGACGGCGTGGGCGGAGCCGTCGAGCAGCACCACCTCGACGTCCACGATCGGGGAGTGCGTGAGCGGGCCGTTCGGCACCGTCTCGTGGATGCCCTTCTCGACGGCGGGGATGAACTGCTTCGGGACGCTGCCGCCGACGACCTGCTCGCGGAAGGAGACGCCGCCGCCGCGCGCGACCGGGTGCACCTCGATCACGACGTGGCCGTACTGGCCGTGGCCGCCGGACTGCTTCTTGTGGCGGTACTCCGACTTCGCGGGCGCGCTCACGGTCTCGCGGTAGGGGACGCGCGGCGCCTGCACATCGACGGCGACGCCGAAGTGCTTTGCGAGGTGCGCCGCGGCGATCGCGATCTGCGTGTCGCCGAGCGTGGTCACGATCGTCTCGGCGGTGTCGGGGTCGCGCTCGACGTGGATCGTCGGATCCTGCTCCGCGATGCGCGCGAGCGCCTGCGCGAGCTTCTCGACGTCGGCCTTCGCGTGCGGGTGCACGGCGGAGCGGTAGGTCGGCACCGGGAGCGGGATTGCGGAGGCGCGCACGTGTGGGCTCGCCTCGGAGGCGACGAACGTGTCGCCGGTGGTGGTGACGGTGAGCTTCGCGGCGACGCCGATGTCGCCCGCGACGAGCTCGGGGACGGCGATGTGGTCCTTGCCGCGCGCGAGGTAGAGGTGGCCCAGGCGCTCGGTGTGCGCGTGCTGCACGTTCCACGGCGTCGCGTCCGCGCGCAGCGTGCCGGAGAGCACGCGGAGGTAGGTGAGGCGGCCGACGAACGGGTCGGCGGTCGTCTTGAACACCTGCGCGACGAGCGGCCCCGCCGGGTCGGCGAGGATGACGCCACCATCCTCGGTCGCGTGCTCACGACCGGCGGGTGAGGGGAGCAGCGCGGCGCAGGCATCGAGCAGCGCGCGCACGCCGACACCGGTCGTTGCGGCGAGCGGTAGCACCGGCACGATCTCGCCTCGACTGACGGCGCGAGCGAGTGCGGTGGCGATGCGGTCGTCGTCGATCGCGGTGCCGTCGAGGTAGGCGGAGAGCAGGTCGTCGTCGGTCTCGGAGACGGATTCGAGCAGCATCTCGCGCGCTGCATCGAGCGCGGGCGCCAGGTCAGCCGGTGCGTCCTCGTGCGTCGCGCTCGCGCCGCGCCAGGCACGGCGGCTCAGCACCTCGACGATGCCGCCGAGGTCGTGCGCCGCGCCGATGGGGAGCGCGAGCGGGACGAGCGCGTGCCCGAAGCGCTCGCGGAGCGCCGCGAGCGTGCGGTCGAAGTCGGCGTTCTCGCGATCGAGGCGGCTCACCGCGACCATGCGCGGAAGGGCGCCGGCTGCGTCGGCGTGGCTCCACGCGGCCTCGGTGCCGCCCTGCACGCCCGCGGCGGCGTCGACGAGGATCAGCGCGGCATCGGCGGCCGCGGCGGCGGCGACGACCTCGCCCTCGAAGTCGGGGAAGCCGGGCGTGTCGAGCAGGTTGAGGCGCCGCCCGTCCCAGTCCACGGGGAGGATCGACGTGCTGATCGAGTAGTGGTGCGCGTGCTCCTGGTCGTCGTAGTCGGAGACGGTGTTGCCGTCCTCGACGCGGCCCATGCGCGAGATGGCCCCGGAGTGGAAGAGGGCGGCTTCGGCGAGCGTGGTCTTGCCGGAGCCGCCATGTCCCATGAGGGCGATGTTGCGAAGGTCTTCGGTGCGAGTCATGACACCCCCTGCGCGCGTCCACCCGCGAGGAAGTGCGACGCGGGTGTCGGGCAATGCTCGACGCCGCGAGGGGTCGTGAGGCCGCCGCGCGGCACCACAAGTGTGGTAGGAGGGTACGCCCGCGTGTCCAGCCCGCGCAGGGCCGTTCGTCCCGCCTTGGTGGCTACGGCGCAGTGGGGCGGAAGTCGGACTCGGACGGCGTCGGCTGCGCCGACGGCCGGGCGCTGGGCGGCGTTCGCCGCGCCGCGCCGGACAGTTCTTCCCGCCCTCCCACCCTGGAAGGGGCTTCGCCCCTTGACCCCACGCGGGGCGAAGTCCCGCGACCCCTGACTCGAACGGCGTGGCCCTCGACTCGCCCACACCTTGGGGGCGGTGCTCTGAGCGTGGTGAGAGTCGGGGGAGCCGCCTACTGCGCGGGGCGGAGGTCGAGCACTTCGAGCTGGAGCGTGCTGCGCAGGTTGTCGCGGCGGAACGTGTAGACGATGTCGGCCTGCTCGCCCGCGGGGACGGCGGACTCCGCGGCGCGGAACGCGATCGCGTTCCAGGTGACGCGGCCCTCGCGCAGCTTGAACTGGAGGTGCGCGCCGTCCTGGCCGACGAGGCGCGTGTCCTGCACCGTCACGCCGCGCGCGAGGAAGCGAGGCGTGTCATTGCCGATGCCGTGCGGCGCGAGCCGCTGCAGCCACTTCAGCAGGTCGCCGTTGACCTCGTGCAGGGAGAGCTCCGCGTCGACCTCGATCGTCGGGACGAGGGTGGTGAGGTCGAGGTGCTGCGCGGCGTCGGCGAGCAGCGTGGCGCGCAGCTCATCGACGCGGGCGGCGGCGACGGTGAAGCCGGCGGCGGCGCGGTGACCGCCGAAGCGCAGGAACAGGTCGTCGTGGCGGCGCAGCAGTGCGGTGATGTCGAACTCCGGGATCGAGCGGCAGGAGGCGCGCGCCTCGGTGTCGCCCACCTGCATCACGATCGCGGGGCGGCGGAACTGCTCGACGAGGCGTGAGGCGACGAGGCCGACGATGCCGGACGACACCTCGCGCGCGCCGACGATGATCAGGGGCGCCTCGCGCTGCTCCGGGGTGAGGTCGGCGGTCGCGAGCTCGCAGGCGTCGGTCGTCTCACTGCGGCGGCGGTTGTTCAGCTCCTCGAGGTGCTGCGCGAGCTCCTTCGCGCGCGCGGCGTCCTCGGTCAGCAGCAGCTCGAGCGAGAGCCGCGCGTGCTCCATGCGGCCGGCGGCGTTGAGGCGCGGGCCGAGCACCCAGCCGCACGTGTCGGGGTCGGCGTCGTCGAGGCTGATGCCGGCGACCTCGGCGAGCGCGCGGAGGCCGGGGCGCTGCGAGCGGCGCAGGCCGTCCATGCCGAGGCGCACGAGGTCGCGGTTCTCGGCGAGCATCGGCGCGAGGTCGCAGATGGTGCCGAGCGCGACCAGCGCGCGGTGCGGCTCCGGGTCGTACGGCTGCCCGAGCCGGTCGTGCAGGTCGTGGACGACCTTGTAGGCGACGCCGCACGCGGCGGGCTCGCTGCCGTACTCGGAGTGGGTGAGCTTCGGGTTCACGATGGCGAGGGCGTCCGGCAGCTCCTCCGGCACGGTGTGGTGGTCGATGACGATGACGTCCATGCCGAGCTCGTTCGCCGCGGCGACCTCGCGGACGGCCGAGGTGCCGCAGTCGGCGGTGACGAGGACGGTCGCGCCGCGGGCGTGGAGCGCGCGGATCGCGTCGACGTTGGGGCCGTAGCCCTCGGTGAAGCGGTCGGGGATGTAGGGCAGCGGGCGCGCGCCGAGCGCCGACAGGCCCTCGGTGAGGATGGTGGTCGAGGTCACGCCGTCGACGTCGAAGTCGCCGAAGACGGCGACCTGCTCGCCGCGGCGGCACGCCTCGGCGAGGCGCGCGACGGCGATGTCGAGGTTGGGCATGAGCGTGGGGTCGGTGAGGTCGCCGGGGCGGCCGAGGTAGACCTTGCCCTCGGCGGTGTCGTGCACGTCGCGGTGGGCGAGCAGCAGCGAGACGAGGCGCGGCCAGGGCGCGTCGGCGAAGGCGGTGAGGTCGGGCACTGCGCGGACGAGCCAGCGCCGCCCCGCGGAGCCTTCGAGGGTGTGCGCAGCGCCCTCGGTGGGGCGGGGGGCGGTGGTGGTCATGGGGCGCCTCGGCGGGCGGGGAGTGCGGTCAGTATGCGGGTTCGGGGTGCGGGTGTGCACTCGGTGGCCGAGAAGTGGCAATCACCCCTTGACACCATCGGTGTAGGATTGATGATGCCCGAGTGGACGTGCGGTTTGCGACGCGACAATTCTGAACGCCGCTACGCGCAGATCGCGGAGGCGATTCGCGCGTGGGGGCCGCAGGTTGGGCCGCGCTACGTGACACGCATCAACGCGCTGCGTGATGCCGCGACCATCGAGGATGTGTACGCGATGCGGCAGTTGGACCTGCATCCGCTGACCGGCGACCGCCGAGGCCAGCACGCGATCCGGCTGACCGGCTCGGTGCGCCTGGTCGTGACGATCGAGGACGACGCATTCATCGTCGAGGAAGTGACTGACTACCATGGCTAACGCCCGGACGAAGACAGTCGAGTCAGACTACGCGGAGCCGGTGGGCGAGTTCCTCGCGGAGGAGCTCGAGGCGCGCGAGATGACGCAGAAGGCGCTCGCGGAGGCGATGGGCCGCCCCCCCAAGGTTGTGAACGAGATCATCGGCGGGAAAAAGTCCGTGACTGCTGAGACGGCGCTCCAGCTGGAGGCCGTCCTCGGTATCTCCGCGCTGACCTGGCTCAACATGCAGGCCCGGTACGACCTCGTGCAGGCGCGTGCGCGGATGCGGGCAAGTTAGGGTCGTGCGAGTATCACGGCTGATTCTGTTCGGTCTTGGATTCGCATCTGTCTTCCTCACCGTGGTCATCATCGTCGTCACCGCGTTATTCGATCCCGTCGCGAGCCCGACATCACTTCAGGGCCTCGGAGCCTGGAGTTCGTACGCACAGGCTCTCTTCACTGGAGTCCTCGTGCTACTTGCCATCCCGGCAGCCTACAGCGCGATCAACGATCTGAGGACGAAGCGTCAGCCCGTCGTGAGTGTCGCAAGAGCAGCGTTTTCCTCTGAAGGACTTGAGGTGAACCTCCAGAACGTTGGTGAGACCGCCTGGCTGCAGGTAACGATCCGCGCTTGGGTCGCGCAGACCGGGACGGAACGTCCCAGCCCTCAGACCTGGGCAGACACAATCGAAAGCAGTGCTGTCGCGGTACAGGACGGAGTCGAGCCTCACTTCGTTGGCTCCTTCAACGCTCTCGGAGTGAATCAAGCGCGTTGGGATCTGCTCCGCTGGGGGCCTCGCGCGAATGAATACCACCCTGCCTGGGCGGGAGCATACGGGATCGTCATCTGGGACGTGAGTGGAAGGGACCTGTACGGGCGAACCTTCACCGGGAGTGGGCATACCGACGTCGAGCCTAAGGGCTGAAGTGGTAGGTCGATCGCTACAACGCTACTCCGTGAACCGCCGGAAGATCAGGCTGCTGTTGTGGCCGCCGAAGCCGAGGCTGTTGGACATCGCCCAGTTGATCGCGACATCGCGCGCGGCTCCCGGCACGTAGTCGAGGTCGCAGTCGGGGTCAGCGATGGTGAGGTTGCGGGTGCCGTGGACGCGCTGGTCGCGGATCGCGAGCACCGTCACCGCCGCCTCGATGCCGCCACAGGCGCCGAGGGTGTGGCCGGTCATCGACTTCGTGCTGGGCATGGGGATGGTGCCCGCGCCCTCGCCGAAGACGGCCTTCACGGACATCGTCTCGAACTTGTCGTTGAGCGGCGTGCTGGTGCCGTGGGGGTTGATGTAGTCGATCCACGTCGCGGGGATGCCGGCCTTCGCCAGCGCCACGCGCATCGCGCGCGCCGCGCCCTCGCCGTCCTCGGAGGGCTGCGTGACGTGGAAGGCGTCCGAGGACTGCCCGTAGGCGACGAACTCCGCGAGGATGTGCGCGCCGCGCGCCTGCGCGAACTCGAGATCCTCGAGCATCAGCACCGCCGCGCCCTCGCCGAGCACGAAGCCGTCGCGCTCCAGGTCGTAGGGGCGGCTAGCGTGCTCCGGGTCATCGTTGCGCTTCGTCGAGAGCGCGCGCAGCGCGGAGAACGAGGCGATGCCCATGCGTGTGATGGTGGCCTCCGCGCCACCGGCGATCATCGCGGAGGCGTCGCCGCGGCGAATCACCTCGAGCGCCGTGCCCAGCGCGTCGGCGCCGGAGGCGCAGGCGCTGACGGTGTTGTAGTTGGGGCCGCGCAGGCCGAGCTGGATGCTCACCTGGCCGGCGGCCATGTCGGAGATGAACATCGGCACCAGGAACGGCGAGACGCGGTTCGGGCCCTTGTCGAAGAGCGTCTTGAACTCGTCCTCGAGGGTGGTGAGGCCGCCCATGCCCGCGCCGATCATCGCGCCGATGCGGTCGGCGTTCGTGGCGACGTCGATGCCGGACTGCGCCAGCGCCTCGGTGGCCGCGGCGATCGCGAACTGCACGAAGCGGTCGGTGCGGCGCGCCTCCTTGCGATCCATGAAGTTGAGCGGGTCCCAGTCGGGCACCTCGCCCGCAACCTTCGAGTCGAGGTCGGAGGCGTCGCAGAGCGTCACGTTGCGGATGCCGTTCGCGCCGGCAAGCATCGACTGCCAGTTGTGCTCCGCGCCGAGGCCGAGCGCGGTGACCATGCCGAGGCCGGTGACGACCACGCGCTTCGGCGCGACGGGCGCGGGCGGGGTCCAGTGCTCGTTGGCTGCGGTCATGGTCGGGCCTCCAGGTGGGGGGAGTGAGCGCGGGTGATGAGGCGCTGAGACGGCACTACGTGCCGTCCCAGCGGGCGAAGACGATCGAGGAGTTGTGGCCGCCGAGGCCGACCGAGGTCGACATCGCGTGGCGGACGGTGGTGCGACGCGCCTCGCCCGGCACGTAGTCGAGGTCGCAGTCGGGGTCGGGCGTCGTGTAGTTGATGGTGGGCGGCACGATCTGGTGGTGGCAGGTGAGCGCCGCCACCGCAGCCTCGACGGCGCCCGCGGCGCCCATCATGTGGCCGGTCATCGACTTCGTGCTGGTGACCATCAGGCGGTCGGCGTGCGCGCCGAAGACGGCGCGGATCGCGCGCGACTCGACGCGGTCGTTCAGTGGGGTGCCGGTGCCGTGCGCGTTGATGTAGTCGACCTGGTCGAGGTCGATCGCGGCGCGCTTGAGGCTGCGCGTGATCGCGCGCATCACGCCGCGCCCATCCTCGGCGGCGGCGACCATGTCGAAGGCGTCGTTGCTCGTGCCCGCGCCCTTCCACTCGGCGTAGATGCGAGCGCCGCGCGCGAGCGCGTGGTCGAGCTCCTCGAGGATGAGGATGCCCGCACCCTCGGAGATCACGAAGCCGTTGCGATGGAGGTCGAACGGCTTGCACGCCTTCGTCGGGTCTTCATCCTCGGCCAGTGCACGCATCGCGTGGAAGCCGGCGTAGAAGATGGGGCGCAGGGGCGCCTCGAAGCCGCCGGCGATCATCACCTCGGCGTCACCGCGCGCGACGATCTCGCCGGCCTCGCCGAGGGCTGCGCCGCCGGTGGCGCAGGCGGCGGTGACGGCGAAGTTCGCGCCGTCCGCGCCCAGCGCGATCGCGACGAGGCCGGTCGCGGTGTCGGGCAGCATGCTGGTGATCAGGAACGGGCTGACGCGGCGCGGGCCCTTCTCGTCGAGCACCTGCTGGTTCTCCACGATGAGGTGGGCGCCGCCGATGCCGGTGCCGAGCAGCACGCCGACGGTGCCCTCCGGCTCGGCGCGCACGTCGAGGCCGGCATCGGTGACCGCGGCCTGCGCGGCGGCGAGCGCCATCGCGCTCGAGCGGTCGATGCGGCGCAGCAGCTTCGCCTCGACGTGGTCCTCGGGCACGAAGCCCTTCAGCTCACCGGCGATCGGGTGCTCGTAGGCGGAGGTGTCGAAGTTCGTGATGAGGCCGATCCCGGAGCGTCCGGCGACCAGCCCGTCCCACGTGGACTGCAGGTCGTTGCCGAGCGGCGTCAGCAGGCCGATGCCCGTGACGACGACGCGGCGCAGTGGCGCGCTCAGTGCGCGGCTTCCGGAGCGGCCTGTGGCGGCAGTATCGAGATCGGCACGGGGTCGACCTCGGCGTCATCGAGCGAGACGGCGGTGAGCGAGTCGGAGACGCGCTTCACCATGCGGGCGAGGACGTGGCCGGGACCGACCTCGACGAAGGTGTCGACGCCGTGGGCGGCCATCTGCTTCACGTTCTCCGCCCAGTAGACGGGGGAGCGCAGCTGCTCCTCGAACTCCTTGCGCACGGCGGCGGCGGAAGCGAGCAGCTCCGAAGTCTGGTTGGAGACGATGGCGCGCGCGGGATCGCGCAGCGGCACCTCGCGGATGATCTCGGCGAACTCGGCGGCCTGCTCGGTGTGCAGGGGGGTGTGGCTGGACACCTTCACCTTGAGGCGGATCACCTTCGCCTGCAGTGAGCGGGCGGCCTCCATCGCGCGCTCCAGCGCGCTGACGTCGCCGCTGATCACGGTCTGGTTGTCGAGGTTGTGGTTGGCGACATCGACGCGATCCGCCGAGGAGCGCGTGGCGTCCTCGCAGATCTGGCGCACGGTGTCGGAGTCGAGGCCGATGATCGAGGCCATACCAACCGGGCGGTCGGCGTTGAAGCTGCTCATGAGCCTCGACCGCTCCAGCACCACGAACAGCGCATCGCGGAACTCGAGGGCCTCGGAGGCGACGGCGGCGGAGAAGAGGCCGAGCGAGTGGCCGCCGAAGAGGCGCGGGCGTACCTGGCGACCCACCTCGGCGAGCTTCTCACGCATCGCCGCGACGATGGCGACCGAGGTCGTCAGCACCGCGGGCTGCGTGTAGGTCGTCTCGGCCAGGTCGTCAGCGTCGGAATCGAAGCAGATCTTCGCCACGTCCAGGTGGGTCAGGTCGCTCGCCTCCTCGAAGGTGCGGCGTGCGGCCTCGGACTTCTGGTAGACGAGCTTGCCCATGCCCGGGGCCTGTGAGCCCTGGCCGGGGAAGATCAGCGCGACCGGGTCGGTGTTGGAATCCGCAGCGTGATCGGTCATCGTCGATGGCCTCCGGGGATGGACGCCCGCCCCCCGCCGTTGCGCACTCATGGTATCAGAGCGTTCGGCTACTGGGCGCAACTGCCTCGGCTGTTGTGGCGGGGGTCCGGGGCGCACAATCGAGGGCGTGCCACCTCGCGGCGTGCGGGGGGACGGAGGCCGCCCGTGTCCGACTCGACTGCCCGATTCGTGCGCCATTATGCCGAGATGGTGGTGGCGATGTTCGTGGGGATGCCGATCTACGGCATCCTGTTCCACTCGCCCCTTGACCCGTTCGGGCTGCGGGACACGTTGTTCGACCGCCCGTACCTGAGCGAGACGCTGATGCTGGTGGCGATGTCGATCCCCATGGCGGCGTACATGGTCTGGCGCGGCCACCGCACGGAGCGCACCGTCGAGATGGTGGCGGGTATGGCGATCCCCGCGCTGGCGGTGATCTGGCTGACCTCGACCGAGGCCGTTGGGTTCTTCTCCCTGATCACGCTCACGCTCTGGAGCCACGCGGCGATGCTGCTGGGCATGCTGGGCGCGATGCTGCTGCGGCGCGATGAGTACTCGATGGATCACAGCCAGCACCAGATGCAGCACGCCGGGCACGAGGGCCACGAGGGCATGCACTAGGTAGCCTCGGGTGACGACCTAGTCGAGCGTGCGGCGGGCAGCCGGGAGCGCGCGCAGCAGATCCTGCGCGAGGCCAGGGGCCGCGCCCAGCTCTCGCTCGACCTCGGCGGCGGCGACGGCGTGCAGGTAGACGGCGGTGCAGGCGGCCTCGAACGGGGCGGCGCCCTGCGCCAGCAGCCCGACGAGGATGCCGCCGAGCACGTCGCCGGTCCCCCCGGTCGCCAGCATGGGGTTCGCGATGCGGGAGACGGCCGCACGGCCCTCGGGCGTCGCGATGATCGTGCCCGCACCCTTCAGCACCACGACGCTGCGGGTCTCGCGCGCAGCGCGTAGCGCGGCATCGAGGCGGTCCGCCTGCACCGCAGCGACCGAGGTACGGAGCAGCCGTGCGAGCTCGCCGGGGTGCGGCGTCAGCACGCGAGGCACGCTCGACCACGCCGCCCATTCGCGGTGCTTCGCCAGAGCGTTGAGCGCGTCGGCGTCGAGCACGACGGCGCGCAGCCCCTCGACGGCGTCGAGGCCGGCGAGCACCGAGCGCGTGAACTCCTCGATCGCAGGCGTGAGCGAGAGGCCGGGGCCGAGCAGCAGCGCGTCGCAGCCATCGAGGGCGCGCAGCAGCGCTCGCGCCGCCTCAGCGCCGCGCATCGCGCCCGCCTGCGAGGGGAGCGGCTCGTAGGTCGCGTCCGGGAAGGACGGCGCGACGAGCGGCTGTACGACGGCCGGTACCGCGAGCGTGGTCAGGCCGGTGCCGGAGCGCGCGCACGCCTCGGCGGCCAGCCGTGCGGCACCGGGGTAGCGGGTGCTGCCGGCGGCGATCATCGCGTGGCCGAAGGTGCCCTTGTTCGCGTCGGGTGGCCGCGGCACGAGCCCGAGGCGGGCGATGCGCGGGTCGATCTCGTCGTATGGCAGCGAGGCCTCCGCCTCCGCAGGCAACTCGAGCGGCGCGACCACGATGTCGCCCGCGAGCATGCGCGCCGGCGCCTGCGTCAGCCCCACCTTCGGGTAGCCGAAGCAGACAGTGAGGTCGGCGGTGACGGCGTGCGGGTCGGCGCGGCCGGTGTCGGCGTCGACGCCGGTGGGGAGATCGAGGGCGATCAGCAGCATCTCGGGCCGCGCTGCGCGCGCCTCGGCGAGGTGGGCGAGGACGGCGGCGAGCGTGCCGTCGATCGCGCGCCCCTCGGTGCCGCCGAAGCGCGAGCCGGTGCCGAGTAGCGCATCGACGACGCAGGCCGCCTCACCCAGCAGCGTGTCGAGGCGTTCGAGGTCGGGGTCGGCCTCAGCGAGGGTCGTGGGGACGCCGGCCTGCTGCGCGGCGCGCCAGACGGGATCGGCCTCGTCGCGGGGGCGGAGGAGGTAGGCGTGCACCTCGGCGCCGACCTCGCGGAGTCCGGTGGCGGCGACCAGGCCGTCGCCGCCGTTGTTGCCGGGGCCGACCAGTACGACGACCGGCCGATCGGGGTCGCCGTCGATGTGACGCCAGACGATCTGGGCGGCGCTCAGGCCGGCCTGCTGCATCAGCTCGCTCGCGGGCGTGCCGGCAGCCGCGGCGGCGGCCTCGACAGCGCGCATCTGGGCGGCAGTGACGAGCTTCATGCGGCAGCCTCGGCAGCCGGACGGCGCGAGCTGCGCTCGCGGCCGGGTGCGGGTCGCGGCTGCGCCGCGTCGCACCGGACAGTGTTTCGCCCGCCCGCCCGCCCTGTGATGGGGGCTTCGCCCCCAGAGCCCCCACCGGGGCTGTGCCCCGGGCCCCCTCGGCGAGAGGCGAGCGGGCGCGGGCAGGCGGGGCTGGGCGTCCTCACGGGAGCAGCCCGCGCTCGCGGAGGCGGGCGACGAGGCGTTCGCGGGCCTCGGCGGGGTGCTGCTCGAGGATCTCCTGCGTGCAGACGACGATCGCGACGGCGAAGTCGGCGAGGTGGCTGAGCGAGATGTCGATGGCGTCCAGGCCGATCGTCGCTGCACGCTCGGCGGCGCCGCCGTAGAGGTAGACCAGCGGCTTGCCTCGGCGGTCGGGCAGCACCTCGATGTCGCGCCAGGCGACGGAGCGCGCGCCGGTGCCCAGCGCCTTCATCACCGCCTCCTTCGCCGCGAAGCGGGCGGCGAGCTCCGGGACGCGGCCGCGACAGAAGGCGACCTCCTCCGGCGTGAAGACGCGGCTCAGGAAGCGCTCCGGGTGCTTCGACAGCACGTCGCGGACGCGGGTGGTCTCGATCATGTCGACGCCGACGGCGTGTGTGCTCATGGTGCGGGAGTCTAGCGCGCGTGGGCCGTATCCGGGTGCCGTGGGATACTGCGCCGCATGAGTGCACGCATCATCGATGGAGTCGCGATCGCCGCCGAGGTGCGCGCCGAGGTGGCCGAGGGCGTCCGCGCGTTCGTCGCCGCGGGCCGGCGCGCGCCGCACCTCTCGGTCGTACTGGTGGGTGATGACCCCGCCTCGCACACCTACGTGCGGAACAAGGGCGCGGCGGCGGTCGAGGTCGGGATGACCAGCGACACGATTCGCCTCCCGGCCGCCGCGACGCAGGCCGAGGTCATGGCTGAGGTTGCACGCCTCAACGCCGACCCCGTGGTCTCGGGCATCCTGGTTCAGTCGCCGCTGCCGAGCGGGCTCGACGAGATCGCCGCGATGTCCTCGATCGACCCGGAGAAGGATGTCGATGGGCTGCACCCGGTGAGCCTCGGTCGGCTCGTACAGGGGGAGCCGGTGATGGTGCCGTGCACCCCGGCAGGGGTGCAGCAGTTGCTGCTGCGCTCGGGCGTCGACCCTGCGGGGGCGCGCGTCGTCGTCGTGGGGCGCTCGATGCTGGTGGGCAAGCCCGCCGCGCTGCTACTGGGCAACAAGGCGCCGGGCGGCAACGCGACCGTGACGCTGGCGCACACCGCCACCCGCGACCTGCCGAGCGTGACGCGCGAGGCGGAGATCCTCGTCGTCGCCGCGGGGCGCCCGAACACGATCACCGCCGACATGGTGCGGCCCGGCGCGGTCGTCATCGACGTCGGCACGAACCGCGTCGTCGCGCCCGAGCGGAAGTCCGGCTTCCGCCTGGTCGGCGACGTGGACTTCGAGGCGGTGTGCGAGGTCGCGGCGGCGATCACGCCGGTGCCCGGCGGCGTCGGCCCGATGACGATCGCGATGCTGCTGGCGAACACGCTGAAGGCCGCCGAGCGGCAGGTCAGGCGCTAGCCCCGCACGACTCGACGCGCGCACGACGTGCACGCACGTATGACGAGAGACGGCCCGGGCATTGCCCGGGCCGTCTCGCTGTGGCGTACGCGCGAGGACTACGCGTGCGCCGCGGCAGGCGCCTCGAGGCTGGCTCGCGCGCCGCGAACGATGAGGTCGGCGGCGACGCGATCCGTGAGGACGCCCGTGTTCACGACCAGGCCGTAGTGGTACGGCGAGCGGTAGTCGATGCCGAGGTAACGCTGATGCCACGCCTCGCGCTGATGATCCGACTCCTCGATGCGTGCGCGTGAGGCCTCGATCGTCATGTCGTCGCGCGCGGCGATGCGGCGAATGCGCTCGTCCTGTGCGCAGATGACGCGCGCATGGAAGGTGTCGGCGCGGCCCGCGAGGATGCCCTGCCCGCCGCGCCCGACGATGACGATGTTGCCCTCGTCGGCCAGCCGCTCCATGACCGTGCGCAGCGTCTCGAAGTAGCGCTCGCCGGCGGTGGTGCTGGCGCCGGCCGCGTTCGCGTAGGTCATGTCGAAGGCGCCCGCGGCCTCGCCGGCCGTCATGGAGGCCGCGCCCATGCGCTGCAGCACATCGATGACGCGGTCCACGAACGAGCCGGTGCGCTCGTCCAGCGCAAGCAGATCACGCTCGGGCTGGCCCATGATCTCGGCGGCCGCCGCGACCAGCTCGCGGTCGACCAGCTGGTAGCCCATGGCATCGGCGACGCGCCCGGCGACGCCGCCCATGGAGCCCAGGTGACCCGTGATGGTGATGACCGACATCCGACTGCTCCTTCCCCCGCGGGTGCGGGGAACGCCGGCACGCCTGCGCGTACCGGCACCTCGGTGGGACGAGGCAGCAGTGCTGCCTCCGAATGCCTACGGGGTTAGCTGACGGGTTCGGCGTCGGAAGTCGCCTACGCGCCCGGTACCTCTCGGCCTCTGGGTCGCGACACACCCCAATGGTTGGTTCCCCCGTTCCGGGTGACACCCGGACTCGGCATCTCCAGTGAACGCTCGGCGGTTGCAGGCCGTCAACGTTGTGCTTGTGACCGCAGGCACAGCCGCGGGCGGCTATGATCGAGAACGCCGCCGCCCACCGACGTGCGCAGGAGGACGACATGCTGCAGCGGATCCCTCGATCGATGCGGGTGCTGGGTGCGTTGGGCGGCATCGCCCTGGCGGTGGGTGCGTGGTGGGCGTTCCGCCCGGAGCTGCTGTTCGTCGACGACCGCGTCAGTGAGGCGTTCCCCGTTGCGACCGCCTCGACGTCCGCGGGGGCAGCCGCGCCGTCGACACCGGCCGGTGCGAAGGTGCTGAGCAGCGGTCGCTTCACCGGCTACGCGCATGAGACCGATGGCACCGCGACGGTGTACGAGGTCGATGGGAAGCGCGTGCTGCGCCTGAGTGACTTCCGCACCTCAAACGGCCCCGACGTGAAGATCGCGTTCGTCGCCGCCGCCGATGTGAAGGACGACGCGACCGTGAAGAGCGCGGGCTACGTGAACATCGCGCCGATGAAGGGCAACGTAGGCGACCAGAACTACGAGTTGCCGGCCGATCTCGACCTGTCGAAGTACCGCACGGTCGTGGTCTGGTGCGAGCGCTTCGCGGTCAACTTCGGCGCCGCGCCGCTGCGGATGTAGTGGCGCGACGTGGCCGAGGGCTGGATCGCGGATGCTCGCGCGGCATTCGACGCCGCCTACGAGCGCGACTGGCAGGCGCACGTTCGTGCACTGAACGCCGCATATGGGCTCACGGGCGATACCACGTTGCTCGAAGTGCCGACGACGCCTGAGTTCTTCTGGGGCGACCTGGGAGGCTTCCGTCCGCGCGAGTGGGTCGCGGTGATCTCGCTGAACCCTCAACTGATGTCAGCAGACGACCTTGTGTGGCAGCAACGGCAGCCCTGGACGCCAGAGTCGTTGTGGGCCTACCTGAATCGTCGCGACCTGCGTGAATGGAAGCCGAAGGACTTCTACTACACGAAGTTCGCGCGTCCGCTCGTGCTGCTGGCCGGCGCGGCGGTCGGCGACCCGGATCCGCTTCGCGACGAGGTGGGATTCTTCATGAGTCGCGTGGGCGTGTTCGAGACGATGCCCTACCCCTCGCGTGTGTATCGCTTTTCGACGGACGATGCGCTTCACCTCGCGAGCACGGATGTCGGCTGCCAGGCATCGCTCGGCATCGCACTGGCTGCGATCCGCAGTTGTCCACCTGCGGCCGTCCTCACCAACGGATTGCGGGCGGCTGAGGTGCTGACCGCTGTCGCGGGGTGGCACTGGACAGAGCAGCGGTATCCGTCGGTGTCTCGCGCGTCCAAGACCCTCCGGCACTGGGAGGGGACGGTGGAGTCGAATGACGGCCCTGTGCCGCTGTTCGGCCTGCCGCACCTGCGGACGCAGAGCAGCCACAACTCGAACGCGGAGATTGCACAGCTCGCCGAGCGTATCGCGGAGGTGGTGCACGGCTGACCTCGCCGCACCGGCGAGGTTCATGCGACACTGGGTGCATGGACGAACTGAAGGCTCGAATCGCCGAGTTGCAGGCCAGGGTGCGGGATGTGCAGGTGCGACTTTGACCTGCCTGCACTCACCCTTGAACTAGCGGAGCTGCGAGAGCAGTCTGCCGCCCCCGACCTCTGGAACGACTCCGCCAACGCGCAGGCCGTGATGAAGCGCGTTGCGAAGCTCGAAGGTGTCACCGGCACCTGGACGGGGCTCGCCGCCGAGCTCGATGACGCTGAGGCGCTGCTGGCGCTCGCCGCCGAGGAGGCGGAGGAGGAGCGCGCGCCGCTGCTCGTCGAGGCCGAGGAGCAGGTGGCCGCGCTGGCGGCGCGCTTCGCCGATCTCGAGATCGGCCTCACGCTCAGCGGGCCGTACGACGACCACGCCGCCGTCATCGACGTGCACTCCGGCGCGGGCGGCACCGAGGCGCAGGACTGGGCGGAGATGCTGCTCCGCATGTACCTCCGCTGGGCCGAGTCGCACCGCATGAAGACCGAGATCCTCTCGCTCACCGGCGGCGAGGAGGCGGGCATCAAGAACGCCAGCGTGCGTATCCAGGGCGAGAACGCTTACGGGCTGCTGCGCGCGGAGCGCGGCGTGCATCGGCTGGTGCGCATCTCGCCGTTCGACGCGGCGCACGCGCGCCACACCTCGTTTGCCCTCGTCGAGGTGATGCCGGAGCTCGACGCGAGCGACCCGGAGATCGAGGTGCGCCCCGAGGATCTGCGCGTGGACACCTACCACGCCAGCGGCCACGGGGGCCAGAACGTCCAGAAGAACGACACCGCCGTGCGGATCACCCACCTCCCGACCGGCATTGTCGTGACCTGCCAGAACGAGCGATCGCAGAACCAGAACCGCGAAGTGGCGATGGCCGTGCTCAAGTCTCGGCTGCTGGAGCGGGAGCTGGAGAAGCGGGAGCTGGAGCGGCTGGCGCTGCGCGGGGTGCACGTGGAGGCGGGCTGGGGCAACCAGATCCGATCCTACGTGCTCCAACCGTACAGAATGGTGAAGGATCTGCGGACGAACGCGGAGACGAGCGACACGACCGCTGTCCTGGATGGCGCGATCGACCCGTTCATCACCGCCTACCTCCGCGACCAGGTTGGCCAGGACGAGGGGGGTGGGGCATGACGAGCGCACTCGACCGGGCGGTCGGTGGGGGCGTGCGCGCGGCGCTGGCGGCAGCGGTGCTGGTCGGCGGCCTCGTCGCCCTCGGCCCCGCGCGACCTGTCGAGGCGCAGGCGACGCAGGGCGCCTCCTCGAAGGAGCCGGCGGCGATCACGTTCACCGTGCGCGCACCCTCCGCGATCAAGTCGGCGAAGCTCGACTACGCGGTGCGCAGCCCCACGCGCGACAACTCGGAGAACGTCGTCGGCGGCAACGGCGAGGGCCAGGTCGCTGGCCTCGATGCCAGCTTCACGCTGCAGACGATCACGGCGGCGCGCTACATCCCGGTCGGTTCGCAGTTCCGCTACCACTGGGTGGTGACGCTGGAGAACGGCCAGACGCTCACGACGCCCGACGCGGACTACCTCCACCTCGATGGCCGCTACGAGTGGAAGTCGCAGGCCGACGGCCAGGTCACGGTCTACTGGTACGGCGCCAACGACGCCAGCGCGCAGGTGGCGCTCCGCGCCGCGCGCGCCTCGCTGGAGGAGACGAGCAAGCTGCTCGAGGTCACGGTGCGGTACCCGATCCGCCTCATCGTCTACCGCAGTGAGGACGATGGCCGCGCCGCGAAGCAGCCGCGCAGCGCAGCGTTCGATGCGCAGGTGTCGACCGGCGGTCAGCGCGTGGCACCCGACCTGCTGCTCGTGTTCGCCAACAACGAGGATGTGGTGCGGCACGAGGTCGCGCACATCGTGACCCACGTCGCGGGTGACGGCCCGTTCGTCGGTCTCCCGTCCTGGCTGGACGAGGGCCAGGCGGTCTACTCGCAGCGGGCGCCGGGGCCGGAGTACAGCGGCGGCCTGCAGCTGGCGATCGCTCAGGACGTGGTGTTGCCGCTCACCTCGATCAACTCGCCGGTGTCGCAGCCGTCGCAGGTGAACGCCTTCTACGGCCAGTCGTGGTCGACGGTGAAGTTCCTGATCGACACCTACGGGCAGGCGAAGTACGCCGAGCTGTACCGCACGATCTACGGCGGCGCGCGGATCGATGACGCGCTGCAGAAGGTCTACGGCGTCGACCAGGACGGCCTCTACAACCAGTGGCGCGCGAAGAACGGGCTGAAGCCCGCGCCGCCCTCGCCGAAGGGCACCGCGATCGCCTCGGCGGCGGGCACCGGCACCGTCACGCCGCTGGGCGTGGCCGGGGGTGGCACCGTCTCCGGCGGCACCACGAGCGCGGGCGGCAGCGATGCCGGCACGAGCGGTGAGGCCGCCGCGATCGGGGCGAACAACGCGACGGCGTACGCGATCCTGGGTGGGGCGCTGGTGGTGGCGCTCGGGCTCGGTGGTGGCGCGTTCATGCTGATGCGTCGCCGCTAGCCTCGACTCCCTCGCGAACGATGAAGGGCGCGCCGTGAGGCGCGCCCTTCGTGTGTGGCGGCGGTCGAGGCGTCAGCCGGGGAGGTAGAGGCCACTCTCGGTGCGCCGGGGCTCGGTGTCGGTCGCCTGCTCGGCCTGCATGCGCTCGATGTCGGCCTCGGTGAAGTAGGGGGCGGTGCCGGTCTGGGCGAGCGTGACGACGTCGTCGCGGCCGGCGGCGATGTGGCCGATCTGCTGCACCAGCGAGTCCTCGTCCCAGACGCCGATGAAGCGGCGGCCGCCGAGCAGCATCACGGGGATCGTCTCGATCTCCTGCCGTGCGGCGATGTCGGGGAACTCCATCACCTCGCTGAACTGCACCTTGAAGTGGCGCGACTCGGCCGCCAGCGCACCGGTCATGCGCAGCATCTGTGCGGAGTAGCCGTCGTAGAGCGCGCCGTAGACGTGGAGGTCGATGTCGCGGTCGACCTTCGCCAGCGCCTCCTTGCTCGCCTCCGAGTACGGCGACTCCTCCTGGCTGAGGTAGGTGATGACGTCGACGACGGCGGGGAACAGCGTCCCGGTCCAGAAGCCGAGGACGCGCACCTCGCGACCGTTGCGACCGCGGAGGATCGTGAACGGCGGGCGCTCGATGCCGAACTCCTCGGCGCGGCGCTCGAACTTGTCCATGTCGTAGTGCGTGACACTGAGGCCGGGGTGCAGCGAGGCGAGCATGCGCGCGAGACGCAGCTGATCCTCGCAGTGCACGCAGGCAGGGCGGTCGGTGCGTACGAGTGCGCCGTCCTTGCGTGCCCACACCTCGATCGAGATCGGGATCTGCATCCGCTCGTCCAGGATGCCGCCGATCGCCTCACGCTGCTCCTCGTTGAACGTGAACGTCGTCATGCAGGCGGCTCCTGGCGCAGCGTGCGCAGCTTATACGAGGCGATGTAGAGGCGCTGCAAGGCGGTGATCGTGGTGAGGACGGCGAGGATCCACAGCGCGAGCCGGAGCCAGCCGAAGACGAGCGCGACGCCGACCAGCACCACGCGCTCGGCGCGGGTGAACAGGCCGTCCGTGAGCGCCACGCCCAACCCCTCTGCGCGTGCGCGGACGTACGAGACCATCAGCGAGCCGACGAGCGCGACGAACGCCAGCATCACCATCTCGCGGTTCTGCGCCTCGAAGGCGTAGATCGCCATGCCGCCCAGCACCGCCGCCTCCGACACGCGGTCGAGCGTGGAGTCGAGCAGCGCGCCCTCGCGCGTCGCGCGGCCGGTCGCGCGCGCCACCGCGCCGTCGAGCATGTCGAGGCCGCTGAAGACGAGGGTCACGCCTCCGGCCCAGCTGAGATGGCCCGTGGCGACCAGCACGCCCGCGATCACGTTCCCGATCACGCCGGCGACGGTGAGCATGGTCGGCGTGACGCCGAGCAACACCAACACGCGCACGATCGGCGCGATCACCGCGGCAGGCGGCCGCGCGGGCAGCAGTCGCACCTGGCTCACGCGTGCCATGCGGCGGCTCGCTCTCGACTACGCGCGACGCTGGCCTTGCCGCTCGCGTCGCGCAGGCGCGCGTAGTACGCGAGCAGGCGGGCGGTGATGCGCGGCCACGAGTAGTGCTCCGCGCGCTGCCGCCCCGCGGCGGCCATCCTCGCGCGCTGTGCCGGGTCGCGCACGAGCGCCGTCAACGCATCGGCGAGCGCGATCACGTCCTGCGGCGGCACCAGGCGCCCCTCGACGCCGTCGGTCAGCACGGAGGCGTACCCGTCGATGTTCGACGCGACGACCGGAAGGCGTGCGGCCATCGCCTCGAGCAGCACGATGCCCTGCGACTCGTGCCCGGTCGCGGGCGAGCAGAAGATGTCGGCGCTGCGGTGGTAGCGGGGGAGGTCGGCGTTGGAGATGTCGGTGCAGAAGACGACGTTGCGACGCTGATCGTCCACCGACTCGCGGTAGCGATCCCAGCGGCGCGAATCGGGCCCGACCACGATGAGCCTCGTGTGCGGGTCGCGCGCGTTGACGATGCCGAAGGCACGGATGAGATAGGGCAGCCCCTTCCGCTTCTCTGCGCGACCCACGTACAGGATGTTCACGGCGCCGTCGTCGAACTCCGGGAGCCGCTCCAGGGCGGGGTCGTCCCAGCGCTCGATGTCGACACCGTTTGGGATCACGTTGTAATAGCCCGGGAAGTAATGCTCCACGTAGGTGGCCGCCGGAGGCGAGACGGCAATCTTGCCATCGATCTCCCGGAACCATCGTTTCAGGAGCAGCCGACCGTATCCGTACAGGCGATTCCCGCCGTCCTTGCGGGCGTGGAACGTGCCCACGTTCACCACATCCGGGTTCGCGGTGCGGGAGTGGCGCAGCACCTGGATCGGCAGCGTCGGCATCAGCGGCTCGTGCACGTGGACGACATCGAACTGCTCCTCCTCCAGGATCCGGCGGACGCGGCGGCCGAGGAGCGGGTCGAGTGAGATGCGCGCGCTGGAGCCGGCGGCGGGGATCGGCACGGGGTAGCCGGCAACGATCACGCGTGGATCGGCCACCGGCTCGCTGGCGGGGGCGAGGATGCGCACCTCATGCCCGCCAGCGATGAGGTGCCCGGCGAGCTGCTCCACGTGGCGGTTCACGCCGCCCGGGGTCAGCCAGTCGTACGGCGAGACGAGCGCGATCTTCATGCGCGCACCTCGCCTGACTCGGTCGAGGCCGCGCGCCAGGCGGCGATGCGGCGCGCCTGGAACGCGACGACCTTGCGAGGCGTCGTCGAGAGCCCTCGCACCTGCTGCAGCGCGAGGCGGCGCGCGCCGATGCGCCGCAACGGCACCGCGCCCAGCAACGCAGGGCGGGTCGCCTTCGCCAGCAGCGCGGCACGGAGCGCCTCGGGCGTGTGGCCGGGGAAGAGCGTGCGGGCGGTGCCTGCCTCCTCCGGGAAGTGGGTGTCGCTGCTGCCGGTCTCCGCGAGGCCGTAGCGCGTGCGGTTCAGATGGCGTGCTTTCGCGCCCGCCTGCCGACCGGCCGGCGAGGGGTTGGCGACCTCGATCGCGTCGGGCGTGACCTCCGGGTCGCCGATGGCGAGCAGGCGCTCGATCGCGCGCTGGCCGACCGAGCGCGTGAGGTAGGACATCGGGTGCGGGATCACCGCAAGGCCGCCCGCGCGGTGGATCGCGGCGATCGTCTCGTCCAGCGGGCGCAGCGGCGCCAGCGGCTCGTCGACCCACAACGCCAGCAGATGGCCGGAGCGCGTCGTGAGCTCGATGCCGGGGACGAAGGCGAAGCGGTAGTGGCCGCGCGCATGCACCTCGCGCGCCAGCAGGGCGCCGCGCACGTCGTCGTGGTCGGTGATCGCGATCACATCGAGGTCGGTGTGCGCCTCGATGCGGTCAAGCAGCGTCGCGGCGTCGGCCATGCCGTCGCCGTGGGAGGTGTGGAGGTGGAGGTCGGCGGCGCCGAAGCGCACAGGGGGCCGCAGATCGCTCATGGCCGACATTGTACGGCTGCCGGTCGCCGGGCATTTACGAACGGCGTACGCCCTCGCCGGCGCCGTCCAGGCCGCTCCAGATCGGCTGCAGGGGGAACCATTGGTCCGGCGCGAGCCGGATCCCCCGCTCCAGGGCCGCGAGGATGCGTCGGCGCGCCTCGTCCCGGTCGGCGGTGGCGTCACCCGTGCTCGGGAGGTCGAGCGGAGGTTCGACGACTGCACGGATGCCACCCCCCGGGGTGCGGAGCGCGAAACCCGCGATGACCTCGGCGCCGGTGCGGAGGGCGAGGTCGGCGATGCCAGCCGGGAGCCGCGCGCGCTCGCCGAAGAACAGCTGCGGGACGCCGGTGCCCAGCACGTCGCGGTCGCCCAGCGCCGCCACGACGCCGCCGCGCCGGAGGTGCTCGATCGCCTGACGCACCCCCGCGAGGTCGGCGGTCACGAAGCGCGCCCCGGGCGTGGTCGTCTCGCGAACGCGCTGGACATAATCGTGGAGCGCCGCCGGCCACAGCGGCTCGGTGAACACGAGCAGGTCGAGTCCCAACTCGACGAGCGTCTGGCCGATCGACTCGGGGCTGCCGAGGTGTGCGGAGAGCAGGATCAGCCCGTGTCCGCGCGCCGCAGCATCAGTGATGTGGTGCAGTCCCTCGGCACGCTCGAACGGACGCGCTGCGCCCCGATGCGGGCCCGCGGCGAAGTCGGCGTAGTAGCGAGCGGTCGTGCACGCACAGCCGCGCGCGGCGGCATCGATGCGTGCCGCGGGGGCGTCGTGACCCAGGACATGGCGCATGTGGTCGCGCGTCACGGCACGCACGGCGGGCGACGCGTACCACGCGAGCGTGCCAAGGGCGGAAGCCGCCGCATCGAGCGCGCGCGGGGGCACGCGCCCGCCGACCCGCACGAGCAGCCGCAGCGCGAGCAGGTGCAGCGAGGGCAGGGCGGGCATCGACGACCTCAACCGGCGGGCGTGGCGGCTCGGTCGGCCAGCCACAGCGAGCGGAAGATGTACCACTGCTCCGGGTGTCGCGCGACCATCGCCTCCAGCGCGCGCATCGTCGCCTGCGTCAGGTCGTGCACGTCGCGCTCGGTGTCACCGCTGGGCGTGAACGGCACGGGCGCGAGGACGGGGCGCACGCGGTCGCTGTCCGGCGCCTCGCGCGGCAGCGTCGCGGCGAACACGCTCGCTCCCGCGCGCAGGGCGATGCGCGCGGGGCCGTCGTGGACTGCGATCGTGTCGCCGAAGAACTCGACGCGCACCCCGCCGTCGTCGGGCGGCACATCGATGAGCATCGCAACCACGTCGCGGCGCTTCAGCGCGCGCAGGATGCTGGGCCCCATGCGCTCGGCGGCGAGGATCTCCATCCCCAGCGCTCGCCGCGCACCCAGCACGAGGTCGTTGAGCCGCGCGTCGCCGAACGTGTCGGCAACCACGGAGACCGGCACGCCGTGCTCCGCAAGCGCTGCCGCGCCGAGATCCCAGTTGCCGAAGTGCATCGTCACGAACACGATGCCGCGCTCCGCGCGCGCGGCGTCGAGCATCGCCCAGTCGTCGAAGACGACGCGGCGGTGCACCTCGGCGGGGGTGATGGCGGTGAAGCGCAGGAAGTCGACCAGGTAGACGGCGTACTGCGCGAACGAGCGTCGGGCCGCCTCGCGCGCGCGCGCCTCGTCGCCCAGCACGTGGCGCATGTTCGCGATGCAGCGCTTGCGGCCCCCGCGCCACGCGAGGAAGGCGAGGGCACCGCAGACCTCGGCGACCGCGTAGGCCACCGGCAGCGGCGCCGCCTGCGCGAGCGCGGATGCGATGCGGAACGCCCAAAACAACATCGCCGCGAGTCTAGCCCGCGGCGATGTTTCCGGCGATGCGATGAGCCTGCGCGCGATCAGCGCGTGTTGATGAACGTCTCCAGCTCATCACGGGCGATGTCGTCGTGCACCTGCTTCGGGGGCGACTTCATGAAGTACGCCGACGGCTGGTAGAGCGGTCCGCCGATGCCACGGTCGAGGCCGAGCTTGGCGCAGCGGATCGCGTCGATCACCACGCCCGCGGAGTTCGGGCTGTCCCACACCTCGAGCTTGGTCTCGAGGTTCAGCGGCACCTCGCCGAAGGTCGTGCCCTCGATGCGGATGTGGCACCACTTGCGGTCGAGCAGCCACGGCACGTGGTCGGAGGGGCCGACGTGCACATCGGCGTACGGCATGTCGTAGTCGATCTGCGAGGTGACGGCGTTCGTCTTCGAGATCTTCTTCGACTCCAGACGCTCGCGCTCCAGCATGTTGAGGAAGTCGGTGTTGCCACCGAAGTTCAGCTGGTACGTGCGGTCGATGCGCACGCCGCGGTCCTGGAACAGGCGCGCCAGCACGCGGTGGAGGATCGTCGCGCCAACCTGCGACTTGATGTCGTCACCGATGATCGGCAGCTTCGCCTCGCGGAAGCGGTTGCCCCAGTACTCCTCGCGCGCGATGAAGACCGGGATGCAGTTGATGAACGCGCAGCCGGCGGCCAGCACCTGCTCCACGTACCACTTCGTCGCCTCCTCGGAGCCGACGGGGAGGTAGTTGATGACGACGTCGGTCTGGGTGTCCTTCAGGATCTTCACGATGTCGGCGGTCTGACCCGGCGCCTTCGTGATCACCTGCGACAGGTACTTGCCCAGGCCGTCGTGCGTCATGCCGCGCTGAACGGTCACGCCGGTCTTCGGCACGTCCGAGAACTTGATGGTGTTGTTCTGGCCCGACTCGATTGCCTCGCTCAGGTCCTTGCCGACCTTCTCCGCGTCGACATCGAACGCCGCGACGAAGTTGATGTCGCGGATGTGGTAGCCGGCCAGCACCGGGTGCATGAGGCCGGGGATGACGTCCCCCGACTCCGCGTTCTTGTAGAACTCGACGCCCTGCACGAGCGATGAGGCGCAGTTGCCGACGCCGATGATCGCGACGTTGATCTTGTCACCGGGCATGAGGACTCCTTCGCGTGCGGGGGACGAGGCGGGTCGGCTGTGCCGAGGCCTGATCGAACGTACGCGCGATTGACCTATTCGACAAGTAAACGAATCGGATTAGACTCATCGATATGACGGATGAAACGGCCCACCGTGCCGACGACCTTGATGCGCGGCTGGGCGGCGTGACGCTGCGCCAGCTCGCGTACCTTCGCGGCGCCGCGCGTGCAGCCTCGTTCACGGC